>JAXLWC010000066.1:0-32952 GCA_046328675.1 Anaerolineae bacterium
TTCGGGCATTCCTGGCCCTCCGATAGGCCCTGCGTTTTTCAGCACAAGAATATCATCGGGGGTCACGTCCAGATCAGGCGAGTCAATACGTTCGGCCAAATCCTGAAGCGACTTAAAAACCACAGCGCGTCCTGTCTTGCGCAGTAAATCGGGACTTGCCGCCGAGCGTTTCAATACCGCACCTTCAGGAGCCAGGTTGCCACGCAGCACGACTTGCGCGCCCTGCGCTTTGAATGGATTATTCAGCGGACGAATTACGTCCTGCCATTCAGGGAATTGATACGGCACGTCCAACACTTCGCCCAGCGTTTGCCCTGTTACCGTCATCGTGTCCAGGTTAAGCAGCGACTTAAGCGCTTGCAGCACCACAGGCATTCCACCAGCGCGATGCAAATCCTCCATATAATCCTTACCAGAGGGTTTAAGGCTAACGATGACAGGTGTCTCATCGCTGATACTGTCCAATTGATCAAGCGTAAGTTCGATACCCAGCCGTCCGGCGATTGCGGTGAGGTGAATAATAGCGTTGGTCGAACCACCAACGGCCTGCAAAACACGCAGCGCATTGCCAAAGGCTTCGCGGGTCATAATTTTGTCGGGCGTCAACTGCTGCTCAATCAGGTGAACCGCTTGCCTGCCCGTCGCTTCCCCGTGCCGCAGACGGTCTGCGTGTACTGCCGGGACGCTGGCCCCGCCCGGTAACATCATGCCCAGGGCTTCAGACACACAGGCCATTGTGCTGGCCGTACCCATCACTGCACAGGTTCCCGCAGTCACGGCAAGGCTGCTTTCGACACGCCCGATTGCCTCTCCGTCAATTTCCCCACGTCGGTACATCGCCCAGAAGCGGCGGCAGTCGGTACAGGCTCCCAGTCGTTCACCTTCATAATTCCCCGTGAGCATCGGGCCTGATACCAGCAGGATTGCCGGGATGCCTGCGCTCGCTGCACCCATCAACAGCGCGGGGACAGTCTTGTCACAGCCCCCCATTAAGACTACAGCGTCAAGGGGCTGTGCCTTGAGCATCACTTCAACATCCATCGACATGAGGTTGCGCATCATCATGCTCGTGGGATGCAGGAACACTTCCCCCAGCGAGATCGTCGGAAACTCAAGGGGAAGCCCGCCTGCCTGACAGACGCCGCGCTTCACGGCCTGTACCAGTTCGGGAAAACCCCGATGGCAGTTGTTGAGTTCACTATAGGTATTCAGGATGCCAACAATGGGTTTCCCCAACGCCTCATCGCTGAAGCCCATTGACCGCGCAAAGGATCGCCGCAAATAGAGCGAAAATTCCCTGTCGCTGTATTGTGTCAATCGATTTGCGAAGCCCTGCGGTTTCATAGTCACCTAAATCCCCATCGACACGAACTTGGTGTTCAGATATTCCAGCAGACCTTCCTGTGAGCCTTCACTGCCGAAGCCGCTTTCCTTGATGCCTCCGAAAGGTGCCTCTGCTGTTGCCGGAACAAGATCGTTCATGCCGACGATGCCAAACTTCAAACCTTCGTAGACCTGAACCGCTGTCTTAAAATCGTTCGTCAGCGCGTATCCTGCTAACCCAAAGGGCGTTGCGTTTGCCTGCCGCAGCCCATCTTCCAGGGTTTCAAATTGGCTTATCGGCATCACCGGGCCAAAGACTTCATCACAGCTTATGCGCATCACTGGATTAACATTGGTGAGCAGGGTAGGTTGGTAAAAATAACCATGTGCCGGAGTCGCCGGGCGCTGACCGCCTGTGACAACCGTCGCCCCTTTAGCCACCGCGTCAGTCACGAAACTTTCAACGCGTTCGCGACCAGCCGCTGTGACCATCGGCCCTGTAGTAATCCCAGTTTCAAGACCATTGCCCAATTTCAGAGCGTTAATCCGCTGCTGCGTTGCATCGAGAAAATCCTCGAAAATCCCACGCTGCACATAGAAGCGAGCAGGGGAAATACACACCTGTCCGTTGTTGCGGAACTTGGCCGTCACAACCTGTTCTGCTGCTTTCGCCACATCAACATCGTCGAAAACCAGCACAGGCGCGCTGCCACCAAGCTCTAACGATAATTTCTTAATACGTTCCGCCGCGCCGCGCATCAGGATTTGTCCGACACGCTGCGAGCCTGTGAAACTGATTTTGCTCACCACCGGACTTTGCAAAAATGCCTGTCCGATTTCTTCAGGCTTGCCATTCACCAGGTTCATGACCCCGGCTGGAATTCCTGCCTCGGCCATGACATTGACCAAGGCCATCGCGCTCATCGGCGTCAATTCACTTGGCCGTCCTACCACCGTACAGCCCGCTGCAAGCGCAGCCGACCATTTACGCGCAGGCAGATAAGCCGGGAAATTCCACGCAGTAATTGTAGCAATCACACCCATCGGTTCGCGCAGCACCAGCAGCCGTTTGTTAGCCCGCCGCGCAGGTACGGCACGCCCATAAGCGCGCTTGCCTTCTTCAGCAAACCATTCAAAGAGGTCAGCGGCGGCATTCCATTCTCCGCGTGCTTCGGCCAGCGGCTTACCACATTCACGGGTCATGATTGGCGCAAGTTCTTCGATTCGTTCACGTATTGCGTAGGCAATCCGCACCAGAATTGCGCCCCGTTCGTAAGCGGTCATCCGTGCCCAACCGGGCTGTGCTTCCGCAGCCGCATCAATCGCGGTATACGCATCACGGGCATCGCCAAAAGGCACGGTGGCAATAACCCCTTCGGTGGCGGGATTAACAACATCCCATGTGCCACCATTTTTAGCGTCAACCCAGACGCCATTGATCAACATCTTGTACTGCACTAGAGCTTGACCTCCGCCTGAGCCTTTACATAGTCGTCGTGCTTTTGGCTGAAATATTCCGGTACAGGTACATCCCACCAGCCTGTGCCCTGACCGCCTGATTTACCATGCTGCATGTCAATCATGACTTCAATGACTGCAGGGACATTGCTTTCTAACGCTTGCTGAACAGCAGGTACAACATCTTTGGGCGATTCAATCCGCACGCCGTTCACGCCAAAGCCTCTGGCAATTTCAGCGATGTTGGGGGTCACAGGCTTTCCACTCTGTTCAAACATTGTGCCATAATTGCTTTCATCGCCAACGCAATCTGCTGCAAATCACGGATGGCCTGCCACCCCTGATTGTTGAAAATCACAGCTACAGCGGAAATGTTGTACTGTGCAGCAGTGGCTAATTCCTGAACCGTCATCAAGAAATCGCCGTCACCTACCAGCGCCACGACAGGCGTTGAATCTAAAGCCAGTTTCGCGCCCAACGCTGCCGGGTATGCCCAGCCCATCGTGCTAAAACCGCCAGCAGACAGATACGTCCGCGATTTCGTAAACGCCATCTCCTGGAAAGCCTGTGCCTGTATATTGCCCGATGAGGTTAAGACAACGGTGTCCTGTGGCAGCGCCGTGCGCAGGTCCCGTAACACGCGCCCCATAGTGGGAGGTGTATCATCCGCGTCGCTTTGTGGCCGGTAACTGGCTTTCCATTCGCTGACTTTCGCGGCAATTTCGCGCGTATAGGCAGAGTCACGCCAGTTCCGGGCTTCTTTGCGTTGTTGTACAACAGTCAGTAGTGCTTCCAAAGCCGCCTTTGCATCTGCCACGATGCCAACTGCAACGGGATAATTTTTCCCGATTTCAGCAGGGTCAATGTCAATGTGAATAAGTTTGCTCGGTGGGATGCTAAAGGCTTCACCCGGTTTGTATGAGCATGTCGCCTTATCAGCAAAACGTACCCCTACAGCCACAAGCACATCGGCTGTGCGTGTCATGTGGTTGCCACAGCTTGTAGCGTTGGTACCCATGTGCCATGCATACAAAGGATGATCTTCAGGGAAAGCGCTTTTACCCTGCATTGTGCTGACCACAGCACACCCTAAATGCTCGGCAAGGGTTTTCAGTTCCTGTTCAGCGCCAGACAGGATCACACCGCCGCCGCACACGATAACAGGACGACTGGCGTTCACCAGCAAATCCGCTGCGTTTTCAATGGCGCTGGGATGACCCGCAGGGCGCTCATGAGATCGATACAGCCGCGAATCAACAACCAAATCATCATCAACAGATTGCGCCTGCACATCCATCGGCAGCGTAATCATCGTTGGGCCAGGGCGACCTGTGTGCATCGCGTTAAACGCCTGCGATACGGCGCGCGGCAGTTGTCGCGCGTGGTCGATGTGCCAACTGCGCTTTACGACAGGCTCCATCACCCGATACAGATCAGACCAGCGCTGCCGTTCCACTTCCTGGAGCACCCCCACGCCACGCATATAAGTATGCGTCTCGCCAATCAGCAGCAGCATCGGGATTGAATCCACGTAAGCGGTTGCCAGCCCGATAACCGTATTCGTCGCGCCCGCCCCAATCGAGGTGTAGACCACTAACGGTTTCCCCGTGGCACGATAGTAACCATCTGCCATGTGAACTGCTGACTGCTCATGACGGGGCATAATGACTTTGATCTTGTCCCGGCGGCGGCGCAGAGCATCCATGAGGGGCAGGTTTCCGTGTCCGGGAATACCGATTGCGTACTCTATTCCTTCACGAATCAGCATTTCGACCAGCAGTTCAGAACCCGTAAGCGACATGTCAGTCTCCTTGTAACCGAACAGACTTGCCGGTTTGTGCTGATTCCTGCGCAGCTAATGTAAAACGTAGAATCTCACGTCCTTCTTCACCCGTTAAGTGTGGCACTTCGCCTTTATGATAGGCGTCAATAAAGTGTCGCGTAGCATTGATGAAGCTGTGTTTCCAGTCAGCAGGCACATTGTTGAAGGTACGTGTTTGATTATCTTTGTAGAGAACCACAGGTGGCGTATCCAGCATGTTGCCATGCCCGCGCGTCGTCCAGATAACGCCTTTGGTGCCTGTCAGCTCCATTCGGTCATCCTGGGCATAATAAATTGTGTTGATTTCCATTTGCGGTGAATTCACCACTTCCAACGAGCCGTAGCGGTTGTTAGAAAACTTCCACGAAATAATCGCCGGGGTATCGAGCAGCATACCGGGTGCAACTTCAGTCTGGCCAATCCACGCATGAACTTCTTCAGCCATGCCCATAAAGTGCCATGCCAGCGCAAACTTATGGTGTCCATCATCAAAAGCTAATGGGCCGCCGCCGTTTTTGGCGTAATCAAAGCGCCACGCCTGCGCATAACCGGGTACTTCCCACGCTGTTTTGCTAATGCCGGAGTTGCTTTTAACTCGGATGGTGAGCAGGTCACCGATTTCACCCGCGTCCACCAGCGCACGCGCTAACTGTACGGGTGGATAAAAGATGAAGTTTTCAAACACACGGAAAATTACGTTCGCAGCTTTCGCCGCAGCAATCAGTTCATCGGCCTGCTGTACATTCAGCGTCATGGGTTTTTGCAGCGAGACATGTTTCCCCGCTTTGATCGCTGCCATCGCCGCCTGATGATGCAGGTGATGCGGCAGCAGAATATCCACCATGTCCACTTCTGGTAGAGCCAGCAAGTCTTCGTAGTTGCTGAAAACACGATTGGCCGGAACGCCCCATGCCGCCCCACGCTGCCGCGCGAGTTCGAGATTCTGATCACAGACCGCCACGATCTTTGCGCGCGGGTTTTGTAGGTATTCCAGCGCGTGTAGATCAGAAATGCGACCAGTGCCAATAAAGCCAGTTCTAAGTTGTTCCATAATAAATTCTCTGTTGTATAATACGCAACGATGTTGCGCTAAATAGTTAAAAAAAGAGGCAGTCCTCTAAAAGAGTCCACTGCCCAAACGAAGTGACAATTCCTCTGCGCTCATCAGCACCTGCTGCCTCAGCGCAGGTAGATTTTCCAGCGTAACACGACCTGCCGGGCCGGAAATTCCCATCGCCGCAATCACTTTTCTATTGAAGTTATACACAGGCGCGGCGATACAGCGTACTCCCGCTACATGTTCCTCATCATCAACGGCATAGCCCTGTCGCCGCACTTGATCCAGATGAAGCCGCAGCCCTTCAGGGTCAGTAATCGTCCGCAGCGTGAAACTCACCAGATTCTGAGGCGGAATTGCCCCGTTAAACGCGAGCAGCACTTTTCCCAGTGCCGTACAGTGCAGCGGTGACATTGTGCCTATCTCTGTCTCAACGCGCAGTATCGCAGGCGTTTGGTATTGATCAATGTACAGAGCTTTCCCATGCGCCAGAATTGCAATATGCGAGCACTCTCCAGTGGTTTCGGTCAGATGGCGCAAGAAAGGACGGGCATGATCACGCAGCGGCATCCGGTTTAGTACACGATTACTCAGTGCAACCACGCGTGGGCCTAAACGGAACCGGCGCGTATCCTGGTCTTGCTCGACATAGCCATAGTTTGCCAGGGTTTGCAGCAGTCTCGAAGCACTGCTTTTATCAATGTCAAGCTGACGCGCAAATTCCATAATGCCTATGTCGCCCTCTGCCTGGGCCAATATATCAAGTACCTCTAAACCACGAGCCAAAGACTGTATCATAGTTCCGAATTTAATACCCCCGCGTCACTATTGTCAACTATGTTGCGCAATACGCAACTCACAAATCTAACCATCCCAGATCGACAGCGTCCCCAACCATAAAACCACATATCCATTTATACACTAAGATAAGCTTGCTGATGAGATGAAATATTCTGTTTAGCATCCAGATGCTGCCTCGTTACCAGAACTTTCAGCATCTCAGACGCTCTCACTTTTGCCAATTGCTTGACAGGGACAACAGCCAGTGTTATTTTTAAGAAATGAGACCGGTCTCATTTTCAGACTGGCGAAATATCCTTATTTTGAAACTTATGATTAGAAAGCGCGCAACGTTACGGGATGTAGCCAGATTAGCAGGGGTTTCCAAAGCCACTGCTGCTCGTGTCGTGAATGGCGACAACGATATTGTTCGTGAACAAACCCGTGAACGTGTCATGAATGCAGTACAGCAGTTGGGCTACGAGCGCCATGCTGTCGCTGGCAGCCTGCGTTCTGAACACACCTACATGGTTGCCCTCTCAATCCCGGACATCACCAATCCATTCTGGCCTGAAGTTGCGCGCGGCGTACAGGATACGTTGGAGCAGTCGGGGTACACCGTCGTCATGATGAACAATGATTGGGATGCCGCGCGCGAGCAGAAGCATCTGCGAAAAATGCGCCAGAACCAGTTTGATGGACTGATAATCAATCCGACTGGCATCGTGAATGCCGATCTGCTGGAAATGACCATCCCCGTAATCCTGCTTGCATCTGGCGAATCCTATGAAGACTTCGACACCGTCAGCAGCGATTCCGCTCAGGCGGGTTGGCTGGCAATGACGCACCTTATCGAATTAGGGCATCGTCGAATTGGTTTGATTTCTGGGCCGCTGCGTCGCCGTAAGATGCATACCCACCACGACACCTATGTCAAAGCCTGCCGGGAGTACGGCTTATCGCTTGCCGACGAACTAATCACGCAAACCGCTTTTACGCAGGAAGGCGGATACCTGGCCATGCAGCAGCTTCTGGCGCTGCCACAGCCCCCCACCGCAGTCTTTGCAGTGAACGACATCATTGCTTTAGGGGCGCTGCGCGCGGCACAGTTGGCCGGACTGCATGTGCCGCAAGATATGTCAATTATCGGCATGGACGACATCTTCGCGGCCATGACCAGCAATCCGCCGCTAACCACCATCGCCAAGCCGAAGTATGCGATAGGGGTAACGGCTGCCCGCTATTTATTAGCCCGTATTGAGGGAGCAGATGACATCCCCCCACAGCACACCCTGCTCTCCTGTTCATTAGTACAACGTAGTTCGACAGCTTCGCCGAAATAGTCAATTGAGGGAATAAGTCTTTTTATGGCACAAAATGAGACCGGTCTCATTTCAGAACTAGAGGATAAATTTGCTGGATGTCTGATTGGCGGCGCGCTTGGCGACGGACTTGGCACATCAACGGAAGGGCGCACGCCGGACGAAATCCTGAAACGCTTTGGTGGGCGTGTCGTAGACTTCATGCCTCCTTTCGGCCCAAAACCCGACGGCAGGCACAAAGGTGATGGTAATGTCTCCGACGACACCCTGATGGTCTTGTCGCTGTGTCGAGCACTCCTTGCCAAAGGTGGGCAGATGGAGGCTCACGACATGCTCACCTACCTTCTACCGGAAATCGTCGATAAGCCGATGTGGATACCGGAACTACGCCGTGAACTTACGCTGGTTGAGCGCCTGTTTTACCCAGAGAAATATTTGCTCATCCGCCTGCGCTTAGCCAGCGTCAACCCTCGTGAAGCAGGCATCGGCAACATGGTGAACTGCGGCGCTGCCATGTATGCCTCACCCATCGGCATGATGAACGCAGGCGACCCTGATGCAGCTTACAACCGCGCGGTGAACATCTTCAGCGCCCATCAGTACTCCTACGGTCTGGAAGCAGCAGCAGTGATGGCCGCCTGCATCGCCGAGGCCTTGCGTCCTAATGCCACCATAGACAGCATCGTCAACACGGCGCTGCGTCTCGCTAAGGATGGCACTCGCAAAGCACTTGAGGCCGTAGTTGCCGCTGCTCACAGCGCACCTACCGACGACGAAAGTCGTTTACAGCGACATCTTCGGGCGGCCATTGAGCCATTCGATACTGTCAAAGGCGGCGTACAGGAGTTTGAACGTGCAGGGGCGTATCCCAGCCAGCTTCATGCAATCGAAGAAGTGCCTATTGCGCTGGCCTATCTGATTATTGCGCAGGGTGACTTTACGCAGGCTGTACTTGGTGCAGTGAATTACGGGCGTGACGCGGACAGCATCGCCAGCATGGTTGGGGCGATTATCGGCGCAATGGTAGGAAAACGAGGGTTGCCACCGCGCTGGGCAGAAGAAATAGGCAAGCGCAATCGCATCGATTTTGACAGCGCTGCCCGCGACCTCTACCAGCTCTTCCAGCGTGACTATCAAGCTGCCTACCAGCAGGCACAGCGCAGACATGATGAACTCTTGTCCATGTTTGCTGAACTTAAGGACGCCCCATGATCAGCAGAATCCCCCTGTTTGCGAGTTGGGCAGAGCTTTCGCTAAGCCGCCGTAAAGAAGCACTGGCAGGTTATCTCTTTATCTCGCCCTGGATGATCGGCTTTCTGGTCTTCTTTGTGGGGCCGATAATCGCTTCATTCCTCATCAGCTTTACAAGCTGGAACATCGTCGGCACGCCAGAATGGATCGGCCTGGACAACTACATCGCCATCTTTACCAGCGATGCGCGTTTCATCAAGGCCGTTCAGGTCACCTTTACCTATTCCATTTTTTACCTCCCACTTGAAGTAACCTGCGGCATTGGTTTAGCAGTGCTGATGAACCAGAAGCTGCACGGCATTGGCATTTTTCGCACGTTGTTTTACATGCCTTACGTCGTGCCACAGGTCGCGGCGGCGCTGGTTTGGGTCTGGATGCTCAACGCACGTTATGGCGTGGTCAATACCATCCTCAGTTGGCTGGGCCTCACCGGGCCAAACTGGCTGGGGAGTCCCAATTTCGTCATGCCCAGCTTCATCATTATCGCCCTATGGGGTGTGGGTGGCAGCGCCATTATCTACCTCGCAGGGCTGCAAAACATCCCGGAAACTTTTTACGAAGCAGCCACAGTGGATGGGGCCAGTCGTTTTCAGAAATTTGTCCGTATTACACTGCCGCTGCTCTCGCCGACCATTTTCTTTCAGGTCGTCCTCGGCTTAATCGGCGTGTTCCAGACCTTCACACCCGCCTTTATCGCCGCAGGCACCAGCGGCGGGCCGCTGCAATCTGGCCTGTTCTACATGTTGTATCTCTACAATCGTGGCTTTGTCTCGCTGCGTATGGGCTATGCCTCCGCGTTGGCCTGGATTATGACCGCCTTCATCCTGGTCGTTACCGTGCTCGTCCTGCGCAGTTCGCGCTACTGGGTGTACTACGAATCCGACAGAAGCATGAACAGGTAAAAAGAATGTCTTCTTTAGCGAAACCTACCGAACAGAATCGCCCACCACGTCCCTTGCGCTTGACCGCCCACCAGGCAGAATTAATCGAAAAGATCCTGGGGTATGCCACGTTAATTGCGGTTGCTGCTGTTTTCGTCCTGCCCCTCTACTGGATGCTGGCAACCGCGCTTAAGGGCGCACAGCAAACCTTCGACATCCCGCCCACCTGGATTCCCAATCCTATTGAGTGGCAGAACTTCGTCAGCGTCTTTCAGGAAGTGCCCTTTGACCGCTTCATCTTCAACACCTTTTTTCTGGTCGGCATGAACATTCTTGGCGAATTATTCGCCGTGACGCTGGTAGCCTACGGTTTCGCCCGTCTGCGTTTCCCCGGACGCAGCATCTTGTTTCTGCTCATGCTCTCCACGCTGATGATCCCGTACCACGTCACGCTGGTGCCACGCTTCATTTTGTTTTCCAAGCTTGGCTGGATTAACACCTATTTGCCATTAATCGTGCCTGCCTTCACGGGCAGTTCCTTCCTGATTTTCCTCGTTCGCCAGTATATGATGAGCATCCCCTTCGACCTTGATGAAGCTGCCTACATTGACGGCGCAAATTGGTTCGATGTCTTCTGGCGCATCATTCTGCCGCTGTCACGTCCGGCGCTGGTACTGGTCGTGGTTTTCACGTTTGTCGGCACCTGGAACGATTTCCTCCAACCATTGATTTACCTCAACGATCCGCAGTTGTTTACGGTCTCCTTAGGATTGAGCTTCTTCCAAGGCACGCGCGAGACCAATTGGAATTTGCTGATGGCAGGGTCGCTGATGGCGACAATTCCACCCCTGTTACTTTTCTTCTTCGCTCAGCGTCAATTAATCGGAGGTATTGCTATCGAAGGATTAAAGGGCTGATTTCTCAAACGATACATATCATTTTTAGGAGTAAACGAAAATGAAGAAAATTGTTGCACTGCTGCTGTTGTTCTGCATAGTCCTGCCCGTGTTAGCTGTTCACGCCCAGGATACGCAGGTAGTGACAATTACCTGGTGGGCGACTGAGCGCGGACGTGACACTGCCGCTACCCGTGATCTGCACTTCCAGCTGGCGCGCGCCTTTGAGGCCGAACATCCCGGCATTCAGGTTGCAGTCTCCCTCTATCCCAGTCGTGGTTTTGCCACCCGCGTCACCACGGCCATCGCCGCCGGACAAGGGCCTGACATCTGGTATCACTACTACGCCACCGACATCGCCGCCCAGGGTTTCCTCGAAGACCTCACGCCATATGTCGAAGCCTCTGGCGTAGCCGAACAGTGGTTCCCCAGCGCTGCCCGCCGCGCTGTTTATCAAGATCACTACTATGGGGTGCCGCGTGATGCCGTATCTGGTTTTATTGCCTACAACAAAGACATCTTCGATGCCGCTGGTGTTGCCTATCCCGAGGACGGCTGGACGATTGAAGACTATCGTCAGACCGCCATCGCCCTGACTGATGCTGCCAACGACATCTATGGTTCTGGCGGTATCGAAGGCGGCGAAGGTTGCATGTTGTGGTCACCGTTCTCCTTCAATCTCGGGGCCGAAATCACCAGCGACGATGGCCGTCAGGTTGTCGGCTACATGGACACCCCCGAAGCGGTGAATGCCATGAATTGGTGTTTGGGTTTAGTCACCGAGGATCAAACTGCATCACCCGCTGACATGGCAGATCAGTTCGGTGAAGTCACCTTCATGTCCGGCCAGGTCGCGATGCAGTCCATTTCCGATTGGGAACTGCCAGCCCTCATGCAGCAGCAGGAATTTACATGGGGCGTCGTCGCGCCGCCGCGTTTTGACGCCAACACCGACGTGATCCCCTGGGCCGACTCCTACGTCTACTACATGTGGAATGGCAGCACGCATAAGGACGAGGCGTGGCAGTTGATGGAATGGCTCGCGGGACCCACCGCCCAGCGTATGGCGGCTGAGGCAGGCGTTTGGGCACCTAACGGCCCCGCCGCATGGCAGGAACTGGGCTGGGATACCGATCCCATCCGCAGTGTTTCTTATAATCAGCTCATCAACTCTGAACGCACACCTAACTATCTGCGCAGCCAGTATTTCTTTGACTGTGTTTACGGCCCGCTCAGCGACGTGCGTACCCGTTGGATTGAAGGTGGCGAGCGTGATCTGACAGCGCTGATGAGCGAAGCCGCGCAAACAGGGCAAACCTGCCTTGACGACAATTACGCCCAGCTTCCTTAGGGCACTTGGTCTGATGTTTGAACAAGGGATCATACGAACTCGTGTAATTCAATCGGCACCCAGGGAAGCATTTTTCCCTCTAAGGTAATTTTGAATGCGCGATTGACAGGAGTCGCATGATCCACTTGTCCAACGGCAGGAGTGTAAAACTCCGTCTAGATGTGCAGAGACAAAGCAGCGGTTTGCCTCTGCACATACACTACAATACACATTCTTTTTGCGGCTGCAAAATCGAAACCTTATGATGACTCTTCCTTCTGATTATGATGAACGCGTGTACGCAGGCTGGCTCGGCAAATGTATCGGCGTGCGTTTCGGCGCGCCTCTAGAAAACTGGACTTACGACGAAATCCGCGCCCATCTGGGTGAACTGACCACTTATCTCAGCGAAGACAGTGGCAAAATCTTCAAGCCTGACGATGACACCTCTGTCCCGATGATTCTCATTCGCACGCTTGAGGACTTCGGCACGCAGGTCACCGCCCAGCATTTTGGCGACACATGGCTCAACTATCTTGGTGACCAGCACGGCACGTTGTGGTGGGGCGGCTACGGCACCTCCACCGAACACACCGCCTACCTCAATCTCGCAGCGGGCATTCCCGCGCCGCGCTCCGGCTCGATTGCCCAGAATGGCGCAGTTATAGCGGAGCAGATTGGTGGGCAGATTTTCAGTGACCTCTGGGGCTGGATAGCACCAAATGACCCAGCGGCGGCTGCCGATTTCGCGCAGAAGGCGGCAAGCGTCTCACACGATGGCTGCGGCATTGATGGCGCGCGCTTCATCGCCGCGCTGGTGAGTGCCGCTTTTAGTGAACGTGACCCTCGGCAGTTGATCGACATCGGCTTGAAGCAGGTTCGTGCTGAAAGTGACTACGCCCGTGTGCTTCAGGCGATGTTGGATTTTCACCAGCAGCATCCCCACGACTGGCACGCTGCCTATGCCTATCTCAAAGCCAACTTCGGTTATGATCGTTATCCCGGCATTGTCCACATTATCCCCAATGCTGGCGTTGTAGCTATTGGGCTGCTGTATGGTGCGGGCGATTTTTCACGTTCACTTCAAATCACCAACATGGCGGGCTGGGACACGGACTGCAATGTTGGCAACGTTGGGGCGATTGTCGCGACAGCCGTCGGTTTATCACGCATTGACGAACAGTGGCGCAAACCGATGAATGATTTGCTTATCACCGCCAGCATCATCGGCACGCGCAATCTGCTGACGATTCCACAGTGTGCCGATGTATTCTGTGCCTTGGGGCGTCGTTTACACGGCGAAACCAGTTACCCAAAATCTCGTTATCATTTCCATTATTCTGGCTCAACCAACAACTTCGACGCACACGGCGACAAGGGTCGCCCGATTCACCTGCACCGCGCTGAAGACCAACCGACGCTGCAAACCAGCATCCGTAAGCTCAACAAAAAGGGCGAAATCCGCATCTTCACGCGCACCTACTATCGCCCGCGCGAACTCAGCAGCAATTATTATGAAGCCTGCTTTACACCGCTGCTTTATCCCGGCCAGACTATCACGGCAAAAGTCTATGTGCCAGCGGACGCCCCCCCGACACTCAGAGCCGCGCTCTACGGTCACGACGACAATTTTGCAGGCGATTATCAGGCGACAGGCGAGGCGCTCACGCCCGGCACATGGCAATCGTTGGCCTATCGCATCCCGCCGTTGAAGGACGTGTGCCTATCGCAGGTTGGTGTCGTGCTGCGCAACATCGGCGAAGTGTGGGAAACAGGGTCGTTTCATTTATCGGAACTGGATTGGTCAGGCGCGCCGGATTATGAATGTACGTTCGCCAAAGAACGTCCTGAATCCGGCGGCATCAGCCAGTGGACCCGGCTGCGCGGCTACTGGCGTCTGGAAAATGGCGCTTATCACGGCAGCGGTGTTGGCGAGTGTGAAACCTATTCCGGCGATATCCGCTGGACAGACTATACGCTGGAAACTGAGCTTATGCCGCTTGTCGGCGACTACCACAACGTGAACGTGCGCGTGCAGGGAGCGCTGCGCAGCTATGCTTTTGGGCTTGCGCCGAACGGAAAAATAGCGCTTTACAGGAAAGATAAGGTATATGAGGTGCTCGCCAGCGCGCCCTTTGTTTGGTCTCATGGCGTACTCTATCGCCTCAGGGTGCAGGTAGAAGGCGACACCTTAACTGCGCACATCAGTGACCCACATGGGCAAACGCAGCACATCAGCGCAGCCGATAAATCATACCCTAGTGGGCAGTTTGGCTTTTCGACGTGGCATGGTTCGCATACCCGCTATCAATGGCTGCGGATTCACGCTAACGATCTATCAGACCGTCCCGGCGGCTAAATTTCCACTTCAGGAGAGTACACATGGCACGCTTACATGAATATCAGGGCAAAGCCATTTTCAAACAGTTCGGCGTGCCTGCACCCAAAGGCGCGGCTGTAGAAACCGTTGGTGAAGCGCGCGCGCTGGCGATTGGAATTGGCGCGCCCGTCGTCATCAAAGCGCAGGCCTGGGTCACAGGACGCGCGGGTAAACAGCTTGTCCACTTTGCCGACACCCCCGAAGAAGCCGCGCGCATCGCAGGCGATCTATTGGGCAAACAGGTGGGAAACTTCCGCATCGAAAAAGTGCTGGTGGAAGAACGCATCGCTATCGCGCGCGAGTTCTACCTCGGGGTGATTATCGACGACAGCGCCCGCGCTCCAGTCGTGATTTTCAGCAGCTTAGGGGGCACAGGTATCGAGGAAATCGCCCAGCAGCACCCCGACAAGGTAGCGCGCAGCGTGGTAGACATCCGCGTCGGCCTACGGGAATTTGAAGCGCGTGATCTGGCACGGCGCGCAGGCATTGAGGGTAAACTGCTGCTGCAACTCGGCAGTTTCATCCCGAAGTTTTACGCGGCGGCACGCGCCTACGACGCACGCTCGGCGGAAATTAATCCACTCGCGCTGACGACCAGCGGTGAACTGCTGGCGCTGGATGCGCGCTTCACGGTAGACGATTACGCCGTCTATCGACATGACGACCTTGGCATTGAACTCGCCCGCGAATTTGACCGCCCACCAACAGAGCTTGAAAAAATCGCCTGGAATGTCGAGAAAAACGACTATCGTGGCACCTTTTACTTCATTCAGATGGAAATAGGCTTTAAAAAGGGTGATCGTGTCGTGGGCTTTCATGGCGCAGGCGGCGGCGGCAGCATGATGAACATGGATGCGCTGTTCTCGCGCGGCTTCAAAATCGCCAACTTTGTCGATACCAGCGGCAACCCACCTGCCAGCAAGGTCTACCGCGCGGCGCGCATCATCCTCAGCCAGCAGGGCATTGACGGCTATTACGCGGGTGGCAGCGGCGTTGCCAGTCAGGAACAGTTCCACACCGCGCGCGGGCTAGTTAAAGCCTTCATCGATGAGCAGCTTAACGTGCCAGCCGTGATTCGTGTCGGCGGCAATGCAGAAGAACAGGCGATAACCATCCTACAGCGTGCTAACGGCGCTTTTCCGGCACCTGTTGAGGCTTATGGACGTGACACCTCCCCGGAAAGCTGCACCGAACGACTGGAAGCGCTGATGGCGTCGTATTCGCCGCTGGATACTGTACCAATGCGTGAATCGTTCACGCCGCAGGAACCCTATTCGTTTGAAACGGTGACGGGTGGAACTGTAACCTTTGACCATGCACGCTGCCGTGAGTGCGACAGTAAAGCCTGCGTAGAAACCTGTGTGCCAAAGATTCTGTCGCTGGATGGTGGTGTGCCCATGCTGAACATTGAACGCGGCGAAGCCAAACGCGGCGGCTGTATCGAATGTTTGGCATGTGAGGTTGAGTGTTACTTTCTGGGCAATCGCGGCGGACGCATTACACTGCCAATTCAGGGCTTGGATAACTAACTGTAGCAGCGCAAAGCCTAACCTGAATCGCTGAGAAACAAGGTGGATGGATGGGCATAAGCGCTATTGCTAGCGAAACATCTGTTTTTTGGGGATGCGATGAGGGTGAACCAATTTCTATGAGATGGCTTGGGACTGTGAGAGGCAGAAATGGGCTATGGCAATCCTGATTGATTCTAAAAAGCGTGTGATCGTTCAGGGAATCACCGGACGCGAAGGCATGACCCGCACCCGCCTGATGAAAGGCTATCACACGCAGGTCGTCGCTGGTGTCACGCCCGGAAAAGGCGGTAGCGAGATCGAAGGTGTGCCCGTCTTCGACACGGTTCAGGCGGCGGCGGACAGGTTCGGCGGCGTAGATATCAGCGTGCTATTTGTGCCTGCCACGCTGGTCAGGGATGCGGCACTGGAGGCTATCGGCGCTGGGGTCAAGCTGCTGGTCATTGTGCCTGACCGGGTGCCCATTTATGACGTGCTGGAAATCGATCAGGCGGCGAAACAGGCTGGCGCACGATTCATCGGGCCGAATACGCTAGGACTGCTGGCACCTGACAAAGGCGTCCTGGGGATGATGGGCGGCAGCGCTGCCAGTGCCCGCGAGTGGTTCTTCCCCGGCCCTGTCGGTGTAACCAGCCGCAGCGGAGGCATCACCACCAGCATCGCCTACTATCTGGCACAGGCGGGCATTGGCGCTTCGACAGTAATACACGTCGGTGGTGATGCAATTGTTGGCACGCCGCACGCCGAAGTCCTCAAGCTGTTCGAGGCTGATGACCAAACTGAAGCAGTGGTAATGTTCGGCGAAATCGGCACTTCGCAGGAAGAAACCGCAGCAGCATTGATCGAACACGGCGAATTCACCAAGCCGGTGATTGCCTACATCGGCGGCAAAGCAGCCAAAAGCGGTACACGCTTCAGCCACGCGGGAGCCATCATCGAAGGTGGGCGCGGCACGCAGGAGAGTAAGGTTGCGCGCTTGCGAGAAGTTGGCGTACATGTAGTGGACTCGTTTGCCGATATTCCACGCGTGACCGCCGAAGTGCTTAAGGCACGTCCGGTACGCCCGGTCAGTAAGCCCCAACCACCAGCGCCAAGTTCAGTTAACACGGCAGACGCGTCCAGCGACCTGCACTGGACAACGGCGATCACCCAAATTGCCCCGAATGAAATACGACTGCGCGGCTACCGCATTGATGAACTGATGGGCAAAATCAGCTTCAGCCAGGCAATTTATCTGGCGCTGACAGGCAAACTGCCGACTGAACCTGTCGGACGTTTACTGGACGCGATTTTTGTGTCGTCGATTGATCACGGCGCCAGTCCACCGTCAGCGCTGGCAGCACGCACTTCAGCCAGCACAGGCGCGCCGTTTAACGCAGCGATTGCGGCGGGTTTGCTGAGCATCAACAAACATCACGGCGGCGCGGTGGAAGATTGTATGCGCATGGTTCAGACGGCGCTGAACATCTCACGACATGATGGTATCACGCTGGAGGAAGCAGCAGGCCGGCTTGCGGAACAATACCGCAGTGAGAAGAAGCGCTTGCCGGGGTTCGGGCATCGCATTCACACAGATGACCCACGCACGGCACGGTTGTTGGAAATAGCACAGGAGGCACATACAGCAGGCAGCGCAGTAGCTATGATTCGCGCACTGGCCGGCGTTGTGGCGCAGCAGACGGGTCGCGCGCTGCCGATTAACGTCGATGGAGCAATGGCGGCGGTGCTGCTGGATATTGGCATTCCGCTGGAGTTAGGCAACACCTTTTTCATGATGGCGCGTGTGCCGGGGCTAGTGGCACACGTTTATGAAGAAGCGACACGCCAGCGCCCGATGCGACAGATTCATCCGACGGATCACAGCTACGATGGGCCGCTGCCGGAGGATTGACCGCTAAGACGCCAAGTACGCCAAGAGCAGTGCAAACAAGCAAGAGAAGGATGTTAACTTGAACAAACTGCTTTTACCCATGATGTTGATGTTCATCGGCACGATGCCACTTATGTTGGTTTCTGCACAGGAGGAAGGTACTGTGATGCGGGTTGACTTTGACTCTACTACGCTGAACCGCGTTTATCAGTACAATGTCTATCTTCCAGCAGGTTATGAAAACTCTGATGTATCCTATCCTGTAATCTATCTGCTGCACGGGCGCGGTGATACGATGGATGCGTGGCTTAACGTGCGTGATGTGCTGGACGAAATGATCACGAATGGCACCATCCCACCGCTAATCGCGATTATGCCCGATATGCCATCGAGTGAGCGTGCGAGCTATTACGTCGATTCGCTATATACTGGCACATTGTACCGTGCTGAGGCGGTGGAAACGGCATTCATCAACGACTTGATTCCACAGGTTGACGCCAGCTATCGCACGCTGGCACAGCGCGAAAGCCGGCTCATTGGCGGATATTCGATGGGGGGCTATGGGGCACTGCGCTACGTAATGGCACATCCTGAGTTGTTCAGCGGGGCGCTGGTACTCAGTCCGGCGGTATATGTGCCGCTGCCGCCGAGCGATTCCAGCACGCGAGAGTTTGGGGCGTTTGGAGCAGGCGACAGCCTTTTCGATGATGCGGTTTATCAGAGCCTGAACTACCCAGCGCTGGTTGAACCCCTGACGGCAAGCGGTCAGGGCATAACGATGTTTATCGCAGTGGGAGATGATGAGTGGAAAAACCCCAGCCCCCAAGACTATCTGCATGATCTTGATATGGAAGCGCACATGGTCTACAACACAATCACACGCATCCCCAATGTGCTGTCGGAGTTTCGCGTCTATGACGGCGGACATGATTGGCAAGTATGGCGGCGTGGGTTTATAGAAGGAATGCCCTACCTCATGCGCTATACCGCTACGAGTTGAGGTCAACCACACAGCGAAAGCCGATAGTTGCGCAGCGGTCCAAGCCGGGATACATCAGCAGAAACTTAGCAGCAAAGTCATTAGTCTGAGCACCACCATCGGCATACCACTCTGAACCCACAGCATGATAGTATGAACCACCCTTGAGGATGGCAAAACGTGTGCGTCCATCGCTGCGTTCGCTCTCTGTCCACTCCCACACGTTGCCGCACATATCATAACAACCAAATGGGGAACGCCCCTGCGGAAACTGGGTAACAGGCGTGGTTCCGCCCCACTGCCCATGATTGCAGGCGTCAACCTGCCAGTTATCGCCCCAGGGATAACGCCGCTGCTCAATACCCTGCGCCGCGTGCTGCCATTCCGCTTCGGCGGGCAGACGCTTGCCTGCCCATGCGGTGTAGGCATGAGCGTCCTCCAAACTGACGTAAACGACGGGATGTTCTTCCATGCCAGGGGGAAGTTGTCCATCATGCCAGTGGCGCAGGAAGTTGTCGGGCACGTGGGGGACGTAACCAGACGCCTGCAAGAACTTTGCGAACTGGCGATTGGTCACTAGTGTGAGATCAATGGCATAGGACGAAAGCTCAACGGGCTGATGTACAGTGAAAGGGCGATGCAGGTTCTCATAGCGCAGGCTTGGGTAAACCGCGCCGGGAACGTTGTAGAAGCCGCACTCACGCACGGTAAACGTCGTGGTCATCTGAAAGCGGTGCGCGACGATAGCAACCATGTTGTCCGGCGCAGTGTCATAGCGGCGGGTGGGCGCAACCGGACGCAGCGTTTCGACATGTGGCGGCGGTGTGGCATTGAAGTTCGCACGCGCGTTGATGGTTCTTTGCTGTACTAAAAATTCCAACAGGTCGGGCGTTTCCTGAGTAACGGCAAGAAATGCACCGATACCTCGCGGCCGCAGCGCTGCGGCCAGCACGGCTTGCCCGCCAATCAGACGAGGTTGGAGGGCTGTGCCTGTAATCAGGTCGTAGTAAAGCTGATTATCCTGATGTGGAACGACCATCAGGTCACCCCCAATATATGCGTCTGCCGTATTGGTCAGTGTCCAAAGGCAGATTCCACTGGATTGCCACAGACTTGCACATAGCTGTGGGTGACCCGTAGGAACCAATGGGGTCCAGCCTTCACCGCTGAAAAGCTGATGATAACGCCGTTGAATGCCGACCATAGCCCGCAGAATGGACTTGTCGCGTTCGTTCCAGCCAACAAATGTACCAAAGACATTTTCCCACACCACCATGCCTGTGCCGTTCATCCATGCCGTGTGTAATTCAGGGGTATGGTCGCGCTGCCAGCGTTTGATTCGATGCTGCATGTGCCTGCGCTCAAACCATTTGTTACGCAGCACACCGGGCACATCATTAAAACCCTGCGCCCATGAAGAAGGATGGCTGTGAATGTGTTCCAACGGCACAAGTACCTCGCTTTCCAGCGAGACACCGGGGCGGACAGCATCGAGTTTTTCGCGCAGGCCTGTCGCTGCGTTGGACATGGTATCGAGGAAAATGGCATCGGCGTCGATAGCCTTAACCAACTCCACCAGCGCATCAATATCACTTTTGCCCTCGGGCCGCGTACCTGTATCCCAGGGATTGTAATTCACGTAAACGCGCACATTGCGCTCGTGGCAGTGTTCCACAAGAGCGCGCAGACGGGTTAGGCCGCCGGGCATTTCTCGGTAGAAATCGAATTGGTTACGCTCATCGATTCCAATACGCGGGTAAGCGTGCCAAAGAATCAAGGCATCATAGCCCCCGAATTCGCGTTCGCCCTGATCGAGAAACGTGTCGAGGAGGTAATCCCCATCGTAAAAGGTGAGATCACACATCATCACAAGTGCCAGCGTGAAAGTGCGCGGAATCCACGCGAATTCGGGAGCATTGTAAAGGGCGTCATGGTAGTTCATCAAAGCACGCGTCGAGTCGCGCCATTGATGTAGTTGCTCGCGCCAGGTTTGCCAGGCTTCCGGGTCTTTAGGGGCGGTGATAAGAGCGTGCATTGATACACTTTCTTCCGGCTGAGACTGAAGCTGTATCATAGAATGAAACCGGTCTCATTGGTAGCATCATTTTTACTGATGACGACCTTAAAGAATCTATTCGTCACTAATCGCTTCACTCAACAGATGTAGGTATCAGGCCCTCATGAGTGACTTGTCTATCAATTGCCATTTCCATTGCCCGGATTGCCTGTTTGCCCTTCACATCGACGACGCCAGCCAATAGCAGGTGCCCAGGTGGGCGGTGGATTGTCACAGTTTCCATTGTCAACCCATACATCCTCACCTGGGCTTCAATACGCGCACTCACGGCAGGAGGCAGTACCGGAGTTGGAGATTCTAAAATATGCAGCGCCGTTTGCAGCAGCACATCATCAGGTGGCAATCCTGCGCCCGCCAGAAGATCATCAAGTGCAGCCGACAATTGCTGCGCATCGTACTTGTAATCAGACATCGAAGCGCCTTCTCAAGTAATGACGTACCTTTGCCTCCAGCCCAAGTTGCACACTCAAATCAATCAATACCCGATGTTGGGCGGATCTCACAGCAGATACGCTTTCCCTAGTATGTCTGCAACTTCCTGATGGCTCTTTCGCGCGATGAAGCGCAGCACCAGAACGGCCTGCTGCTCATCATTGAGGCGTTGAATAGCTTTGCGCAGCGTTTCCAGTTCCTGATTCTGTTGTAACACTTCTTCCGGGAGCGTTTCCTTATTGTCTATCGTTTCGCTAAGAGTACGGAGGAGCCTGTTGGCCGCACGTCACCGGAAATCGATCACGCGCCGAAGCAATACTGTACAGCCAGGCCTCGAACGGTGCGCCTGTCCAACGATAGTTTGGCAGCGCTTCGACCATCTTCTGCGGTCAGATCTTCAGCGTCGGCGCTCCCAGGGACGGTATGCGACAGATCGATAGTTACGTTGGGCATACATATGTCTGATACAACTGGGCGACAGCAACACCATCACCGTTTTGTGCGCGTCGAACCAATCGTTGCTCCTCAGGAGCAGAGAGATTCAGCTTTGGCGGCGGCGGAAATGCCACAAAAAGAAGAAGGATTGCATCTAGCACAAAACAGCTCATAAAAACAATATTGAAGGTTCGCCTAGCTTAAAATCAAACCAGAGTCTTATAACGCAAAACAAATCACAACTCCCCACAACATCCTCAAACAATCCCCAATCACAACAGAAATAGACATAACGTACCATTAAGACACCGCATATGAACTAAATAAATCGCCGTCAACATTAAGGAATGATAAAAACTTCTCAAATCCCTGCAACATCTCCAGCTCTGGTACGGTTTCACTCACGAGGAGAGTCAGGGCAGATCAATCTCTTCCTCTATCTCACAGGCGTTGGATAACAATGGATTGGAATAGGGGGTATAGGCGGTGGTTCCTTCTAAGGTTTTGTTAATTGGGGATGACCCAGAAGCGGCACAGGTTTGGAGTTATATCCTGAATCAGCGGGGTATTGAAACGAGCATTATTTCATCTCCTGATAACGACAGCACTGAACGTCGTCCTGAATATGCTCAGGATCTTGTGATCGTTGATAAGAGTGCCTCACAAATAAATGTTACGCGGCTCGTTCGGCATCTCAGGGCTGAAGTCACGGTTCCTATTCTTGTGCTCCTGCCTTCCGCGGAAGAATCTCTTGCGTTGGACGCCTACGAAGCAGGTGCCGACGAAGTGATCTCCAAGCCTATCGGACTCCATTTATTTTTAGCGAAAGTCAAAGCCTGGATGCGCCGTTCATGGACTGTACCCGCATCGTTGTTGAGCAGTTTTCAGGCAGGGGACTTGCGCCTAGACCCTGCTCAACGTCAACTTTACCTGAAGTCAGGCAGCGTGGTTAAACTAACCAGCCTTGAGTTCCGTTTACTGCATCTGCTCATGAGCCACCCCAACCAGGTTCTCGAATCAGCTTTAATTATTGATCGTATGTGGGGATCTAATAGTGGCGGAGATACGGCACTTTTGAAGAATGTTGTGTATCGTCTGCGCCGAAAGATCGAACCAGACCCCAGCCAGCCCCGTTATATCCAGGCCGTTACCGGAGAAGGTTATATGTTCGTGGCGGCACTTGCCGAAGCGTTAGTTCCTGGTTAGGCGGTGTTTTAAAATCTGAACCATTTTGCGACTACATGCGAGGGGATTCGAGACCAGTTTTGCGACCACCTTCACATAACATAATTGTAGTACTCGTTGTACCCATAAAATTGTTGATGTTGTTGCTCCCATCTGGAGAGCATAAACACTCAATAATCCACGCTCAATGACAAAAAGTACATCAATTGGTGAATGGTGTTCGACAAAATAGGGGTTTATATGTATTCACATCGAAAACTGTTTCTCGCAGTACTCTGCCTCGCAGGAGTTATCGCTTTATTCCTTAGTATGCCCGTATTTGCGGACCCGGGCGGCAATCCTGGCAACAGCGGCGGACAAAATGGCACCACGCTTACAGCAAGCGTCACGGCAACGCCAAGCTGGACTCGTACATTTGGATGGACAATAGACAAGTCCGCAAGCCCTGATAATCTATATCTGTTCACAGGCGACAGCGGAACAACGCTGTACACGATAACGGTGACGAAGGGTAGTGGGACAGACAGCATTACTATCTCCGGGCAAGTTTGTGTGACGAATGGGGGCGCGGTTGCCACCGAAAACCTCGCCATTAGTGTTGATTTAGTAACTCCGCCCAACAACCTGATCCTTAGCCAAAGTGTAGATGTCAGCGGGCATCCAGTGTTGGCAGCGGGTGAATCTTACTGCTATCCATATAGCATCAGCAATGTATCTTCGAGCTACGCCGGGAGCGCACTCAAAGTCACGGCACATATCACCATCACCAATCATTCTGGACACCTCAGCACCCCGTTTGGCCCGGATCCATCAGCCGACTTCGTGATGTTGTCTAGCCCAACGCTGATCAATGACACCATCAATGTAGATGATACCAATGGCGCATCCTGGCAGTTCAACAATAGCGGCTCGGTCACCTATAGCAAGACGTTTACTTGCGATGGTGATGCAGGAGCGCATCAGAACACCGCGACAATCCGCCAAACAGGACAATCAGACAGCGCTAGTGTGACGGTTCACTGCTATGCTCTTACAGTCGTTAAGACGGCTGGAACCACTTTCACGCGAACCTATCAATGGGGTATCGACAAGTCAGTCACACCTGACTCGATGGATCTCTTTGTAGGGGACAGCGCAACCGCGACCTATACTGTACGCGCATTTATCACAGGTTACACAGATAGCAACTGGGCGGTCAGCGGCAGTATCACCATCTCCAATCCAGCCCCGATGAATGCCCCCTTGGCCAACGTTTCCGATGCAATGACAGGCGGAATCAATGCGGCTGTGGATTGCAGCGGCGCAACCGCTGTGCCAGCAGGCGGCTCTATCACATGCAGCTACTCCTCAAGCTTGCCTGATGGAAGCAATCGCACGAACACCGCAACCGCTGTGCTCCAGAACAACACTGGTGGCACTACGAGTTTTGTCGGCACAGCCGCCGTTACGTTTGGCAATCCTAGCACTGAAGTTGACACATCCATCCATGTTGTAGATACGAATGGGGCAGCTTGGGATCTGAGTAACGGCGATTCAGTAAGCTATGATGAACCCTTCACCTGTGATGAGGACGGTGGTGAGCATGTCAATATAGCTTCCGCCCAGACCACAAGTGGAATAGTGAGTGATGATGCATCCGTGACCGTGAATTGTTACGCTCTAGGCGTGACCAAGAATGCAGAAACTTCATTCACTAGAACCTACACCTGGACAATCGACAAATCCAGCCAAACCACATCACTCACGCTCCAGACTGGCGAGCAATATCTAGTGACGTACAACGTCACCATTGGGGCAGCCTATACCGATAGCAACTGGGCAGTCACTGGCACGATAACGATTGCCAATCCTGCGCCAATGGATGCACCACTCATTAGTGTCTCGGATGTTCTCTCAGACGGAACTGTTGCGAACGTGGATTGTCACGGAGCGACATCAGTTCCCGCCAACGGTTCCATCGAGTGTGATTATTCCGCCAGCTTAACCGATGCCAGTGCTCGCACGAACACAGCCACAGCAACGCTTCAGAACTACGCGGATGGCGTGCCTGATGGAAGCACGGATTTCACTGGTAGCGCAAATGTCGGTTTCAGCGATGCGGCAATTGCAGAGATTGATGAGTGCGTCAGCGTCACCGATTCCGTGAATGGAACCAGCACCTTGTTAGGGATGTGGTGTTACAGCCAGGGATCAACACATACCTTTACGTACACTAGAACTATCAGCTATACCGTATGTGGGAACTATCAATACACCAACGTCGCCGCCATCGTAACTGGCGATACAGGAACCACTGTGAGCGATAGTCACACCATTTCCGTGTACGTGCCATGCGGTGCCTGCACGCTGACCCAGGGCTACTGGAAGACCCACTCAGCTTACGGGCCAGCCCCAACAGATTCTGGTTGGTTCACAACTGCTACACCTAACGGACCAGATACAACCTTCTTCCTTAGCGGACGTAGCTGGTATCAGGTGTTCTGGACTCCGCCGGCTGGCAATGCCTACTATAACCTTGCACACCAGTATATGGCGGCAAAACTGAATATCCTCAACGGGGCTAGCAGTACAGCAGCCGTGAACGCCGCAATTACAGCAGCAGAAGCATTCTTTAACACCTATACGCCCTCCAGCAATCTATCTCGTACGGCACGACAGCAGGCGCTGGCATGGGCAGCAACACTTGACCAATACAACAACGGATTGATTGGCCCAGGCCATTGCTCAGAGCAGTAAAACAGATATAGGTTGAGACGAGGCGTGAGATGTCTCATGCCTCGTCTCCTGACCCAGGCAGCCCAAAACAAAGTCTGATTTATGATTGGATGTCCCATTGCTGTTTTGGGGGATTAGCACCTTACAAAGAGGCTTCGCGAGCTAACGGTCACAGAATTGAGACCTTTCTGAAATCTTATCAATTTTACAGCGTTTCGGGTTTTGACGTAGTAATGTTGTGTTATACTACGCAGAATGATAAACATGCGGGAGGGAATTAGGGCAATGAACATCCGTAAAAGTACTGTATTGTTTCTACTTGTGTTCCTGGCTGTCGGTATCCTGACAGTTTATGCTGGATTAAGTTTTATTGGTGGCGGATCTGTCACGCTCGGCTCCATTGATGGAACTGTACAGATTGCAGGATTTGGTAATCGCACCCAGTCTGTCACAGTGGACATGACCGTTGTCGGGTCAAATCTGGTTGCGTCGTGCGTCAATCGTGGTGGCAACCGGGCACCGGGTCAGAATCCCGTCAATGTGAATACCACAGTCAATTCCGGCGCGGTGTATCCTGCCCGTAACGGCACGGCCACCATCCAGATGACTGTCAATATCCTGCCTACGGCTGCCGAAGCGGGTTGCCCCAACAACAACTGGCGCGTCACAGATCTGCTGGGGACGATTTTCGTCACATTCCGTGGCACCGATACGTCCCAGACCCCACCTGTGGTCATCACACAGACCCTCGTGTGCCAGGTGAATGAGCCGATGCGCACTGTAACCTGCGCGCCGCAATAGTTAGAGACCACCTCTAAACACGTTAACAACCCAATAGCTGTATTTCTCAAATTATGCGAAGAGAGATACAGCTATTTTTTATGTTCTGGCTTACACTTAATTGAGCACTATTGCAGCGTCCGCGCATGATTTGGGAGTAAGACTGATGGGGGATATAAGTGGTCAGATTATGGATAACCGCTACAGGCTTCTCAACAAATTGGGAGCTGGCGGCATGGGTGCGGTTTATCGTGCTTATGACCATTTAAATCGAACCGTCATCGCGCTGAAGCACGTAGACATATCCACCGAGCAGTTAGCTATTGGCTCAAGTACCAGTGGAATGGATACCCGTGTTGCATTGGCGCATGAATTTCAGACGCTGGCATCCCTCCATCATCCCCATATTATCACGGTACTTGACTACGGCTTTGACAGCGAACACTGCCCTTACTTCACCATGAATTTTCTCGAAAACCCCCGAACCATTACGCAAGCAGGCGCGAACCAAAGTGTAAAGGGCAAAGTCGATTTACTCATCCAAATGCTTGAGGCCCTGGCGTACCTGCATCGGCGCGGGATGATCCATCGTGACCTAAAGCCTGACAATGCCCTGGTGACCTCAGAAGGGGTGGTTAAGGTATTGGATTTTGGCCTTGCAGGGCTTCGCGAGCAGTCGAACGACGAGCAGGATATTGCCGGGACCTTAGCCTATATGGCACCTGAAGTCCTGATGGGAGAAGCCCCAACTGAAGCAGCCGACTTTTATGCTGTGGGAGTGATGGCGTTTGAACTGTTTGCAGGGTACCACCCCTACGCTGAAAGCGAGAATATTATCAATGATATTCTCTTTACTCCGATTGATGTGTCTGTTTTGGATGTCGAGGTTGAATTAACCAACATCATGGAGCGACTGCTAATTAAGTCGGCAGCAGATCGTTATAACGATGCCAGCGAACTGATCGCCGCATTCAGCAGTGCTATCAAACAGCCAGTGCCACAGGAAAGTATCGCCATTCGTGAGAGCTTCCTGCAAGCAGCGCAGCTTGTAGGGCGCGATCAGGAATTATCTCAATTGACTCAAGCACTGACCCGCGTTCTCCAGGGACAGGGAAGCGCATGGCTGATTGGCGGGGAAAGCGGCGTTGGAAAATCACGCCTCATCAGCGAAATACGGACGAGAGCGCTGGTACGCGGTGCTCTAGTTCTTCATGGACAAGGCGTTGCCGATGGCGGGCTTTCGTACCAATTGTGGCGCGAACCGCTGCGTCTACTTACGCTTTCCACGCCTTTAAGTGATATTGATGCAAGCATTCTCAAACAGATTATTCCTGACATCAACACACTGATAAATCGTGAAGTGCGTGACGCTGTGGAGCTAGAAGGACGTGCCGGACAGCAGCGGCTGCTCAACACAATTGCCACGGTATTCCGTCAACAAAAGCGCCCCATAGTGCTGATCCTTGAGGATTTGCAATGGACGACAGAGAGTTTAGAGGTCATCAAATATCTGCTGCCGATGATTGGAGATTTACCGCTTCTGGTGGTCGGCAATTATCGGGATGACGAACGCCCAACTCTACCCGGTGAACTTCCCGGTATGACTCTAATTAAGCTAGAACGTCTGGATGAAAAAGGGATTGCGCAGCTCAGTGTTTCGATGCTGGGGGCCGCAGGGCAGCAGCCAGAGGTCTTGGAGCTTCTCAAACGCGAAACCGAAGGCAACGTGTTTTTTCTTATCGAAACTGTCCGCGCACTTGCTGAGGAAGCTGGTCGGTTAAGTGACATTGGTCGATTAAAATTACCACGAACAGTATTGGCTGGTGGCGTTCAGCGAGTAGTAGAACGTCGCCTAAACATGGTACCAGACAATGCGCGACAACTGCTCAAAGTCGCCGCTGTCGTGGGACGGCAGATTGACCTTGAACTCCTGCGCAGCATTGACCCCAAAGTAGATATGGATCAGTGGCTTTCCCTGTGTTCCGATGCGGCGGTATTGGATGTACTTAATGAGCGTTGGCGTTTTGCCCACGACAAACTACGTGAAGGGCTGCTGGCCACCTTAGGCAAGGACGAACGGCGAACATTACATTTACAGGTCGCAAAGGCGATTCAGGGGGTCTACGCCAATTCGCTGGATGAATATGCTTCATTAATCGCCGACCATTACGAACAGGCACATGACATACCGCAGGCGGGCGAATGGTATATGCGAGCGGGGCGTCATGCTGAAAATACCTATGCCCCAGTTGGCGCGATTCAGTACTATCGCAAAGCGTTGGACTTTTCGGCCAACCCAACCGAAATATCCGTAGCGCGGTTGCAGCTCTACGACGGCCTGGGGAAAATGCTCAACTGGCAGGCACTATATGAAGAAGCAGCAGAAATTTTCAGAACGATGCGCACCAGTGCTGAATCCGTTGGGAACGCGCGCGCCCTGGCGAATGCCTGGCTCGGCTTGGCGACAGCTCAAATTTACCAAGGCGATATTAAGTCTGCGCTGGAAAGCACCAGCCGCGCCGAGGAAATAACCCGCAGCGCCGGCGAGAATTTTGTATTGGCAACCGCCCTCTACATGAAGGGGTGGAACCTGATTCGCATTGGTAAACTAGAGGAAGCGCTCAACCTTGCGGAACAAGCGATGAAATTGAGCAGCGAAATCGGCAATCAGTCTCAACAGGCACAAAGTTACAACTTACTTGGTGCGGTTCACTATATGCTTGGTCATTATCCGCAGGCCGCCCGGCATTTTGAACAGGCGCTTGTGATCTTCCAGACAACAGGCGAACGCGGCCCGGCAATGGGAACCATAAACAATCTGGGGGAAATTGCCAAGGCTCGTGGAGATTATCAGACAGCCTATAAGCAGTATCAGGAAGCGCTGAAGGTCGCCCGTGAAATTGGGTTTCGAGACGCGGAAATGCTTTACTTAAGCAATTTAGGTGGGGTCAAAGTCAATCTGAAACAATACGCCGACGCTGAGCAGGATCTTCAACAGGTACTCCTCATGGCAGAAACCACGCGTTTCGGCCAGATTGCCGAGACATACCGCTTTCTAGCAGAAGCTCATCTCGGACAGTTCAAGCATGACGAGGCTTTAGCTGCCGCAGTGCATACTCTTGCGCTGGGCAAACAAATTGGTTCTCAGGAATATCTGGCCTCAGCGTGGCGCGTGCTGGGGCAAGTAGCGGACCAGGTCGGAGAAGCCATCTCAATTGAAGATGGAGATACTGCTCAACAGTTTGACGCGCGTGCTTGTTTTGAAGCGAGTCAGCGCATTTGCGAGGAAACAGGAATGGAAGGGGAGAAGGCGCTTAACATGAGGGCCTGGGCACGGCACGAAATAAAGCAAGGTGATGTGGAGCGTGGTAATCAATTATGGCAGAATGCGCACACCATTTTTGTCCAGATTGGTGCCGACCTTGAGGCAGGCAGTATGACCACCATCACGCCTTAGTCCATTGAACTGTTTATTTTGGGATTTACACCTGCATATCATTGTTGCCCCATGAAAGATACTTTTTGCGTCACTTAGCAGTGTGGTCGCCAAAAATATTTATGCTTTTTTCATTCTAGGGCTTTACCATAGATTGTTTTCGGCAATGAATCTTTCTCATGAATCATTAATCTTTCAACTCCAGCGAGCATTCTTACCAGCATTTGCCTTTGGTATGTTGCGCCCCCGATGAAGTTTGAACTCAAACCGCATCATAAGTGCATCCCCTGCGATATATAAGAATCAAGCCTCAGTGAAGCTAAATTGGCGGCATGTGACAAATGTCACCGATAATTGATGACAAATCGCAAAAAACCTTAATTCTGCATTTAAAGACAATTGATTTATATTGAATATATAAACAACGATAAATCAATGTTGTGTCAACGGTATACAACTCCTGCATAGTCTGCGCTCGGAGAAATCGCTGGTTCGTCACTAACATGTAGTCGTTGTGAAATCAATTATCAACCTACATCTACAGGAGAAGAACAATGTTTAGCTGGAATCGTATGCACAAGGACGAAAGCGGTCAAACCGCGTTGGAAGCTGCCATCATCCTGATCGCCTTTATCGTTGTCGCGTCTGTCTTTGCCTTCGCAATCCTGTCTGCTGGCTCGGCCTCGACGGAACGTGGCGAAGCCGCCATCTACTCCGGTCTCGAAGGCGTCCAATCATCCATGTCTGTCAACGGTGCGGTTATCGCTCGTAACACCGACGCCGACACCGATGTCAACACGATCGTCTTCACGCTCTCGCTGGTGAGCGGTGGCGATCCCGTCGATCTGACTTCAGGTGCTGATGCCGTCGTGGTGATTGGCTATCGTGACGCAACCAACTTCGTCAACGAAGCTTCCTGGACAGTGGACTGGATCGGTGCCAATGATGGTGACGCGCTGTTGGAAGATGGCGAACTGGCGGAAATCACCGTTGATCTGACGGCTTCCGGCTTGACGACCCCGCTGAGCGCCAACACCGAATTCACCCTGGAAATCAAGCCTCCGACAGGTGCTGTCCTGACCTTCACCCGCACGACCCCTGCCGCTGTTGAATCGGTGATGGAACTTCGTTAATCCAGTTTGATTAATCGGGGGGACGGCTTCGCGCGAATTGAATTCCGTCCCCACTCCCTCATACCGCAGATGCTGCGGTACCAGATTAACAAATTATCGCACAGGCACGGCCAAGCCTCAATTCTGATTATCTTGTCTCATTGCTCTCATCGAGCGCAGACACTTGCCCCACTCACTTGGCCGTGCCAGTGGGGCAATTTTTTTGAAGGGTGGCGTAGGCAAAAGTAGGAGTAAACGAGATGAACACGGATAAGCGAGTGGAAGCATTGGAGCAAGAAATCGCCCTGCTGAAAGCACAGATTCAAACCATCTTGCTTGATATTCAGGAGCAATTACTCACTAATGCTTACCCAACTTTGCGCGCCGAGGATGTTACTCCGCCGCAGCCACCCAATTCAAACTTCGACAACCCAAACGTCCGAAAGGTCACGTCCGAGAACTTTCAAGGAAACAACTCAAACGGACAAGCGCGTGTGCAACCTTCCACACGCCAGGACCACGGGCCGCGAGACAGCCTAAGCGACGATCCTGACCAAACACGCTGGCAGAATCCATTGCGCCAGATGCATCTGACGGAAGATCCAATGGAGGAACAGGATCAAGCAGACAACTTTCCAGTAGTGCGTAATGTCGGGAAAGCGCAGCGTGCGGATGTACAACATTATGCCGCTCGCCCGGCTCCGCAGTCTGCACGGCAAACAGAGGTTCCCTATACACCTGCCCATGCAACACCCACTGGTCAACCCAAAAAACCAGTAGCTAACGAAAGCCGCATGAGTCAGCCTGTGAAGGCGGCAGCACAGCCTAGCGTCCAAGAGCCTTCAACGAAGCAGCCAAAACCGAAGACGCAACCAAAATCGCCGCCGAAAAAAGCGCCTCAATCTTCAAAACTCGTCAACAAAAAGCCCCAACAAGAGGCTTCTAAAAATGATAATGAACCGCAGAAGAGCAATATGGTCTTGCGTTTAATCGCAGGTGTCCAAAACGCTGGTGCGGGCATCACTAGAAAGAAGAACAACTATGGATAAGGCAATCACGACAGCGTTGTTGATTGTCATCAGCATGATTATGGCCCTGATGCTGTTCAACATTGCCTATCCGGCTATCATCCAAAGCGGCGACGCTATCGCCAGTATGGCCAACCGTACCAGTGATCGCATGGATACCCAAATCACGGTTATTCACGCAGCCGGCGAACTTGATAGCAGTGGATGGTGGCAAAACAGCAACGGCAATAGTGAATTTGAAGTCTTCATCTGGGTCAAGAACATTGGGGATACACGCATTATTGCGCTCGACAACCTCGACGTTTTTTTCGGCCCTGAAGGCAACTTCACGCGTATTCCTAACCAGGTCAACGCGGGGGGAAGCTACCCTTACTGGACGTGGAACGTTGAAGGCGGTACCGAGTGGAATCCCACTTCAACACTACGGATTACCGTTCACTACCAAATGCCACAGGCACAAGGACGTTATTTCTTCAAAGTCAGCACGACAGATGGCGTTTCGGCTGAGGATTATCTAGGACTGTAGATATGGATACTGTACTGGCCGCCGCAATTGTCCTCTTTCTCATCGTCTTTGCGGTGCTGACGCTTTCTTACGCTTATTTCTCGATGCAGGAAATGGTCACAGTGTCCTGGCAGGCGATGGAAGCTCGCAATAACGAACTCAACCGCACGATGCTGGAACCCGTCAGCGCAGCAATTGTCAACAGCGGGACACAGGTGCGCATGGTTGTACGCAACAGCGGCCAGACACGCCTGAGCGACTTTAACCAATGGGACACGATTTTACAGTATGTAGATAACAATGCCCCTAGTAACTACCACATCGCATGGATGCCCTACGCACACACAGTAACCAGCGACGCCTGGACTG
>JAXLWC010000067.1:0-32723 GCA_046328675.1 Anaerolineae bacterium
GAGTACAACCCCCAGCTTGCGGCGATGACTCCCGAAACGGTACCCCCCAGCGGGACAGCCCTGTTTATCCCCGGCGGTGTTGGCCCCTCGATTGCGTGGACGCCGCCCATCACCGTTGAGGAGAATGTGAGTTACAACGGCGTGACAGGCGATTATATTACTTTTGATGCCAACCAACCGGGAAGCTGCGGCCCGCAGTTACGCGGCAGCGGCAGCGTATGGGTGCCGCCGCTGAGCAGTTACACCTGGGTACGCGGCTTTAGCGCTACCCACTTTGGCGTTGACCTCGCCGTCCCGGAAGGCACCTCCGTCTTCGCAGCCAACAGCGGCACCGTGATTTTCCGGGGCTGGAACACCACCGGTTACGGCAACCTGGTGGTGCTGTCGCATGGGCCTTATATGACCCTGTATGGGCATTTAAGCGGGTTTAATGTGGTCTGTGGCCAGACCGTCAGCGCCGGGCAGGTCATCGCCTTCAGCGGCAACACGGGCGAGTCCACCGGGCCGCACCTGCACTTTGAAGTGCGCAGCGGTTTCACCCCCACCGACCCCACCGCCATCCCCGACTTCGGCTTCTAACGGACAACAAAAAAGGGCGCCTTCTTGTGCGCCCTGATTTCAATCTGCGTCAATACAATTTGCCACCGCACTCAACGCGGCCCCTACTCACCACTCACCACTCAGCCGTTAGGCCCATTCCTGCTGCCCGTGTTGCGTGTGCGCAACCCGCACCTTAAACGCGCTGACGTTCGCGGGTATCCCCACGAGCAAGTCCCTTTAGTGGACTTTTACAGCATTGTAAGGGCAGCCCGTCGGCTTTAGCCACGGGCGGCAGGCACCACCAACATCCGCAGCGAGCATCACTCATCACTCATCACTCATCACTCATCACTCATCACTCGCCACTGCCCGCTCACGAGCCTTCCTTGTCGTAGGGCACACCGTCCGCTTTCGGGGACACCGCCCGACCCACCAGCCCCGCCAGCACGACGATGGTCACGGTATACGGCACCATCTGTACGAACTGCGGCGGCACAGGCACATTGAGCGCCTGGAAGGTGAATCCCAGCACATCGGAGAAGCCGAACAGCAAACCCGCGCCGAACGCGCCGATAGGCGTCCACTTGCCGAAGATCATCGCCGCCAGCGCGATAAAGCCGCGTCCGCCCGTCATGCCGTCATCGAATGTCCCACTGGTTTCCAGCGAGAACCATGCACCCGCCAGCCCCGCAATCAGGCCGCCGATCAGCACGTTAGTCCAGCGCACCCGCCGCACATTAATGCCCAGCGTATCCGCCGCGTGGGGATTTTCACCCACCGCCCGCGTCCGCAGCCCCCACTTGGTGTAGTACAGCACAACATGGGTAATCACCAGCAGAATGAACATGCTGTAAAAAATCGGGCGTCCCTGAAAGAAAATCGGGCCTAACACCGGGATATTCGCCAGCGCGCCAAAGTTGATCGGTTGCAGCGTCTCGCGTCCCGCTTCCGACGACAGCAGCACTTCGCGGCGCACGAACGAGGTGATCCCCACCGCCATGATGTTAATCACCGTCCCGCTGACAATCTGGTCAATCTTAAACGTGATGGACAGCCACGCGTGCAGCAGCGCCATCACGCCGCCGGCCAGCACCGCCGCGCCGACTCCCACAAGCTGCGCCGTTTTGGCATCCACATCCGCACCCACCAGCAGCGTCAGCGTGATAAAACCAAAACACGCCCCTGTCAGCATCATGCCTTCAATCGCGATGTTGACGACCCCCGCGCGTTCGCACCACATCCCCGCCAGCGCCCCCATCACGACGGGCGTTGCCAGTCGCAGGCTGATCGCCAGCAGCGAGACAATGTTCACCCCGCTGGCCTTCCCCGCCGCCACAATCACCATCACCGCCGGGATAATCAGGATGCCATCCACCACCAGCATAATCGACGCCGCGCGCTTGATGCGTGGGTTATTGCTAAGCTGCCCCGCCAGCCCCAGCGCGCCGCCGCTGATATACAGCACCGCCGTCACAATCAGAAAACCCAGCGTCGGTATCGGGATTTCCACGCGATTGGCCGAAGTCTGCGCATCGGTGGCGAAAATCGTGATCGTATCCCCCGAATAACTTGCGGGTGCTCCCAACAGTGCCCAGATACCGAACAGAATAAACAGGATGGAAAAGATGCCGCTGCGTGTCAAAAATACATCACGCCACGTAAGCTGACGTTCCTCGCGCACGCTGATTGCTGCCGCTGCCATAACTGCGTCCTTATCCGAATAAATTCACAATATCAACTTCAAGGCCGGGGAACAAAGGATTATTCATCAGCTTGTGCCGCGTTCCCAGCACGGTGATTTCCTTGGTATCCTGACGGTAAATGCTCAGCGTACTCATGTCAGGGTCAATCAACCACACCTGCTCCACTCCCATTTTCAGATACGCAAGCGTCTTGCGGTACATTTCAGGGATTTCCTCGGCTTGGTAAATGATTTCTATCACAAGGTTGGGGACCGAAAGCAGCACCCCACTATGATCAGACTGCGTCCGTTCACTAAGATAGATCATCGCGTTTGGGGTGCGCGCATCCTGCACTTCCTCTGCCGCGTTGAGCAGGACAAACGGCGTGTGGACAAACACCTCGCCGCCTGTGGCCTTCGTGTAATCCCGTAGAGAAGCGGTAAGCCGTTCCAGAATCTTCTCCAGTGCCAGCGGCAGGTCTTGCAGTTCAACCTCCTCGCCGCGCACCCACTCAAAATCCCCTTCATGGTAACGCTGTACAAATTCCGCCAGGTTCATAATCTTGCCTCGCTGCTGTATGGATTAACCGCCCCATCCCTTTGAGAAGGTTGTCGCTGCTTTTTCATCCTTGCTCGCTTGCGGCACGCGCCACAGGTAGCGGATGATGGTATCAGCCGCGATGAACATGATAATCAGCGCCTGAATGATTTTCACCAGGTCAATCGAAATATTGGCACGGGCCTGCATCATGCCCGCGCCCGAATACAGCGCGCCCCACAGGAAGCCTGCCGCGATCATGCTGCGCGGATTTTGCCGTGCCAGCAGTGCCACCGCGATGGCATCAAAGCCCACCCCGGCGAAGAATTCCGGTTTCATATTCAGCGCCACGCCGGAAATTTCAATCGCCCCGGCCATGCCCGCCAGCGCGCCGCTGACAATCATCGCCAGCATAATATTGCGCGGCACGCTCATACCCGCATATTTCGCCGCGTCGGCGTTGCTGCCGACGGTGCGCAGCTCAAAGCCCAGCGTCGTCCGGTTCAGGAACCAGTCTGTGAACCACACCGCGACCACCATCAGCACCAGCCCGATATGCAGTCGTCCCTGTACCGTCAGCGCGGCCAGCGCAATCCCCGCCAGGGTGATGACCACGCCGTTGACAATCGGACGAATCGCCATGCGCACATCCTTGCCGATGACTTCCCGCCGCTGCCACAACCCGAACAGCACCACCAGCGCGCCGATGACTAGGAACCACGCCAGCCCGATGTCGCTAAAGGCCGGAAGCTGCGCCCCTGCCACGACGTTGGGCGTCTGGTCGGTGGCCGCCACCGGGTCACGCAGGATGAACGGAGCACGCGCCTTAATCAGCCAATCGACAAGCCGGATGGCGATGAAGTTCAGCATAATCGTGGTGATCACTTCGTGCGCGCCCGTGTACGCTTTCAGCATACCGGGGATTAAACCCCACAGCGCGCCGCCGATAATCCCCGAAATAATCACCAGTGGAATATGGATAATCGCGGGCAAATCAGCGAACGCCCCCACGAAACCCACCACTGCCGCGCACGTCGCGCCGAGGTAAAGCTGACCCTCCGCGCCGATATTGAACAGCCCCGCCTTGAAGCCCAGCGCGACGGCCAGACCCGCGATAATGAACGGGATGGAGCGCACCATCGTATCTTCGAGCTGGCCGGGGAAAAACAGCAGCACGCCGCCGCCGATACGCGTGTAAACCGCCAGCACCGGATCGTCGCTCGTATCATCAGGCGTAATGCTGTGATCGTAGATCGTGCCTGCGGCTGCCGTCATGCCGGGTTCTACCAGAATCATCACCGGGGGCGGACGCCGCGCCAGGAAGTTATCGTTCAGCGCGGGTTCCAGTTCTGTGTTCACCGCCGCGCTCACATCGTCCAGCGTCAGCAGGTTCGCGCCATACAAAGCATTCAGTACGCGCAGTTGCGTCGACAGCGCAAGGATGTCGCTGATGCCTGCGTTGGTGAGTCGCGTTTGTGTCGCGCTCAGGTCACGTACACGCGCAACCCCTGATGTCGCGCTCGTCCCCAGCGCCACGATGGCCGCGATGTCATCCGCATCCGGGCTGGCAGGCGACAGTTGCAGCGAATCCAGCACATCCAACTGTGCCAGCAGGCGCGTGAGCGCCACAACGCCCGTATCATCCACGATGCGCAGATAGTTCAGCAGCGTGATATTGTCGCTAATCTGCGCCGCAGACGGAAGCTGCTGTTCGATGGCCGCGCGGTCATCTGCCGTCAGCACTTCCAGCGCCGCGTACTGTGCCGCCAGATTGCGGGCGGCGGTGCTGTCCATCGCGTCGAAGTCCGCGATCAACGCCCGCATACCCCGCAGATTATCTTCGCCCGTCGTCACAATCGCCGGGATCCGTTCGCCCAGCGCGATCAGCTCATCGTCGCTCAACGTCGAATAGCGCGCCAGCACGTCAGCATAATGCTGCACATTGCTGACGCCAATCGTTTCCAGATCGGTCAGGCTGCGTGACAGCGTGCGAACTTCGCGGCTGGTCAGCGATTCCGAGGCAATGAGCGCCCGCACCAGATCAAAATCATCGCTGGAAACCGAATCGGTATAGGTAATGCCCAGAGAGCCTTCCAGCAGCGCGCTGTAGGCAATCCCCGCCGTATTAAAGCCGCGCGAGATGTCTCCCTTGCTGGTGGTAAGCACCATAAACGGAACACCGATCAGCAGCGAGGTAATGACGGCCAGAATGGGCACGAGGGCAGGCGAGATGCGCCCCCATCCGCGCAGTACGGACGGCATCGTTGCCGCAGGGCGTTGGAGTGTGCTGTCAGCCATCGATAATTACCTTCTGTTCCTGGGTATCGCGCGTGCCGGGACGAATACCGGCCATCAGCAGGCCTACCGTCTCGCGGTCTGCTTCTTCAATCGGCAGCACATCTATGATTTTGCCGCTGAACATCACGGCGACCCGGTCTGATAACGAGAGGATTTCGTCAAGTTCGGTGCTCACCAGCAGCACTGCCGTTCCCGCATCGCGCATCCGAATAATCTGCTTGTGGATAAATTCAATCGAGCCAACATCCAGCCCGCGTGTCGGCTGCGCCACGATCAGCAGCTTGCTCGGACGCTCAAACTCGCGCGCCACGATGACTTTCTGCTGGTTGCCGCCGGAAAGTTTATTAACGTTGACAAAAATACTGGGCGTGCGCACATCATACTGCTTGACCAGTTTGTCCGCCTGCTGGTTTACGGCTTTGTCGTTGGTTAGGATACCAATCGAAAATGGCCCGATGTAGTACGTTTGCAGCACCATGTTGTCTTTGACCGGAAAGCTCCCGACAATCCCATTTTTGCTGCGGTCTTCCGGCACATGCGAAACGCCTGTCTCCGTGATGAGTCGCGGACGATGATTGGTTACATTGCTGCCGTTGATGCTGATATGCCCGCTGAGGATTGAACGCAGTCCGGTGATGGCTTCCACCAGTTCCGTTTGTCCGTTGCCCTGCACGCCTGCCACACCCAGGATTTCGCCCTCGCGCACCGTCAGCGATAAATGATCGACAGCCTTAAGCTTGCGGTCATCTTCCACCACCATCCGGTCAATCACCAGTACTGGCTCTTTGGGTTTAGCGGGCGCTTTCTCCACCTGCAAAATTACTTCACGCCCCACCATCATCGAGGCCAGCGACTTTTCCGTCGAGGTTTTGGGGTCAGCATCACCGACCACCTTGCCCAGACGCAGCACGCTGATCCAGTCGCAGATTTCCAGCACTTCCTTCAACTTGTGCGAAATAAAAATCAGGCTGACGCCGCGTGCTTGCAGCGTGCGCATAATGCTGAACAGCCCTTGTGTCTCCTGTGGCGTCAGCACGGCAGTCGGTTCGTCCAGAATCAGGATGTCCGCCTTACGATACAGCGCCTTGATGATTTCCACGCGCTGCTGTACCCCGACGGGCAAATCCTGTACCAGCGCGTCCGGGTTCACATCCAGCCCGTATTCTTTGGAAATCTCCATGATGCGTTTCTTCGCGCTGCGGCGGTCAAGGAACAACCCGCGTACCGACTCGTTGCCCAGCATCACATTCTCAGTCACGGTCAGCACAGGCACAAGCTGGAAATGCTGATGCACCATGCCGATACCCAGCGCAATCGCGTCGTTCGGGTCTTTGATATGCACAGGCTTGCCGTTGACGAGGATTTCCCCTTCGTCCGGCGAGTACAGGCCGTAAATCAGATTCATCAGCGTGCTTTTGCCTGCCCCGTTTTCGCCCAGCAGGCCCAGCACCTGTCCCTTATTCAATTTTAAATTGATGTGGTCGTTGGCGAGCACGCCGGGGAAACGTTTGGTCAGGCCGCGCACTTCCAGCACGGGCGGGGATTGTGACATAAAGCCTCTGCGCAATGATACAGTATTTAAACAAATCCGAATTTGAGGCGTAGTATAGCAGCGTTTCAGAGAATGCGCATCAATTTTTAACAGGGCGAGTAGGGAGTTTCGCGGATTTTTTTTGTCATGTAGGGACGTTCAATTGAACGTCCATGTCACCCTGAATCTCGCCACTCCTTAACAGGGCGCGTGGTTTACAAGGGTAGGTTTTTAATGATGTCGGCTGGATTTGCCGCAGCGCCACATCTTTCTCAACATATTCTCACGGCAAACATCTGCCCACCCGAACCTGTTTTAAGCCCCTCTCCATGTGGCGAACCTCCCCTCACGCTCAAATCCCCAAAAATGGGGAGGGGTTGGGGTGGGGCTAAACCCGCCCATTCGCCTATCTGCCTTTCCGTTCCATAAAATACCTACCCTTGTAAAGGGCGCGTGGGGAGTTTTGTGGATTTTTTCATGTAAGGATATTCAATGGAACGTCCATGTCACCCTGAATCTCGCCACTCCCTAAATAGGCTTCTTCCTGCTTGCGTTAAAGCCTTTGCAACGTATTTCCCGCGCCGCGCGTATAATAATCTATAGAAACGGCGAGTTTTTCAGGAGTCGCTCGTGTTACCTTTGAATGCCATGCGGCGTAATCGCGGTACCCCTTACGTCACCTATCTGTTGTTATTCGCCAACATCCTGGTGTTCCTCTGGGAATTAACCCTGTCACCCAGCGCTTTGGGGCAAGCGTTCTACAGCCTCGCGCTCGTGCCCTGCGATGTCGGCAGCCTGCCCATCTACGAAGTCGTCCTCGACGCCTTCCGCAGCATGTTCTTTCACGGCAGTTGGCTCCATCTCCTCGGCAACATGCTCTTTCTGGTGATCTTTGGCGTGCATGTCGAAGAATACTTCGGCAGCAAAATGTTCCTGTTCTTCTACATCGTCGCGGGCTTCGGCTCGGCGCTGCTGCACACGCTGATTAACGCCGGACAGTGTACGTTGTTTGGCGGCGGCGCGGTGCCCGTCATCGGGGCCAGCGGCGCGATTGCCGGTGTGATGGGCGCGTTCCTCCTGCTCTATCCCGGCGTGCGCATCCGCACCATTACCCTGTTCAACCGCCTGCCCATCGGCACGGCCAAAATCAACGCCCTCGTCTACCTCGGCCTGTACTTCGTCATGGATGTCATCGACGGTTTGCTGCCCTTCTTCGACCTGCCTGCCACACGTCCCGGCGTGGCGGTCTGGGGGCATATCGGCGGTTTCCTCGTCGGCCTGCTCTTTACCTTTGTCGCCACCATGTTTAAAGCCGCGCCAAAGGTTGATCCCCTCTCACATTTGGACGAGTAGTACAATAGGAATTAGGACAGGTGGTGGATACACTAAGCGCCACCTGTTCTACAATGGCATATAGACTTTACCTTCACTAATGAAAGGATGCGGTTTCTATGCTGCCTATTGCCGACATTAACCCGACGCGGCGTGTCCCCTTTATCACTTACGCCCTGATTGCCATCAACTTCCTCGTCTTCTTCTGGGAGCTAACCCTGGGAGATCGCGCCTTGCAGCAGGCCTTCATCGACCTCTCCGTCGTGCCTGCCAACGTCTCCCGTTTGGGCTGGCTGAACCCCGAAACCCTCATGGATGTCGTGCGCAGCATGTTCTTTCACGGCGGCTGGGCGCACATCCTCGGCAACATGCTCTACCTCTGGATATTCGGCGACAACATTGAAGACCGCTTCGGCATCGTGCTCTATCTCGCGCTCTACTTTGCCTCCGGTTTTGCCGCCGCCTTCGCGCAGATCATGATTGACCCACAGTCGCAGGTGCCGCTGGTCGGCGCGTCCGGCGCGATTGCTGGCGTGCTCGGGGCCTACGCCGTCTTGTTCCCCAACGTCCGCGTGCGTGGGCTGATCGCGCTTGGCAGAGTCTCCACGTTGCAGGAGATGCCCGCGCTGTTGGTGCTCGGCTTCTGGTTCGTCATCCAGTTAGTCAGCGGCTTTGGCTCGGCTCACCGATACCTCAGCGGGTGGCGGCGTGGCCTTCTTCGCCCACATCGGCGGCTTCGTCATCGGCGCCATCATCGCCTTCGTCCTCAACATGATCGTCCCTCAGCCGCCCTCCGACCAGCGCGCGCAGATGGTCTATGACTGGCGCGGGCGTGGTCTGCGTTAGACTCCATTGGGGCTTGCCTCCCGCGCGATTCCAACGTAGATTGTGTTAACAGGGTGTTCCCTTTGGACACCCTTCCTCCGTTTGGGATGATAGGATCAACTGATGAACTTTGACATCTCCTTGGAAACCTTCCAGCAGGCGCGCGCCCGCATCGCCCCCTATACCCGCCATACGCCGCTGCTGCCGCTGCCCGCCCTCCAGGACGACCTGCCGCCGCAGCTTCGCCTCAAGCTGGAGAACCTGCAAGTCGTCGGGTCCTTCAAACCGCGCGGCGTCTTTAACACCCTGCTTCAGCTTACGCCCGAACAGCGTGCCCACGGCGTCATCGCGGCCTCCGGCGGCAATCACGGCGTCGCCCTGGCTTACGGCGCCAATCGTCTCGGCATTCCCGCCACAGTCTACCTCCCCGCCACAGCCACCGCTGACCGGGTAGCGCGCGTCAAAGCTCTGGGGCGCGAACGTCGTCCAGCACGGCATCGTCTGGGACGAAGCCCACGCCAGAGCGCTCGAACAGGCGCAGGCCGACGGCTTGACCTAGGTCCACCCCTTCGACGCCGGGCACACCCTGGCGGGGCAGGGCACGCTCGGCCTCGAAATCCTCGAAGACGTGCCCAACGTAGACTGCGTGCTGATTGCCATCGGCGGCGGCGGCCTCATCGCCGGCATGGCCTGTGCCATCAAGCGCCTCAACCCCGACGTGCAGATCATCGGCGTCGAACCAGTCGGCGCGGCCTGCATGAAAGCCAGCGTCGATGCCGGGCACCTCGTCGAACTGCCCGAAACGCGCACCATCGCCGACACCCTCTCCCCGCGCGCCGTCAGCCAGTGGACGCTGACCCTCACCCAGCGTTACGTCGACGACATTGTCCTCGTCAGCGATGCCCAGATGATCGACGCCATGCGCTGGCTCTGGCTCGAATGCAACCAACTGGTCGAGCCATCGGGCGCGGCGGTGATCGCGGCGCTGCGTAATGGACAGGTCGATGTCAGCGGCTATCGCAACCCCGTCGCCTTGATTTGCGGCGGCAACGCGGCAGCCGACAGCGTCTGGAGCGTCTACGAAGCCAGCGCCCGCGCCAAAGGCTCCCTCGACTAGCGCCTGCACTAAAATGGGGCAAAACCACACTTGATGAATTCTCACGCTAAACCATTGCCCCCGCGAATGCGTTTTCAGCCCCTCTCCATGTGGCCTGAGTCTGGATTTCCACAACGGCTCAAAAATGGATAAGCGAAGCGGCGGGGTTGGGGTGGGGCTAAACGCGAACGCTTGCCTACCTGTTTTTGTCTTTGTCTTCGACTAACAGCTAATGACTAACGACTAACGACTTTCTAGGGTGCGGTCAAACGCGAACCTCCGCCCGCATCCCCCACCGCTTTCTTGCCACCGCGAACGGCTGTGCGCTATACTTTGCCTTCCTTACGGGATTGATAGAGGATGCGCCGATGAATGCCGATGCTGTTTCCGCTTACGTCAAGGATGTGCAAAAAGAATTCAATACCGGGATTGCGGCGGAACATGCCTACCGTCCTGCGCTGGAACGGTTGTTGGATCAGTAGACACACGCCTGAACGCCGTGAATGATCCTAAACACATCAAAGCAGGTGCGCCGGACTTCATTATCCTGCGTGAGCGCGTGCCTGTCGCTTTTGTCGAAGCCAAAGACATCGGCAAGGACTTGAGCCGCGTCGAAAATGATGAACAGATGGGACGCTACCGTAAGGCGTTACCTAATCTGCTGCTGACGGACTATCTAGAATTCCGCTGGTATGTCGATGGGCAGCACCGCCGCACCGTCAGCGGGTGAACTGCAAAAAGGCAAAATCCGCCCCGACGAAACAGGCTTCACCGCTGTTGGTGAACTGCTCAACGACTTCATCCGTCAGGCGACTCCCGTCGTCAAATCGGCGCGCGAACTGGCCGAATACATGGCAAGCATGACTCGCCAGATTTGTGATCTGGTAGCAGCCAGCCTGCCCGACAGTCCGATGCTGCAAGCGCAGAAAGCCGCCTTCGAGCAAACCTGATTCCCCACCTGAATGACCGCGATTTTGCCGATATGTACGCGCAAACGCTGGCTTACGGCTTGTTCGCGGCGCGCGTCAACTACACAGGCGCGAAAGGCACGTTCACGCGGCGCGGCGTGGCCGAAGACATCCCCAAAACCAATCCTTTCCTGCGCAAGATGTTCAGCGCGATTCTTGAAGACATGGATGAGCGTGTGACATGGATGGTTGATGCGCTGATTAACCTGCTGGCCCATGCTGATACCAACGAGATCTCAAGGATTTTGGGCGCAAAACCAAACAGGAAGACCCTGTACTGCATTTTTACGAAACCTTTCTGGCGGAATATGACCCCAAACTGCGCGAGAGTCGCGGGGTGTACTACACGCCGGAGCCTGTCGTCGGTTATATAGTGCGCAGCGTCGATAGTCTGCTGCGTCAGCGTTTTGGGCGCGCTGAAGGGCTGGCCGACGAACAAACGCTGATCCTTGACCCTGCTACAGGCACAGGCACCTTTTTGTACAGTGTGGTACAGCAGATTTACGAAGGCTTCAAGGGGCAGATGGGGGCGTGGGACAGCTACGTGAGCCAGCACCTGCTGCCGCGCATCTTCGGCTTTGAACTACTGATGGCCTCGTATGCCGTTGCTCACATGAAAATGGGCATTATGCTGCGCGACACGGGCTACAAATTCGGCAGTGGACAGCGTTTAAACATTTACCTGACGAACACGCTGGAAGAAGGGGTGAAGGTCAACCAGCAGGCCATGTTCGCCCATTTTATCGCAGAAGAAGCCAACGCCGCCGCCCGTATCAAACGCGAAGAACCGATTATGGTGGTGCTGGGCAATCCGCCCTACAGCGGCCACAGCGCCAACCGCAGCCGTGACGCGCAGGGCAAACTGACGTGGATTGGCGAACGTTTGCAGGATTATTATCAGGTGGATGGCAAGCCGCTGGGCGAACGCAACCCCAAATGGCTGCAAGATGATTATGTCAAGTTCATCCGTTTTGGGCAGTGGCGCATCAACCAGACGGGCAGCGGGGTGCTGGCCTTCGTTACCAATCACGGTTATCTCGATAACCCGACCTTTCGCGGGATGCGCCAGCAGCTAATGAACGAATTCACCGACATTTACATCCTCAACCTGCATGGCAACAGCAAGAAAAAGAGAAACCCCGACGGCGGCACCGACCAGAACGTCTTTGACATCCAGCAGGGGTGGCGGTTGGCATCTTCGTCAAATCCCCCGCGCGCATCTCCCCCTCTACACATCCACACACCTCCCCAACCACAAACGCTGCTGATGGGGAGAGGGGGCCGGGGGTGAGGTCGCCCGCATCCACTACGCCGACCTGTGGGGGCTGCGCAAAGACAAGTACAGCGCCTTAAGCGCCGTCGACCTCGACAGCACCACATGGGAAACCTTCACCCCACAAGCGCCATTTTATCTGTTCACACCGCAGGATTTGGATTTGAAGGGGGAATATGAGGAGGGCTGAAGTTACTGAAGCGATTCCTTTTAACAATATGGGGTATCAAACTCATCGGGATAGTATTGCAGTTGCTTATACGCGAGCGCAAGTCGAAAACAAATACTGCACATCTTGGCGCAGCAACAGACGATATCAATAAACATTCGTATCTCATTTCCGTCCTTTTGATAGACGTTTTGCGCGTTTTCAACGAGAGTAAATGACAGACCTAGACCAGAAATTGTCCACATGTTCATCAAACCGAATATCTCTTGTTAACGACAAGGGCACAAGATGGAAAATTCCGTACTCGCACGTTCTAATGACCGCCAGCTGACAATCTTTTACGTCACGAGGTGCAACCAGTTTTCCTCTACCTCTACCCCAAACGCCCAACAACAAATTCGGCGGTGGTTTAACAGCGAATGGGAAGCGGGCGAAGGCGGGCGCGTGCCCAACCTCAGCGTCAAGTTTGTGCGCGAAATGGAAGCCAAATTGAATATTAAATTCAAGGCTACCCCCCCCATTAACGACGATCAGTTCAGCCCCGAAGATGTCTTCCACTACGCCTACGCCGTCTTCCACAGCCCGACCTACCGCGAACGTTACGCCGAATTCCTCAAGATTGATTTCCCACGCCTGCCGCTTACTTCTGATGTCGCCTTGTTCCGCGCGCTGTGCCTGAAAGGTCAAACGCTGGTCAACGCCCATCTGCTGAAGAACATCGCCCGCCGTGATCTGGTCACCAGTTATCCCGAACGCGGCAGCAATGTCGTGGAGCAAACGCCTAAATTCGACAAAGGGCGTGTATACATCAACAAAACGCAGTATTTTGAGGGTATCAGCGAAGAGGTGTGGAACTTCTACGTTGGCGGTTATCAGGTCATGGAAAAATGGCTGAAAGACCGCAAAGGGCGCACCTTAACCGACGATGACATTCTGCATTATCAGAAGATCGTCGTGGCGCTGCAAAAGACCATCATGACGATGGCCGAGATTGACGAGGCGATTGGAGAGTTTCCGATTCGGTAAGGTAAGGAGCCTGTCATCGCCATGCCCTCCGGCCAACGGCTAAAAGCTAACGACTAACGACTAACGACTTTCCGTTAGAATTTCCCAACCTTTCTAACCTTCGCGCCCCGTCACCGCCCTTTTTTGCCAAAATTGATTGCGCGATCATCAGCGATCAATTCGCGCAATCACGCCGTCAATTTCCGCACGCTCACCGATCAATTCGCTCAGCCCAAAATGGCGAAGTTTGTCTTTTCCAACCGATTCTAACCATCGCCCACGCTCACCCTCCATTGCCCCTCCCCCCGCCTTCCGTTTATACTGTCCCCTCATCACTCATCACTCGTTACTCATCACTCGTCACTCATCACTTACCTGAGGTTTCATGCGCCGTCTTATCCCCCTGCTTACCCTGCTTGCCCTCACCCTCGCCTGCTTCCACAAGCTGGCCTTCACCAACGGCATCATCGCCCGTGGCGACACCTACATCTACTTCTACCCCTACTGGGCCGCCCGTGACGCCGCCCTGCGTGCCGGCCACATCCCCCTCTGGACGCCCGACATCTTCATGGGCGCGCCCATGCTCGCCGATATTCAGGTCGGCGTGCTCTACCCCCCCAACTGGCTGACCCTCTCCCTCAACACCCCCGACGCCATTCGCCTCAGCATCCTCCTCCATGAAGCCTGGATGGCCCTCGGCGCTTACCTGCTGGCACGCCGTGCCCTGCGCCTCAGCACGCTCGCGGCCTTGCTGGCGGCGGCGCTGTTCGCCTTTGGCGGGCACGTCGGCGGCCACGTCGAACAAATCAACCAGCTTCAGGGATTATCCTGGCTGCCCTGGGCCTTCTGCGCCTTCCACCTCACGCTGGCCCGCCCCACCTGGCGCGAACGCCTGCTGGCGCTGCCCCTGCTGGCGCTGGTCATGGCCCTGCAAGTCCTCTGCGGCCACACCCAGACGGTGTTCATCACGGGCCTGGGCCTGGCGCTGTTCGGATTGTTCCACCTCCCGCTAACCTCCGTGTCTCGCTGGTTCAAATCTCTGCTGCTCCCCGTGAGTCTGCTCATGCTTGCCGCCATCGCCGCCCTGCTGCTGACGCTGCCGCAGCTTGCCCCCACGCTCGAACTCATCGGCTTATCCAACCGCCAGGACGGCCTCTCGCAGTGGGGCGCGACAGCCTTCTCGCTCAGCCCCTTCGTGGTCGGGCGTGCGCTGCTCCCCAACTACGATACGCCGCTGTTCGGTGAGTACATCGCCTATCTCGGCGTCCTCGGCCTCGGCTTAGCCCTCGTCGGCGTTTTCCTCACGCCGCGCCGCCAATCGCTGCCCTGGCTTGTGCTGGCGCTGCTGGGTCTCGCGCTGGCCCTGGGGGCCTACAATCCGCTGTACTGGGGGCTGGCGGCGCTCCCCGGCTTCAACTTTTTCCGCGTGCCTGCGCGCTGGATGGCGCTGTTCGCGCTGGCTGCTGCCATGCTGGCCGGACTCGGCTTGCAGGCGCTGCTGGATGGCAAACGTCCGCGCCCCGTCGTCCTGCTGCTGATTGCGGGCGTCATCGCCGGACTGGTAGCGCTGGCCTTCCTCGCGCCGTATGCCCCGGAAGCCAGCGCTGTGCCGGGACTTTCCGCGCCTAGCCTCAAAGCGCTGCTGGCATGGGGTGCGGCACTGGCGGCCTTTGTCGTCATCCTCGCTTTATCACGCCGTCCACAGAGTGCCTCAAACTCCCCATTGCTCTGGAGAGAGGGCTGGGGAGCGAGGCTAGTCTTCGCCTTCGCCCTGCTGGAACTCATCCTCGCCGCCAGCGTCCAGCCCTTCAACGACCTGAGCGCGCCCGATGCCTACGACTCGCGCCGCTTCACCACCAACCAACTGCTGGCTTACACTGAAGGTCAGCTTGTTCCGGGGCGCATGTTAAGCGTCAGCGATTTGCTGTTTGACCCCGGTGACCGCGCCGCCCTGCAAGCCCGCTACGAGGCGCAGGGCATGTCGGAGTTTGCGGTACGCAATTCGCTGATTGACATCAAAATGAACGAAATCCTGTCGCCCAACCAGCCCCTGCGCTGGGGCATCCCGACGGCAGACGGCTTTGGCGGCGGACTCGTGCCGACGGCCTATTACACCTGGTTTGCCTCGCTGCTTACGCCGGATGGCCGTCCGGCGCTCGACGGGCGGCTGCGCGAGGCGCTGGCGCTGCCCGAAGACTGTCGCGGCGGCTGCATTCCTGAACAGCGCTGGCTCGACCTGATGGGCGTGCGCTATCTGATTCTCGACAAGGTCTACGACTTCTGGCAGGACGGTGTGGCTTATGATACAGCGTTCGACGTGGAATTGAGCGCGGGCCAGGACTACGCCCCGCTGTATCCCGCTAGCTTCGAGGCGACGGCGCTCGATGTACTCTACATGGGCGAGTTACCGACTCTGCTGCTTGATGGGCAGACGCTGACGGCTGAACCGCTGCGGGCGCTGGATGCAGGCACGCCTTCTCTGGAAGGCTTTCAACTGGCGCGCTTCCGCTTTGCGCCGCGCACGGGCAACTTTGGCACGTTACAGGCGGCAGGCGAGGTGCGCATTCAGGCGCTAACGCTGGTGGATACGCGTGTGTCTGAGGTGTTCCAGCAGTTCCCGGTGGACAACCGCTGGCGGTTGGCGCTGTCCAGTGATGTCAAAGTCTACGAACGGGTGACGCCTGCGCCCCGTGCCTTTGTGGTCGCCAATGTGTTTACCGTGCCGGACGATGACCTCAGTGTCAACCACGGACTGCTGTTGATGGACACGCCGGACTTTGACCCAACAACGACAGCGGTGCTCACTGCCGACGCACTGCCCGCGCTGGCATCGGCTGAAGTCGAGGCGGCGGTGACGATCACCCATTACGAAGCGGAACGCGTGGAGATCGAGGTCAACAGCAGCGGCGTGGGGTATCTGCTGCTGGCTGATGCGTGGTATCCCGGCTGGCGCGCGACGGTGAACGGCGTGGACACGCCCGTGTATCGCGCCGATGTCATGTTCCGCGCGGTGTCTGTGCCGGAAGGGAGCAGTACTGTCGTCTTCACCTTCACGCCCACCGCTTATCCGCTGGCGCTGTACGTGGGTGGCGCGGCGTGGCTGGCGCTGGCGGCGTTTGGGCTGTGGCGCTGGCTGTCCCGCAGCCGTGGAAAAACGACTGGTGGATGATCGTCATCCCCAATGCCCGCTGCTATGGTCGTTAGTTGAGGTGTGATGGCTCGTTCATGTTCCGTTTTCCGCTATAGTACCAATCTCCACCATTGGTACTATCGACATGTAATCGATTACATGTTATTCTTTTTCTTGTGATGTTGTTCACAATGAGGAATTGTAAGAGTTATGAACCCGTACCAAAACATGACCGATAACCAGCTTCGCGCGCAGCTCCTTGACGAATACAGCCATGCCCAGCGCGCCTACCCGGATACGCCCTTTGTGGATTCGCTCAAGCGCGAACTCTACCGCCGTGGTTATCGCCGTACCGATGTGGTCACCATCGCCTTAGCCGCGCTGATCCAGCGCCGTCGCAGATAAGCATCCAAATCGGAACGCCGCGTTGCAGCGGCGTTTTTGATTCCCTACATTTGGTTACGATGTGACTTCGACGGCTTTAGACGGGTCGAGTTCTGAAGTGGGCTGGCCTGCTGATGCGGGGCCGAATTCCTCAACTAACGCTAGCCAGGACTGGTTTTTGATCCTTTACGCCCATGATCAAAAGCCATAACGTAAGTGCAATTTCCCCAATAAAACCAATCGCGAAACTCAGGTACGATACAGCTTCGAGGCTGGGGAAAAGGAAAAACTGAAAGGGATACAGGAGCCAGGCAACACATTCAACGATTAGCACCAGGCCCAAAAGTTTAGGAAGGTAACCCGATTTGAAAACCAGATAACCAAGGGGAAAGAGCCAGGCGCCGTAGAAAAACTGGGCGATCACAAACCCGTTTTTGTACAAATTGAGAAACAACATGACCAGCGATTGCAGTTGATCTGCTGAGAATACTCTCAGGTAATCTGCGCCGCTCAAAAGCAGCACCGCAGCAAACAGATTAAGCATGTTTATGCACTGTACAGCGACACCAGCCAGGTTTAGAAGCAGGAAAAGCAAGGCGATGTTCTTGTTGACGGGTTTTAACAGCACGTATAAAGCCCACGCCGTCAACAGAAATAGAACACCGGCAAGGACATCGCTGACAAAACCGACACGGAAGAATCCCTCAGAAGCCAGAATATTATTGGCTGTTGTTGTGCTATCTCCGAATACTATAAGGTTAGTGCGCGACACGTTGGCGAAGATGGTCGCTACGATGTAAAAAAGATACAGGAAACCTGTCATTCTTGCAGTTGCTTTATTTGGACTCATTTTTATCTCTCCTTTAGCATGGGACTAACCTGACTGGCTAATGCCCATAACATACAAAAGTGGCAGAATAAAATTGACGTACTCGCGTGCGTTTTCGGCTGCCTTTGTCACTTAGGCTGGCCATCTCAGATTTTTCCAACACTGTTGTCAAAAATGGGAAATTTGCATTGAAGATGACGACGCCGGTCACTATCAAGACTGCGACGAAGATGAGGATAGTCGGACCTCCGGTTGGCATGTTACTTTCTCTTGGTGAGGGGTTAGGAGGGGAGGCGGCGCGACGATAAACGCGATATTCAACTGCAATTTACTACTTCATGTACTTGGCTCACCAGTGTCAAACATCACTTCCAAATGCTCCGATAAGCTGTAACTTGGAAATAACCCCTGACAATGCCCATTCTGTACACATCGCCCAATGTCTGCGCTACACTTTGGCTAAATCTTTCACCGCGCCCCATGCTATAATCGCCACAAATCCGTTTCTACAAGCAAAAGGTTATTACATGGACTTCGCACTTTCTCCCGAACAGCTTCAGGTTCGCAAGATGGTACGCGACTGGTGCGCCAAGGAAATGATTCCCGTCGTCGGCGAATGGGATCGTAAGCAGGAAATGAACCCCGCCGAACTGCCGCGCATGGCCGAACTGGGCATCCTCGGCATCTGCATCCCGGTACGCTACGGCGGTCAGGGCTACGACTACATCACGCTCGGTCTGGTCTGCGAGGAACTGGAACGCGCCGACACCCATCTGCGCGTGATTATGAGCGTCCACATGGGCCTTAACAGCCTCGCGCTGCTGCAATGGGGCACCGAAGAACAGAAGCAGCTCTTCCTCGCCCCGCAGGCACGCGGCGAAAAATATGCCGCCTTCTGCCTCACCGAACCGGGCGCGGGCAGCGATGTTGTCAGCATGGCGTCCACTGCCCGTAAGTCTGGCGACAAGTACATCCTCAACGGCGAAAAGATGTGGATCAGCCTCGCGACGAAGGCGCATCACTTCCTTGTCGTCGCCAAGACCGACTCCGCCGCCGGACACAAAGGCATGACGGCTTTCATCGTCGAACGTGACATGCCCGGCGTCACCACCGGCGACATTCACGGCAAGCTGGGCGTGCGCGCGGGTTCGACGGGCTGGGTCGCCATGCAGGACGTGGAAGTGCCCGTCGCCAATCGCCTCGGCGAAGAAGGCGAAGGCTTCCGCATCGCCATGTCGTGCCTCGACAACGGGCGCTACACCGTCGGCGCGGGCGCAACGGGACTCATCCGTGCCTGCCTCGAAGACAGCCTGAAGTACGCCCACGAACGCAAGACCTTCGGCAAAGAAATCGGCGAACACCAGTTGGTCAAGCAGAAGTTGGCCTACATGCAGCAGTGGTACGACGCCTCACAGCTTCTCATGTACAAGGTCGGCTGGATGAAGAATCTCGGCAAGCGCAACACCCGCGAAACCAGCGTGTTCAAGTGGTACGCCACCGACATGGCGGTGCAGGCGGCGCTGGAAGCGGTGCAGGTACACGGCGCTTACGGCTTCAGCGACGAGTACCCGGTGGAGCGCTACATGCGCAACAGCAAAGGCTCGGTGATTTACGAAGGCACCAGCGAAATCCACCAGTTGATGCAGGCGGACTATGCGCTGGGCTACCGTCACGATGGCAGCCTGCGCTGCGAACTGCCCGCCTACGACGAGGAATACTGGCAGGCAGAAGCCGAACCCGCATAAGAAATCACCCCCAAATCTGATGTAAAATAAGGGCGTTCAAGTTGGACGCCTTTATTCATTGTGTTTGTCACTACATATAACAAGACGCTCAAGCCTCCGATACAGGTGGTTTGGAAAGCCATTTAAATTCTTACCTAAGGAGACACTGATGCCCCGTAAGTATGAACCGCGTTCCTTAACCATCGATACCCTGTTAAGCTGGGTCAGATCAGGTGAAATTGCAATTCCAGAGATTCAACGCCCATTTGTGTGGGATGCTACAAAAGTGCGTAATCTGCTTGATTCATTGTTTAATGATTATCCCATTGGTTATCTCATTGTCTGGAAAAGCCCTGATGTGAATTTGAAAGATCAGACACGGTCTGAGGGTAAGAAAATCCTGATCGATGGGCAGCAGCGAATCACCGCTTTGATGGCGGCGTTGTTGGGTATGGAAGTGGTCACAAAAGATTATAAGAAAGTCCGTATTCGGATTGCTTTCAATCCACAAAAAAGAATATTTGAAGTCTCAAATACGGCCATCGAAAAGGATGCGGCATGGATCGCGGATATTGCCACCATTTTCGATGGCGGGTTTCGCCAGCGCAAATTTGTGAGTGAATATGGCGAACGCAACCTGGAAGCCAATCTTGATGAGCTTGATGAGGCGATAAGTAACCTTCTACAGATCAAAAATAACCCTATTGGCATTATTGAACTGGACTCTTCGCTCGATATTGAAACTGTAACTGAGATTTTTATACGCGTGAACTCAGAAGGGGTGGCCCTTGGGCAGGCTGATTTTGCCATGTCAAAAATCGCAGTAAACGAAACGCACGGTGGACCAGAATTGCGAAAAGCCATTGATTACTTTTGCCATATGGCAGTAACCCCTGATTTTTATTCCATCATTTCAGCGAATGACAAAGCATTTGCAGCAGGTGAATATTTTCAAGGCATGGCATGGCTGCGTAAAGAAAATGATGATTTATATGATCCGACTTACAGTGATTTGCTGCGCGTGGCCTTTACTTCACAGTTTCGGCGTGGGAGATTACAGGACCTTGTCGCACTACTCTCCGGGCGCAACTTTGAAACCAAGCAATATGAAGAAGCTATCGTTGAAGAAACATTTTCGCGCTTGCATGACGGTGTTTTGAATTTCATCAATGAAACCCATTTCAAGCGTTTCATCATGATCATTCGCTCGGCAGGTTTTGTCGATTCTTCTCTGATTAGCTCTCAAATGGCACTCAATTTTGCCTATATCCTCTACTTGACACTGCGTAGTCAAGATGTCCCTGCTGCCGAAATTGAGCGTTATGTCCGCCTTTGGTACGTTATGTCTATATTAAGCGGAGGTTAAACGTGCCCAAACGTCTGTGCCGTTGTGCTCTTTTGCTGTGGTTGCCTCTGCTTGCGTTCCGTATGCAGGCCGCTGATGGTGTCGCCACCGCTGGCCTTCTCCCATTACTACACGGACGAAACCGAATACTACGTGATGGATTTCGCGACAGGCGACGTGACCACCATCGCACGTACAGGCAGCAGCCAACCTGAAAAAATGCTTTTGTCGGGGAAACCGTGACCCCAGACGAAGTCCTGCTGCCATCCCCTGTAGAGGTGGGAGTGCAAATGCAGTTCGTCAATGAAACAGGTCTTTGGATGGAAAACGGTGGCTACTACACCCTTTACCAGCGGCAGACGACAGGTGCCCCTGTTTTTGTCGCCGACCATACCATTCGATTTCACCGTTGACTGGTCAAATGATGGGCGCTTCTTCTACTTCGTAGGCGAACAAACGACAGAGGTCTTCTACGCTGTACCAGTATGAGATTTATTACCGCACGCCGACGACGCTGTCCGATGTTTTATGCACCCTCAACAGAATGTGAGCCGCAACCAATGGTGCGCGCTGCGTGTGACAAGCCAACGCAGCAATGACGACACAGGCCGCTACTCCCTCTATCTGCTGGAGATGCGAACGGGCAGTTTGCGTTTTATCGGCCTGACAGGCGGGGCATTCAAATGGGTATGGTGGCACTCCGATACTTTCCTCTACGTAAGGCTGCTGGCGCAAGCACGTACTGAACTCAGGCTTTATGACTACAGCACCCACACCGATAGCCTCTTTGTCGAGCTGCGCGTGACTTTTCACGCTGCATTACGTCTATGATGTGCGCTGGTCACCGAATGAGGATTGGCTGGCACTAGCCGCCAACGGTGCGGTATTTGCTGTTGATTTGCGTCAGGCAGAGCACGAAGCGCACCTCTCAGTGCCAACCTGCCAGCGGAGACTCCTGACCCATCCAGTATTCGGGTCACAGAGAACACCTTGTTCTTTCAGGATATGTGCGTGAAGATACAGAGGACACCGCCGCAGGTCATTATTATGTTGTCGTGACATTTCCAGACGTAACGGTTCGCACGGCTGCGGCCCTGCCTATCATCGGCAACCTCTTCGATCAGGCATGGTCACCGGATAACCGCTGGATGGCGATAACCTTCTCGAATACGCTGTATGTTATTGATATTCTGGGAACAACGCCTGCCCGCCAGATGACGATGGACGGGCTGGAAACAGATGTGATGTGTATCGGCTGGTATCCACCCGAAGTCTATGCCAGCGGACAGGCGTATCTGTGTAACGTGTATATGGGCATTGGGTGACGATCATACTGAGCGCACCCAATGATGAACTCAGCGGTTAAGGTTATCATGGTTTGAGCAGCAGCCTACCTGTAGCAATATCCTTTTGCAGGAGTTCCCCGTGTCTTGTGCCTCGCCAATGTCCTGATAGTAGAGGCCCAGCAACTGTAGGTCTAGTTGAACTAGGGTCTGTTTGCAAATTATATGACAACGTGCTTGACACAAAAGAAGATCCAGCTTATCATATCCGTAGTGGACATGTCCGCAACGGACGTATAAAACTAGCATGATGCAACCACCTGACGAATCACTACCCTTAACCCCCGCCGTGTATCACATTCTTCTCGCCCTATATGATGGTGCAAAGCATGGCTATGCCATTAGCCAGGAAGTTGAAGCCGTAACCAACGGCAGCATCAAGATGGGGTCAGGAACCCTTTACGGATCGATTAAGCGGATGCTGCGTGATGGTCTGATAGAAGAAGTATTGGATCTTGCAGACGGCGAACGTCGTTATTATCGCCTCACACAATTTGGGCAAGATGTGACAAACGCTGAGTCACAACGCTTGGCACACCTCGTTCAAATCGCGCAGAACAAACATGCTCTACAACATCCCAAATAATCTTGGAGAGGAGATAAATCAATGGCTCGCAAGATAAAAATCGCTTCAATTCAATTGGATTGTACGCCGATGCCAACGGAGGAACGTCTGAAGGCAGCCGCGCAGCTTCTTGAACAAGCAAGGGGCGCGGATATCGCGGTATTCCCTGAGCTTTTCAACACAGGATACGAATACCATGAACGCAACTGATGGCGTAGCCGAACTGATTGACGGGCAAACCGTAACGTGGATGAAACCAAGGCTGCGCAATACAATATCCATCTCGCAGGAACACTGTTGCTACGCGACGCCGGTGATGTTCAATGCTGGCGGATATTGTCAGCCCGATGGTCGTCACTGGCGTTATGACAAGCGCTATGTTCCGCGCATTTGGGAACTGGCGGTATTTTCGCAATGGCGGATCATATCACCATTGCAGAGACCGCCATTGGCAGATTTGGTATGATGATTTGTTGGGATCAATCCCATCCTAACCTATGGGAGCAGTATGCAGGTCAGGTCGATGCCATAATCGCTATGAGTTGTCCGGGCGACCTTCAACTGCCGAACTTTATCTTTCCCGATGGGCGCCGCACTGGTTTCTTTGACCTCGTAGGCCGACCACCAGAGTCCCCGGCAACTGAACCTGAGTCTGATGGTTATCACAAACATGTTGCGTGGATGGGCGTTCCACTTGTGGAGTCCTCGGCCACAGGAAAGATATGTACACGCCTGCCCATGATTAAGAGTTCATTCCCTGGCTCACCGTTGGAAGCACGTGCGCATCAGGCAGCAGAAATGTTGCTTGAGTGCGGTTTCGGGGCTGCGACACAGATCGTGAATCAGCACGGTGAGGTTATCGTGCGCGGCAGCAGCGTAGGGAACGCGGTTTTGGTTGCGGAAGTGAATCTGCCAGAGACGCTGCGCAGTCCTCGCTCGCCGCAGCCGTCCATGAATATTACCGCAGAGATGTATCAGCTTTCGGATGAAGTGATACCCGCAATGATGGTGCCACTCTACAACGCAGGAGAACGCCGGTGAGATTAGCGTGACTATCTAATCGACTTTGGAGATAATCTCCCAGACATATACTTGTGCCATCCGTCGTACGGCAGACGTACAATTGAAATTAACATCTGCCATTCTCGCACATCGCTACTGAATGCTTGTGTTTTTCCCTGCGGGTTATTACTCCCCCGGCACCAGCCGATAAATCGCGCCGCCTTCCGCGCCAACGGTAGTGAACAGCGCGCCGTCGGGTGATATCTCAAGGTCAATGCGGCACTGTGCCCCCTGCAAATCAATCGGGAACGTCGCGTCAATCTGCGTGCGTCCGCCGTTCAGCCTGAGCGCGTCAGTGTGCCTGTGTTCCACGAACAGAACAGCACCTGTCCCTGCCACTGTGGGATTGCTGCGTTGTCATAGACCACGATGCCTGTTGGCGCAATCGTTGGTGTAAACGACAGCAGCGGCGGCATATAGTTCGGGTCATCCAGCAGCGTAGTGCCGATGCACTGATAATTCTCACCTGCGCCGTAGTTAAAGCCGGGCAGGATGATGTTAATCTCGTCGTCGCAGTCCTGCCCGTTTTCGGTGGCGAAGATGCGTCCGCTGATCGGGTCAAAGGTAAAGTCGAAGGAGTTGCGCAGCCCGTAGGCATAGACGCTGCTGTTTTCAAATGGATTGCCCGGCGCGGGCACAAGCTGGTCATTCTCGACGGCGAAGCGGTGAATCTTGCCGGGAATGGTCTCCAGATTTTGTGAATTGGCCGGGTCGCGGTAGTCGCCCACCGTGACGTAGAGATAGCCGGCGGCGTCGAAGTGCAGGTTGCCGCCGTTGTGTTCCACCTCGCCGTTGGTGATAGGGATCGACAGCATCACCTGTGGGTCACTGCCGACGCCGTTTTCCTCGTGGAAGCGCACGATTTCGTTAGCCGGGTAGTCGCGCGCATTGCCTTCCTTTGTGTGATACACCCAGATATAGCCGTTCTCGCTGTAATGGGGGTCAATCGCGATGCCAATCATTCCACGCTCAACGTTAGCTGTCGTCGGCAGGTTGATGACCGGTTCGGCTTGCAGCACGCCGTCTACGCTGACGACGCGCACATTGCCGGTGGTTTTTTCGGTATAAAACAAACGCCCGTCTGGCGTGAAAGCCAGCGTCACCGGGTAGTTTGCCAGGAGATAACGTTCGACTGTGTAGTTGGTGAATTCCGTATCCTGGGCAAAAGCGAAGGAGAAAGTACAGAGGAGAAGTGCGAAGGTCAGCAGTTTGGTTTTCAAGATCGAATGCCTCGTCAGGTTCAATACGCCGCAAAGTATAACATAATGCGAGTGTGCGTTGACGGGTGTACCTGTCCACCGTATACTTTTAGCGGTGAGGAAAGCACTGCAAAAGGAAAACCATTATGGCTACTGATAATCCGCCGACCATCGAACCGGAACTGCTGGCGATTCTGCGCTGCCCGGTGGCGGTACACTACAAGGACAAGGGCGATGACCCCGGCAAACTGGAACTGGTGAAAGGCTGCTGGTTGGTCTGCGCTGACTCCGGCTACAAGTATCCCATCCGCAACGGTATCCCGGTGATGCTGGTGGAAGAGGGCGAAAAGTGGAAAGAAACTGCGGTTGATGCGCTGCCCGTCCCCCCGCCGGATGCTTAAAGCAGACCCCGCTGTGATGGCGGGGTTTTTGTTACCGCTGTCAGCAGAATAGCCCGAAATACCCCCATGCCTTCTCGCGAAAATTGCCGTAGACTACGTGCAGTGTTATACTGCCTTTATATTGCAGAAAATCTTAACCGGGAATAATTGTTATGACCGATTTTGTCCCCCATGATGCACCCGCGCGTGAGGCAGCCGCTTTACCTGTGATGCTTCCCCCGAAATTAGTGGGACGCGATGCCTATCTGGCGCGCATCTACGGTCAATTAAAACTCAACAAACCCATTCAGTTGAATGGTGCGCTGGGCAGCGGAAAATCTGCGGCAGCGGCATGGCTTGCCAGCGCCTATACGCAGCAGCCCGGCGGTGTCCTCTGGTTGAACGTCGATAACGCGCCGCTGGAAGAACTGCTGGTGCGTGTCGGGCGTGCCTACGGCCTCAGCGAAGTCACCAGCAGCGAGAACCCGCTGTCACAAGTTGGCTCGGTGGCGGGCGCGCTGATGCGTAATAAGCCACTGGTCGTGCTGGATGGCAAACTGGACTCGCTGGTAGTCTCGGACTTCATCAGCAAATGTGCCGAAGGGCTGCCGCTGATTCTCGTCAGCGAGGAACATGTCGCTGCTGTTGAACAGGCGATGGACATTCCCACGCTGGAACCACAACACGCGGCGGCACTCTACAAGATGCTGACCAACGAAGCCGACGACGCAGCGATTGTCGAACTGGTCAAAGGGCTGGAGTACAACGCCTTCGCCATCGTCGTGGTTGCAGGTTCCGCACGTACCAGCAAGCAGCCTGCCTCGCTCTATAGCAAGGCACTGGCACAGCTACCCCCCGGCAATCCCCCCAACACCGCGCTGACCATTGCCTTCAAGTCGCTTAACGGCGCGCTGCAAGGCTTGCTGATGATGATGAGCGCCAGCTACGGTGGGCAGGTGTCCGCCGAGATGCTCAGCCTCCTCAGCAAAGCTCCGCTGGAAACCGCGCAGGGTGCCGCCAACATCCTCGCCGCGCAGGGGCTTGCCGAACGCACCACCCGCTACGGCGCGCCTTACTATCGCCTGCATCCACTGACACTGGCCTTCACCCAGAATGTGCTTAAAGCCTCCAACCGCCTCGAAGGGCTGCAAACCACCGTGCGCGACACGCTGCTGGCCTACGCCAAAAAGTACAGCGCCGACGATGTAAACGCCCACAACAAGCTGGCGACGGAAATGGACTCGTTCCTGGCGATGGCGCGCGCGCTGGCCGATAACGGCGAACGCGAACCTGCCAACGAACTGGTCATCGCGCTGACGGGCGCGGGCAATTTCGTCAAATCACGCGGCTACGTCTATGAACTGCTCAAGCTGCGGCGGCTCGCCAGCGGCATGACTACCGCTTTCCCCGCTTACAATGAAGTCTCTCCCACGCGTGCCTCGCTGGTCGCTGAGGACGCGGAGCTTGAAGAGGATGAGGACGAGGAAGACGATGGTTTCGCCGTCAGCAATCTGCTTGACGAAGACCTGATGGAAGAAGACGAAATCGATGAGGAACTGGTCGAGGAAATTGTCGAGACGGGCGAACAGCCAATCGTCGAGGCAGAGCCTATTGACCTCAGCACCTCCGACATGCCGGGGCTGCGTGCGGCCCTGACGCAGGCGCGCCAGTCCGGCGACAAGGATCGCCAGATTTCGGTGCTCAACGCCATCGGCAGCGCGCAGGTCAGCCAGAAGATGGAAAACGAGGCGATTGCCACCTACTCCGAAATCCTCGACTTGCAGGAACAGAAGGAAGATGACGCGGGCGTGCTCGAAACGCTCGATACACTCTCGGTGTTGATGACCAAGACCGACAACTCGCAGGCTGCCGTGCTGCACGCCTCGCGCGGCGTCAAGCTGGCGGAACAGCTTAGCGACGAAGACACCCGTATGCACATGCTGATGACCCTCGGTGACGCCCGCCAGCAGTTGGGCGAAAGCGGCGAAGCGGTGCGTGTCTACGGGCAGGCGCTGGAAATCGCGCGCAATCGGGACGATGCCCAGAACGAAGCCTTGTCGCTGTTTAAGCTGGGGTATGCCCAGTTGGACAACGGCGAGCCGGACACCGCGATTGCCACGTGGGATCAGGCGCTGGCGCTGTTCCGCACGCAGAAACGTCGCGACTACGAAGCCCGCACGCTCGGCGCGCTCGGCACGGCCAATTCCGAACTGGAACACTGGACGGAAGCCATCAACTATCACACCTCGGCGCTGCACATCGCGCGTGAGGTCGGCGATAAAGAAGAAGAAGGCTTGCAGTTGAACAACCTCGGTCATGCCTCGGTGGAAGCCGGACAGTTAGGGCAGGCGGTGCTGCGCTACCGTCAGGCGCTGCATCTGGCCTACCAGAGTGGTGACCGGGAGAACATCGTCACCACCATTGTTGATCTGGCGCGGCTGCTGTCGCGCAGCGCACGCCACCTCAGCGTTGCCGAACTGCTGATTAACGACGCGCACAAGCTGGAACCGGGCGCACGCGATGTCAAAGCGCTGCTGGACAAAATCACCGCGCTTAAGGAAGAGGCGGAAGACGGCACGCTGGTACCTGTCACGGGCAGCGCGCAGGACTACGCCGCCAACGCCTACAAGCTGCTGGAAGCCTAGCAGCGCGTCGCACGATTTGCTTGAACCTACAGGGCGTGTCCACAGCGGGCACGCCCTGTTTTATTCCACCCGTTCCAGATGCAGTGCGGCAAGCTGCCCCCACGCCGACTCTGGCGCAGCGCTGTAAATGGCGACGTACTGCGCGAGGGCTTCGTCAGTTCTCCCAACGCTTTCCAAAAGGATGCCGTAACAGTAGCGTGCTTGTGCAAGGGTATCTGGAGATGTGTTGGTCTCTGTATTGGTCATGACTAAATCAAACGTCGCCAACGCTTCAGATACCTCGGCATTGTGAAAAATCAACGCTGACTGGTATAGGATTATCGCGGTTCCAATCGTTGCTTCAGGTTCAGCCCATGAGTCAATTTCTGAGACAGAACGCACGTATGGTTCACCATCGACCATAGACAACACATAATTCTGTTGTTGAGCATCCCATACAAAAACACTTGGATGGACAGTTCCGCCAAGATACCCTTCATCCACCGCCATCCAGGCATTGAGTTGGCGATTATCGTTCTGAAGGATGTCCTCAAAGTCTACAGATTCGCATAGAACCGCGTAGAAGAAAGGATATAAGCCATTGTCGCCAAGCCGCCACAACTCAAATTCGCGGGGTGGTGTGAAATACTGCCCTGTACTGTCTACACAGGAGAAATAACCAGCAATTGATGATACGTCCTCATTCAGCAGTGCGAGTGCGTTTCCCCGTTCGTCTGGTAATTCCACTGAAGTTAAGCTGATTGAGGAATATGACGCAGTGGATGACATCCGGCTCACAGCATACGTTTCCCCTTGTCGCACAAACACAATTGGCGCAACACGCGCCGCAAGCCACACCATCCAATCCACTTCCTCATCGCCATTGAAGTCAGTCTGAAATGCGCCGTCCACAGCGATTCCGGCTCTCCTGACTTGTTCCGGTGGTGATATGGTTGCACTGATCACATTTTCTGGAAAGAGCCTGTCAATAATCACAGGTATATTACAACCAGCGTAAGCAGCGCTGGCGGGAGAAGTATTGTAAATAAACATTTGCGTATCTATGAGCGTCTGCCCTATATAACGGTCAATTGGTCCAGCGTAGAAAGCATTACCCTGATAACGGGTGAAAAAATTGTACGTGGCTGTGCATAATGCAATCTCATCCTGACTGTTGTATGCAGCGTAAGCAGAAGCAATCAGTTCCCCCATATCCGGTGTTACGGCAGGTTCACGGCTCAATTCCTCAAGCAGCGTTATCGTTTCCTCTAACCTGTCGAGGAACGCGAGGGCGATGGCCATCCGCAGCCGGATGTACTGCCGGTCTTCAGCATCACGGTACTCGCTGCTGGTATCGAAGCTCAAATATGTTGCGTAGAGTTCAGCCGCTTGCGCATAATCTCTTGCCCACATCGCGTCTTCTGCCCTGCGCCAGACGCATCCGGGAACATCATCAAAGTGATACTCTTCTTCACCCATCACATAGAGCATTTGGCTGTCGTCCCATTGAGCAGCGGAAACGGTTGAAAATGTACAGCTCCAGTTATCGGAATGCCGTGAAGTCTGTATCAATTCCAATGCTGTATCATTGTCAATGTTATCAAACTCCCATGACACATCATCGCCGCGTGTATAAGTGAGCGCAGAAAGCGATCCTTCCGGGAGTAGTGAAACGGGTATACCATCACGCCAGCCAATGACATAAAAAGAGACCGATGGTACAGCGCCGGGTCCCGTATTTGAACGCCAGCCATCAACCAGCCATTCAGGCTTGCCGTCGCCGTTGACATCCTCAAAACGGCGTGGGGTGAGATGATCTATCGTCCAGTGAGCAGCAGGTTCACCATTCCAAGGGAGTGGGAGCGGCAGTATGTGATAGCCCTGGTCATTCTGCACCGCCACGAGATATGCCTGATATTCTCCTTCAGCTTGCGCATCGTAAGCCGTGCTTGGATTTTTCAGAACGTCGAGGATGTACTCGCTTATGCCATCAGCATCAAAGTCAACGGGAGTAATCTCAATGGAATAATCCTCGAAAGAAACCGAGTTCGTTGAAGTTAGGTCTATCGCGTTTTCGCGAAGCGCCGCGTTTAACATGGCAATATTCCATGTCTGTCTTGTACCCGCAGCCCATAAATATCCAAGGTTTAATGCTTCATAAATACGGCGGAGTGTCCTGTAATCTGAAGCAAAGAGGTCAGGAAATCGGTATTCAAATTCTCCGAGGATGGCATAGTCAAGCGCCAATGCTAACTGCGGCTCGACGATGGCTATTTCAAGGTTGGAAATCGTGCTGACATATTCATCCTGTGTCGGCACGCGCAGCCGATACTGCGGCGCTTCCTCCTGTGCGCGCACGCTCAGCGCCAGCAAAAAGAAAATCACAAAAAACACATACTTTTTCATGCTGCCTGTCCCGCCTGTGTTTCATCTGCGTCACTGTTTCCAGTGTACCGCCGCTTCCCACAAGCGCGCCCGACGCCTACCCTACGCTCCCAACAGCGGCCATGAAATGCCCTGATGCCGTTGCGCCGTTACGGTTCAATGCTGCTTTTCACACATCACTCATCACCCGTTACTCCCCACTTTTTTGAACTCAACTGCAACAACACGCTCACCAGTTGCAGTAGTTCCCTCTGTTCCAGCAGTCGAGCCAGATGCAGAATCAAACATGCCCCGTGCAGCCGCACGAGACATGAATGCAGTCGTAGTTGCAGATTGCAGCGGTGTTCTTAGGCGGCTACTTCCGTCTTCTTCCGGCTTTGCGCGATCATCCACTCATGCAGCCCGAACAGGATTACGCCCAGTACAAACGTGAACGGCACAATGGTCTCCAGCCCCAGCTTGCCCGCCACCAGCCCCGCCGCCGCCGGCAGCAGCGCATTGCCGATGCCCACCGCCGCCATCTGGAAGCCGATGGTATTCGCCGCATGTTCGCCCAGTCGTTCCGGGGTCGCGCTCATCAGCAGCGGGAAAATCGGCCCAAAGCAGAAGCCCGTCGTTGCCAACCCGATTACGCTCAGCAGGCTGTCGCCGCCGACCCACAGCCCGACGATGCCCACCAGCGCGCCAATCATCGCCCCCCGTAAAAGCTGGTTGGTCGTAAAACGCGAGGCAATCGCACCGAAAAAGATACGCCCAACCGTCAGCCCGCCCGCGTAGGCGCTCACCCAGAACGTCGCGGTCGTTGGGACAATCTGGCGCGCTTCGGTAAACAGGCTGAACGCCCAATTAGCCGGCATCAGCTCCGCGCCCACGTACACCGCGAACAGGGTCACGCTGATCCACACCAGCGGTACGCGCAGCGTCTCCGCGAACGCTGTGTGTTTCTTCACTGAGCCGTCCTTCGTCGCCAGCGCCTCCACCGACTTCCACACATGCATTGAGAAGATGACCAGTGCCAGCACCACGTACAGCACCATCACGGCGGCGTAGCCCACACGCCATGACAGGTTGTTGTCAAGGACAATGGTATACAGCGCCGGGGTCAGCGCGAAGCCCAAGCCCCAGGTCGCGTGTAACCACTGCATCACGCGCGGGCTGAAGTGCGCTGCCGCGTACAGGTTCATACCCGCATCGAGTCCACCTGAGCCTGCGCTCGCCAGAAAGCTGGCGATAATCATCACAGCCCACACAGGTGCCGCGCTCAGCCCCAGAAAGCCCAGCGCCGCGATCAGCACCATACCTGTAAACATCATGCGAATGCCGAAGCGCACGGCGAAACGCCCAATCAACGCGCTCACCAGCGAATAGCCCAGCGAGGCCGAGATGGTCAGGGCACCCTGTGCCTCCAACGGTAAACCGAACTCAGCACGGATGGCAGGCCAGGCCACGCCCAGCAGCCCTCCCCCCAGCCCTAGTATCAGAAACCCGGTATAGCCTAATATAATGGATCGTAGTTCTGTTTTTTGTTGAAGACTCACAAAAAGTTCCTTTGTCTTTCCCTCAGCGTTAACGATGATGTGAAGGCATAATTCCGATATGGTGATAGACATACCAGATGTATCACACTTAAGGAAGTTAGCGATGGTTGCTGCCGTACAAGATAACACTAATCCGCATGTGCTCGTTACCACCTATTTAGAGATGGCGAGCCGGGTGCAGTTCCGTCCGGCGTATATCAGCGGCAGTCATTTTAGCATCCAGCGGATGAAAACCCCTGATGTTGGTTTTTATCGCTTTTTGTACGGATCAGTGGGCGAACAATGGCGCTGGCGTGATCGTTTGGTGATGCCTGATGATGAATTACAGTCGATTTTAACCAACCCTGGTGTGACCGTCGATGTCCTTTATGTCCATGGGGTACCAGCAGGTTATGTAGAACTGGATCGACAGGACAAAGAGACTGAAATCGCTTATTTTGGACTGCGCACAGCCTTTCATGGATTGGGTTATGGTAAACATCTGCTGAGTCATGGTATTGCGCAGGCCTGGAGTGATGGCGCCCAGCGTGTCTGGGTTCACACCTGCAACCTGGATGGCCCGCACGCCCTCGACAACTATATTAAACGCGGCTTCAGCATCTATCATGTCGATAGCAAACCGCTGCCGCCACGCTATATGTAAACTCTATCGACAAAGCGAACTAAAAAGGGGCGTCCACAAGCGGCACGCCCCTTTTTTGTGTCCTGCGTGATACATTACTTCTCTGCGCTCAAGGTGAACAAGCCGTCGGTGAACTGTGGGTTGGTGTCTACGACGGTTGGCTCCACCTCAAAGAATGGTTCGTTATCCCAGCAAGTTTGAATACGAGTTGGCAGCATCAAGCCGTTGATCGGTGCCTGTGTTTCCGATACCTGCATATTAAACATCTGCTTCCGATCGGTATCCGGGTTAATGCATTCGACGCGCACCCATTCCAGCGTGTTATTGGGACGCAGAT
>JAXLWC010000068.1:0-30752 GCA_046328675.1 Anaerolineae bacterium
ATGGTCCCAGTATGGATGGCTTCACGCACTGCATCAACTTCAAAACTACCTGCTGCTTCAACGGCGGCTGCCCACAGATAGACACCGAAGTATCCGGCTTCCATCGGGTCACTGGTGACACGTTCCGCGCCGTAACGAGCCTTGAATGCTTCGACAAAGGCAGCGTTCACCGGATTATCGACGGTCTGGTAATAGTTCCACGACACCATGTGACCGACAATGTTCTCGACGCCGATGCTGACGACTTCTTCTTCTGCGATGCTGACGCTCATGGTCATGAGGGAGTCGGCGGTGTAACCTGCATCGGCGAATTGATTGTAGAAGGCAACGTTGCTGTCACCGTTCAGTGTGTTGAAGATCACGTCCGGCGCGGCAGCCTGGATGTTCAACAGAATGGTGCTGAACTCTGTACCACCGAGGGGCAGATATTCTTCACCGACGACTTCGGCGCCCGCTGCTTCAAGTTGAGCGCGAATGATGGTGTTGGATGTACGGGGGAACACGTAATCCGAACCGAGCAGATAGAACCGTGAGTAACCTTCACTCAAGAGATATTCAACGGCGGGAACAATCTGTTGATTGGTGGTTGCGCCGGTGTAGACGATGTTGGGCGACATTTCCAGCCCTTCATATTGCACCGGGTAGAACAGCAGACCGTTATTTTCTTCCACGACGGGCAGTACGGCTTTGCGGCTGGCGCTTGTCCAGCAGCCAAAGATTACGGCGACGCCATCTTCCAGCAGCAGCTTACGTGCCTTTTCCGCAAACGTAGGCCAGTCGCTCGCGCCATCTTCAACGATGGGTTCAATCATGACACCATTGATACCCCCTGCCGCGTTGATTTCTTCAATCGCCATCAATGTCGAGTCGCGAACGGTGGTTTCGCTGATGGACATCGTACCGCTGAGTGAATGAAGAATACCTACTTTAATGGTTTCCTGTGCGGCTGCGGGAGCGATCCCAACAGCAAAAACTAAAAGAAGTAACACCCACACCAGCCGTTTTCCTAGTGAGGAAACTTGGAACATATCGATCTCCCTTGTTTGGTAGTGAAGCAGCGGATACAGGCAGGAGTGTACCAAGGCACAAGCCATGAATAACCGTTTGTGAACACGAATTTCGAGTCTAAATGTTTGTGGATGTCTAATAAATAGATGGACAAAACAGACTAAAGTGGGGGTTGGTCTATGCTACAGGGCCATTGAGTGCTGTTGGTTTGTGTGATTTTTAGCTCAAATTGTTCAAATCGACTAACGCCATAGTTTAAGTTGACAAATAAAACGTTGAATGCGGCATTATGGCACATGTTTCATCAGATTATGACAAACCCGCAGCGTCAGATTGTGAATCATGACGCAAGATGAGGGTTAGGTGTGGCACGACCAGCAGGGGTACAGGCACAAAAACATGTCACACAGACAGATAAACACAAGCGCCTTTCATGTGTTTGTTTGTACAATCTATCCTTATAGGGACGATGTTGTGTGTGGATAAGCCTCTATGCAGCAGCAGCACCACCCTACCATGACGCGCTTCTGCCTTGTAGAGATGTTACAGTATGTCGATAATCACCTCTCATAGCGACGGGCAGACCATGAATAGTCCTTTCGAGCATCAAAGCGACGGCATGGACGAGACCATGATCGGGGTCAAGGGTCAAGGGGCTGTTTAGAATCAACGAAATGTGGATTTAAGTTGCACAGAACACTGCGTTCCTGTTTTTGTCACGTAACTGACAGATTTGGTATATCAAGCGAGGGAAATAAAAATCGCCTCATTTCAAGCAATGAAGCGATTGTTGACCCCACAGAGAATCGAACTCTGGTTTTGACCTTGAAAGGGTCGCGTCCTGACCGCTAGACGATGGGGCCGTGGTTATGTTCAACGGTTTTCAGTGTAGCAGTCCGAGGCGCGTGCGTCAAGTGTGGGTTCGTGAAAAAATGCCTAAGACGCGTTATCTTCCAGAAATTTGGCGAAGCGCTCATCATCACCCGGACGCATCAACCCTAAACGTTTGCGAATCGCGACCAGTTCCGCTATCTGATGCGCCGGGACGGGATTAACGCGCCCCAACTGTTCCGCCATAAAAAGAATCTTCGCGCTGTGTTCAAGGTTTTCCAGACGCAGGTAAGCGTCCCATACGGACTTCCCCACCGTCAGGGAACCGTGATGCGACAGCAGAATCGCATCATGTTCGACAATCAACGCGCTGATGGCATCACGATTTTGAGGGCTGGCGGGAGTAGCGTAGGGAGCGACAGGGATTAAGCCCAGCATCATCACAGTCTCTGGAATGACACAGCGCTGAAAATCATAGCCAGCAACCGTCAGTGCAACACAGGTCAACGGGTGAGCATGAACAACCCCCTGCACATCAGGGCGCTGACGATAACACTCTAAATGCATAAGAAGTTCGGAGGTGGGCCGCAGGTGAGCATTAGCAGGCGTGGGTTCGTCGCTGCGTTCGCCCCGCATGTTGACGACAATCAACTGCTCCGGCTCCATAAATCCCTTAGCCAGTCCACTGGGGGTCGCGAGGATACGCTGCTCATCCAGCCGCGCGCTGATGTTGCCACTGCCGCCATCAACATATTCCCGCTGATGCATTAAGCGGCCAATGTGGCAGATTTGCTCACGGAGAGTCTTCTCGTCTATCATGCGGGAGCGGGAGCGGTAAGCTCTTTCTTACGCAGTACACGGTAGGTATTGACCGAGTTGGTACGCCCTTTGACGAACAGTTCCCCGATACGCTCAGTTTCAACCGAGGCGGAAACAAGCTCATAGGTCACCTGGCTGATATAGATATCCCCGCCATGTGCCATTTGCTGCAAACGCGCGGCAACATTTACCGTATCGCCCACCGCCGTGTAGTCCATCACGTCATGCGCACCGACGTTGCCCACAACCGCCCGCCCCGTATGAATTCCCATGTTAATCTTCATGCGGAACTGCGGTTCAAGCTGTTCATGGAACTGCACAAGCGATTCGCGGATTTTCAAGGCGCACAACACCGCGCGCCCAGCATGATCGACCTGTTCCAGCGGCGTATTAAACAAAGCCATCACTGCATCGCCGATGAACTTATCAATCGTGCCGCTGTGTTCCTGAACGATACGCACGACCATCGTGTGATAGCTGTTCAGAACCGTCAGCAACTGTTCAGGGTCTGCATTTTCCGAAGTGCCCGTAAAGTTTTCCAGATCGGCAAAAAGGACGGTCACTTCCTGAAGCTTGCCACCAAGTTTGACCTGTGAGGGGTCACGCAGCAGTTGTTCCACAACGGAAGGTGACACAAAGCGTTCAAACGTCGCCCGAATCACCGCCTGCTGCTTACGCAAATCATCCGTGACCGCTTTCGCCCGCAGCCGGGCATCGACACGCGCCAGCAGTTCACGGGCGTTAAACGGCTTGGTAATATAATCCTCAGCGCCTAACTGTAAACCTTCGACACGATCCTGAACCTGAATGCGCGCTGTCAACATCAAAATCGGAATCTGGGCGGTAGCAGGGTTCGCTTTGAGGTGTTTGACGACCTCAAAGCCATTCATGCGGGGCATATCAACATCAAGAATAACCAGGTCCGGGGAATATTTCTGGGCAGCAGACAGCGCTTCCTCTCCGTCTGCTGCGGTCTCTACCTCATAATCGCGCATACTTAGTAAATCAGTAATGAGTCGCCGATTGTCGGCGTGATCGTCCGCAACTAGTACCTTCAAAGTGCGCCTCTATCATGTTTTAATAAACTGAGCAACCTTCGTCGTTAGTTCTGGCAGGTTAATAGGTTTGGATATGTACTCGTCACACCCCGCTTCCAAAGCGCGTTCCCGATCCCCCACCATCGCATGTGCTGTTAATGCAATAATCGGGATGTGTTTCAATTCCGGGTTGGCTTTGATATAACGGGTTGCCGTCCAGCCATCCATACGTGGCAGCGACAAATCCATGAGAATCAGGTTTGGCTTTTCAATGTTCGCCATTTCGACCCCCTGCTCCCCATCTGTTGCCTGTAGTACTTCATAATCAAACGAAGACAGGATATCAGCGATCAAGGTCATATTATCGCGATTATCTTCGACTACAAGAATACGAGCCGTCATTGCGCGCAGCGCCTCCTTCTGCGGCGAATCTGCAAATGGATTAAGCGCATTTTACCGCATTTATGCTTTTTGCGATAACAAAAGTTAATAACGAATCTGCCGAACACCATTGGGTTCGGCAGTAAACAGTATTTCCAAGATCATCTAAGCGCATCATGGCTTCAGGCGCGGCGATTTGCGCCCTTCAGGTTGTTTGTCCGTCGGGTTCTTTTTGACGGCCACACGCGGCGGCAGTACCCCCTGCCCTAACAACCGGTCAAGATGCATCAGCACTTCCTGATCAAATTCCTGCAATCCGCAGATGTCGCACGTCCATGCGGGCATATCGGGAACGGATAACAACCGCCCCTGATACATACGCAGATAAGTGAGCTGGCCCGGATGGCACTGTCCAATCTGGCAGCGCGGGCAAGTGTAAGTGGGTTTTTCGGACATAAGCCCTCCGTTCATTGACCGCTAGGAAAACCGATTTGGTGTACGATCCCCCAATCGCTTGGAGGCCAATAACGAATAAGCACTTCCCCGACCAGATAACGACGGTTGACGGGTCCGAAACGCCGCGAGTCGCTGCTGTGATTACGATTATCGCCCATCACAAAATACTCATCGGGGCCAAGTTCCCAGGTTTCATCATTACACATATCTTCAGAGCAGGGTTCGTTAATGTAAGGTTCGTTCAAGGCAACGCCATTGACATATACCTGTTGATTGCGTATTTCTACGGTTTCACCGGGTAAGCCAATCACCCGCTTAATGTAGTCCTCATCAGGATTGCCCGGATAATGGAAGACCACTATATCACCACGCTGTGGATCGCCAATCAGGTAATTTACGCGGCTGACAATCAGAAATTGTCCTGTGTAAAACGTTGGCTGCATACTGGGTCCCTGGACAATAAAGCGAACAGTGGCCAGGTTCACCAGCGCATAAATCGCACAGATTAAAACGACTAACTCGACAATTTCGCGCAGCGCATCCCAGCGGCGAATCGCAGGGCGCGGAAGGGCTACAGGCACTTGCGCTTGGGGTTCAGCAGTAGTCTCGTACAAGGTTCAGGCTCATTTCTGTCATCAGAATTCATGTAGATTATACGCTGATCGCGGAATACGGACAATGCGTAAATCACCCTCTATAACTCAAGATTACGAAGTTACCGTTTTGTCACATTTTCAAATTCACTATACTATAGAGAAGGATAGTCATCACATCTTACTTTTGAGGCGAGGCATAACTTGGCTGGCGAACGAGTCTTAGTCGTTGATGATGGACGTGAAAATCGCGAGTTTGTCGTTGAATATGTGTTGGAACCCAATGGTTACCGCACAATCACGGCAAAAGATGGCGTGGAAGGGCTGGAAATGGCGCTAAAGCACAGCCCCGATCTGATCCTGCTCGACTTCCAGATGCCGCGCATGAACGGCGCTCAGGTGTTGGCAGCGCTGCAAGAGCATGGGTTGAATATCCCGGTCATCCTGATGACCTTTCACGGTTCGGAAGAAGTCGTGATGCAGGTGTACCGTCTGGGCGTGCGCGACTACATTAAGAAACCCTTTTCGGTTGACGAAATGCTGCTGGCGATTGAACGCAGCCTGACTGAAGTGCGTTTACAGCGCGATAAGGAAGCCTTGACCGAACGTGTGCTTCAGGCTAATCGCGACTTACAGCGGCGCTTGCAGGAATTGAACGTGTTATACAGCGTTGGTAAAAGTGTGACCGCGCTGGTCAACATGGATCAACTGCTGCCGCGCGTGCTGGATGCCGCCGTACAGATGACACAAGCGGAACAGGCTTATCTCTATTTGCTAAGTGCTGACGGCAACGTTCTTCACTGCCGCGCCATGAAACGCCGTAACAGCCAGCACTCCGAAACGGTCAATCAGATTAATAATGACAACGCCATCGCCGTCCATGTCCTCAAATCGGGACAGCCGATGCTGCTCAGGCCGGAAGAACTGCAAGGCAGGAATCCCAAGGGGCTGGTCTGTGCCTCTTATGCGCCGCTGGTGTTGGGCAACCGTGTCATTGGCGTGTTGGGTGTCGAAAACGTCACCCCCAGTTCGCCCATCTTCAATAAGCACGAGACGGCCCTGCTGAGCGCACTTTCGGACTACGCCGCCATCGCGATTGAGAACTCGCGCAACTATGAAGAACTGCGGCGCACCAAAGAGCAGGAGACCGAAAAGATACGCGGCACATTTGAACGTTTCGTCGCGCCGTCCGTGGTAGACAAAGCGCTGCGGCAGACAACGGAACTGAACCCCGGCGGCGAACGGCGTGAAATCAGCGTATTGTTCGCAGATATTCGTGGGTATACCACATGGAGCGAAAACTCGCCGCCGGAAGACATTGTCTCGATGCTCAACGACTATCTGAGCCTGGCAGCAGAGGTCATCATGGGTTGGGGCGGCACACTGGACAAGTTCTTCGGCGATGGTCTGATGGCGATCTTCAACGCGCCGGACGAACAGGGCGACCACGTTCACCGCGCGGCAGATGCGGCGCTGGCGCTGCTAAAGGCGGCGGATGAGGTCTCGAAGTGGCGCGGCTACAACCTGTCGTACAGTGTTGGCGTGAACGTGGGAGAAGCAGTGGTCGGCTACATCGGGACGCCGCGCGCCATGAACTACACGGCGATTGGCGATGTGGTGAACGTGACCAAACGCTTACAGGAAGTGGCAGCGCCGGGACAATGCCTGATTGAAGAGGCGGTGCTCAAGCGGCTCGGCAATCTGGTGCAGACCCGGCCTATTGGGGCGCTGCCGCTGCGGGGACGCAAGAAGCAAGCGATGGCCTACGAGCTGATTGGCTTGATCTACCCGGAGCGCTGAGCCGCATCGGAAAGTACGAAAACGGGTTCGGCTGAGGGAGGAAAGTACGCGGACAGGACAGCGATTCGCTCAGACTCGAACATAAAACGGCGGCAAAGTGAACTCACGGTGTTTGTGTCAGCTTCAAATCTCTGATGTTTCCGCAGGTTGCCAGAGTTTATTTCGCTTCTGTCCCGATAAACGGGCAGGTTGCATGTGTGTATAGGGCAGCACACAAGAGATTACATTTGCGCTTCAATTGAATTTTTAATTCCCCACTTAGTGTAGGCTCAATATGATGAAAATCACCATTGTATCGAACGGCTCACGCGGCGACGTGCAGCCGTATCTGGCGCTGGCGGTAGGTTTGCAGCGCGCGGGACACACGGTTTCGCTTGCCGCGCCGCAGAACTTTGGCGCGTGGGTTCACGGCTACGGCGTGGATTTTAAGCCGATGCGGCTGGATTTTCAGGAGTATGTTAAACGCCCGGAGGTCAGTGCCGTGTTATCGGGGCGTTACATTTTCAAAGTCCTGACGATAGGCAAACAACTGCTGGGGCCAGCCTTTGACATGATTGCCGAGGACACCTGGAACCACTGCCAGGACGCGGACCTGCTGATCGGCAGCGGGACATCGTTCGGCGTGTACGACATCGCCCGCCAGCGCGGCATTCCGTTGATACTGGCTTACGTTCACCCGCTGATGCCCGACCACGAATTCGCGAACCTGATGCTGGGGCTGCCGACACACAGGCTCATCAACGGCGTGGGTTATCAGGCATTCATGCACATGTTATGGCAGGTGGGGCGCAGCGTCACAAACCGCATTCGTAAGCAGTGGCTGAACCTGCCTCCTGCCCCGCTGTTAAAGCCGCAGGTGATTCAGGCGCGCGGCGAAAACATCCCACACCTGTACGGCTACAGCGCGCACGTCGTGGCGGATTCACGCAGCAGGCAGGCGCACGAACATGTGACGGGTTACTGGTTTCTGGACGCGCCCGCCGATTTCCAGCCGCCGCCTGCGCTGGTCGATTTTCTGCAAGCGGGCACGCCGCCTGTGTACATCGGCTTCGGCAGCATGATCGACCAGGACCCACAAGCCGCCACGCAGAAGGTGATTGAAGCGGTGAAGCTGTCGGGGCAGCGCGCGGTGCTGGCGGCGGGCTGGGGTGCCATCAGCGCGACTTCCCTGCCGGACAACATCTTCCTGCTGGAGTCGATTCCGCATGACTGGCTGTTCCCGCGCATGGCGGCAGTGGTGCATCACGGCGGCGCGGGAACCACCGCAGCGGGATTACGTGCGGGCGTGCCGTCGGTCATCGTGCCGTTTCTGTTCGACCAGTTTGCGTGGGCAACCATCGTAGAGCGTTTGGGCGTCGGGCTGCAAACGCCGATGCTGAAGCAGACAAAGGCACAACAGCTTGCCGAGGTCATCCGGCGTGCGGTGAGCGATGCGGCCATGCGCCAGCGTGCCGCCGCGTTAGGGGAGCGAATCCGCGCCGAGGATGGGGTGGGTAAGGCGGTGGCGGTGGTAGCGGGGTGCGTTTAACCTCCCTCTAAATTCCTCTCCCCGCCAGAGATGTGGTTGTACAAGAGATATTGTGAGCGGAAGAGAGGAACTTACAGGCGCGCTGATGTGAACTGTACAACATCAAGAGGCTGCTGTGATTTCGGGCGAACACACAGATTCGCCCCTGCCCTTTAATCGCTGTGGTCTCGAAAGCTCAAGCGCAGCGGCGTGCCCTCGAACGGGTATTCCTCGCGAATCTGGTTTTCCAGATAGCGGCGGTAGCTGAAATGGACATTGCTGGCATCGCTGACGTGGAACAGGAACACCGGCGGGTCTACGTTGACCTGTGAGGCGTAGAAGAACTTGACGCGGCGCCCCCCGCGCATCGGCGGCGCGTGGCGTTCCATCGCGGAACGAATGATGCGGTTGAGTTCGCTGGTCGAGATGCGCTGGAAACGCGATTCGTAGACGCGGTGCGCCGTTTCCAGAACGCTGTGAATGCGCTGCCCGGTGAGCACGCTGACGTAAATAATCGGCGCATAGGGGATGAAGTGCAGGCGTTCGCGGATGGACGCGTTAAATTCATTAGTGGTGTGATTGTCCTTTTCCACCGCGTCCCACTTGTTGACGACAATCACCACGCCCTTGTTGGCTTCTTCGATAAAGCCCGCGATATGCTCGTCCTGCTCGGTCACGCCGTCCTGCGCGTCAATCATCAGCAGCGCCACATCGCAGCGTTCAAGCGCACGCATGGCGCGTAACACGCTGAATTTCTCCACGCCGGGTTCGATCTTGCCACGCTTGCGAATGCCCGCCGTGTCAATCAGCGTCACACGTTCGCCGTGCCAGGTGATGTCAGTGTCGATGGCGTCGCGCGTCGTGCCTGCAATCGGGCTGACGATGACCCGTTCCTCGCCAATCAGACGGTTGGTCAGGCTGCTCTTGCCGACGTTGGGACGCCCGACGATGGCGATACGCATGTGTTCGTCGTCATCCTCTTCGGCAAGGTCAGCAATGGCGCGCTTGATTGCTGCGGTCACTTCATCCAGCAAATCGCCCACGCCCAGGCCGTGAATCGCGCTGATGGGGACAACTTTTTCGCCCAGCCCAATACCGTAAAATTCCAGCGCGGCATCGGTGAGCTTCATGTCATCGAGCTTGTTGGCGGCGATAATCACGGGCTTTTCCGTGCGGCGCAGAATTTCGGCCACTTCCTGATCGGCGGCGGTAACGCCATGCTGACCATCGACCAGCATGATGACAACATCGGCTTCCTCGACTGCCATCAGCGCCTGCGCCTTGATCTGCGGCACGAAGTCGATGCTGCCCTCGGAAAGCGGACGCACATCACGCACGCCCTTCGGTTGGTAGACTTCGATACCGCCCGTATCAACGACGTTAAAATACACACCGTTCCAGTCCGATTCGCCGTAGAGACGGTCACGGGTGGTACCGGGGATGTCGTCGGTCACGGCCATGCGCTCGCCGACGAGACGATTAAATAAGGTGCTCTTGCCGACGTTCGGTCTGCCGACCAGAGCAACCATTGGTTTACGTGCCATTATAGAAGAACCCTCTGTATTGCAATTACGAACCTGCATTGTAGCAGAGGGAACGATGAATGCGTAGACAGGGCTTATCAAAATGGGCAGTAGGTTCTCCGTAAACTACGCATTGCCAGGTATCAAAACACAATCACCCCGCGCGCGATTTCGCCTTTGAGCATTTCGGCATAGGCTTCGTTGATCTGGTCGAGGCGGTAGTGTTTCGACACCAGCTTGTCCAACTGCAATTTACCCGCGACATATAGGTCGATGAACAGGGGGAAATCGCGGCGCGCATCCACCGAGCCATAGTAGCTGCCTTTGATGACTTTTTCCTGGCGCACGATGACCGCGCCGGGGAGATTGGTGCCCGTGCCCATCGCGGATAAGCCGACAAGGGTGAGCGTACCGCCGGGGCGCGCCGCTTCCAGCGCAGTTTCCTGCACCGAAGGAATGCCGACAGCTTCAAACACATGATCTGCGCCGCGCCCCCCAGTCAAATCACGGATGGCGGTTAGCGTGTCGTCGTTGGCCAGCAAGCTGTGAGTCGCGCCAAAATCACGCGCAAGCTGCATCTTGGCGGCGTTGGTATCGACGGCGATGATGGTCGATGCGCCGCACAGCAGTGCCCCCTGTATAACGCTCAGGCCAATGCCGCCCGCGCCGTAGACCACCACGCTTTCACCCGCACGCACGCCTGCCGTGTACATCGCCGCACCGACGCCTGTAGCCACCGCGCAGCCCACCAGCGACGCGACTTCCAGCGGCACATCCTTGCGAATAGAAATGCAGCTTTCCTGCGGCACAACGGCGTATTCAGCAAAGCTGGCAAGGCCGCAGTAATGATACACCGGACTGCCATCGGCACGGCTGAGGCGCGGCGTGCCATCCAGCATCACACCGTCCCAGATAGGGCCAACGAAGGTGTCACACAGGTTGGGCTTGTCATGGAGACAGTAGAAACATTCACCGCAGGCAGGTGCCCAGTTGAGGATGACGTGATCGCCAACTTTGAGGCTGGTCACGCCCTGCCCCACCGCCTGCACGACCCCCGCGCCTTCATGTCCGGCGACGACAGGCAGCGGATGTTTGGTCGCGCCCGTGACGAGGTGCCAATCACTGTGGCAGACGCCGCACGCCGCGATTTTGACGAGGACTTCCCCCGCGCGTGGTTCGGCCAGATTAAGCTGTTCGATGACAAAAGGGGTTTTCGGCTCGATAAGGAGCGCTGCATTGATTTTCATGGATGTACCGCCAGAATGAGAGGACGAGAAGACAAGAGATTAAACCGCAAAGGCGCAAAGGACGCAAAGGTTGAGAAAGGGAATAGAACCACTGAGACACAGAGAAACCAGAAAAAGCTGTAGAATGACGATCCGAAACATTCTATTTTAGTATCTATCCGTAAACCACTTTGAACGTCGGAGCCTGCGCTAACACAGGCTTTCTCGGCGGGTTTGAGTAGGTTTCGCCCGACATCCCACCGAAACACGGTAACTGGATGACTTTAGCCTCTGTCATCGCATCCATTCCGGTTTACGCATAGGTTCTCAGGTTATCAAACCGCTTTTTAGGGTGTAGCAGTCAGCGTCGCCGTCGGTGTGGGTGTTGCTGTCACCCCATTCGTAATCAGGATGTCAATTTCTGCGGGCAGCACAGCGATATTATCGGCTGAAATGTCCACGCCGTTGACACTTACACTCGGAGTAAGCTGGTAATTGCCCGGCTCCAACCCATTGAGATCAATAACGACCTGAATACTGGAAGCATTCAGCGTGTTGAGCACAGGCTGCGGCCCGGTCAGCAGCACCGTCACTGTCGGCGGCACTAACTGAATACTGTAGCCTTGCGCCAAACCGATCACCCCAACGGTCACATCATCGAACCGTTTGGTGGTCTCCAGCGGCGCGATGCCAATCGACACGCTGATCGTTTGCGAGCTGAGTACCAGTAGGTTATCGCTCGGTAAAATCACGGGCACAGTCACATCAAAACTGGTGGTACGCCCGGCAAGGTCAATCGGTTCGGTGAACAGGGTATTAGGCATATTCGTCAGCAGTTCAGGCGCGCCGCCGACCAGAATGGTCTGCGGGTCATAGGTTGCTGAGGTCAGGCGATAGCCTTCAGGCAGGTCATCAATCACAATGTTGGGCGTGACGGCGATCTCGCGGATGTCGTCACGCTGTCGCACCGCCACGTTGACGGTGACCTGTGCTGGCTCCAGCGTTAAGCCCATGACAACGGTGCCGTTGATGTCTACCGGAACCAGATTCACAGATTCCTCAAAGGAATTGCGGCGATCATTAAGGTTAATCTGCGCCTGCACGGCGACAGTCTGTGTCACCGCGTTGGATGCGCCGCTGATCAGCACTTGACTAACATCAAAAGTCGGAGGATCGCTTTCATAGCCCACCGGAATACTGCCTGTGATGACAGGCTCGATGTTGACATATTCCTGACTGATTTCCTCCAGCGTCACGCGCAGTTGGCGTGGCGAAATATCATCAATCACGGCTCGGCGGTCTCCGCCAATCGTGGCAATGAGCGGAATGATATGGTCGCCAGCCGTCATGCCGATTAAGTCTGCGCGCACGGTGATGTCATCGCTGGTCAGCGTGCTCAGGACGGACTCCTGCCCCCGTACTGTCACAATCGCTGATGTGCGCGGGTTATTGGTGATGAGCAAACCGGGATCAATCTGTATCTGGATAGAAACTGACTGCGGCAAACGCTGAATGATAATCGGATCCACCTGAAACGTGGCAATCACCCAGATGAAAAAAGCTGTGATTAAGGACAAGCCAAACCAGAACACGTTATTGAGAAGATCACTGCCCAGTAGATTTTTCATTCAACGGTTTCCTGGCGAAACACGTTTTGCACCCGCTGCACCAGACGCCCCCATCCGGGTTTCGCGGCAACTTGATCGACGCCGTAAAGGGAATGCAGAATCGTGCGTAAGCGGCTGGGATCAAGTTTCATAATCATGCGCCCGCCGTGCGTGATGGAAATACGCCCCGTTTCCTCGGAGACCACAACACAAATCGCGTCGCTCACTTCGCTGATCCCCAGCGCCGCGCGATGCCGTGTTCCCAGTTTGCGTCCCGGCAGGTTGCGGCTGGCGGTTAAAGGCAGCACAGAGGCAGCCGAGGCAATACGCCCGCGTGAGTCAATGATCGCAGCGCCGTCATGCAGTTCCGTCTTCGGCCAGAAGATAGTGAGCAAAAGCTGTGAGGTGACTTCGCTGTTCAGGGTGATGCCAGTGCGAATGTAATCTTCAAGGTTATTGTTGCGCTGGATGACAATCAATGCGCCATGCCGCCGTTCAGATAAACGTTCGGAGGCCTGACAGATGCCTTCGATAATCTGTGCGCGTACCGATTCGGGTGCCTGCCGATTGATGGAAATGCCCGCGCGCCCCAGACCTTCCAGTGCGCGGCGCAGTTCCGGTTGGAAAATCACCGGAATAGCCACAGCGACTACGGTCAGCAGGTTTTCAAACAACCAGCGCAGCGCCAGCAGTTGGAAAATACGTGAAATCACCAGAATCGCAACGAGGAACACAATCGTACCGCGCAGCAGCGCCCCCGACTGTGTTCCGCGAAATAAGAAGCTAATCCCAAAGATGAGTGACGCCACCAGGAAAATATCAAGGATGGCGATGGGAGTCAGATTCTGAAGTGCCCACAGAAGTTCCACGATTTAGTCATCCACTGCGCCACCCAACTGTGTGAGTAGCTGCCGATATGGGGTGGGATCATCGGGGCCAATATCAAGAATCTGGCGGATGGTTTTGACTGCTTCATCATGCAGACCCGCTTCAAACTGCAAGTCCCCCAGCGCATCCAATTGGGCGATGGCATCCTTCTTGCGGCCCAGGCGGCGATAAATGGTCGCCATACGCTGACGCAGCCCGTGATCGTCAGGATACCGCTTCACCAGGTCTTCCAGCGTCTGCGTGATACGATTGACCTGCTTGTTTTTGGCGTAGATGCTGAGGAGCACGTCCAAACGCTTGAGCGCTTCCACCTGATTGCTTTGCGCATAATACAGGTCAACCAGCATCTTCTGCGCGCGCTCATCGGTAGGCAGCATCTCACTGATTTCTTCGTAGGTCTTCATCGCCTTACGTGTGTCCAGCTTCATCTGGTCAATGTCAGCGATGTGATGTTTAATCTGCACGATTTTCTCGACAGCCGCACTGTTACGCTTGCCAAGCCGCTCCGCCGAAACATAAGTCTCGCGCGACTGGTCAAAGTTGCCCAACTGTTGATAAGTGTTCGCCAGACCGATGTACTGATCCAGCACCTCACCCCAGCGTTCTTCCCTTTCCAGAAGCTCAATCAGGTTCAGCCGTACAGGAACATCCAGCGGTGCCATTTCCAGTACTTCGCTGAGGATGGCGGCAGCGCGATCATTTTCGCCGCGCACGAGATACAGCTTGGCAACGGTGTTGTACTTGTTGATGGCCTGACGCACGCGCCCTTCACGCATCATGATTTCGGCCATGCGTACATGAACGGGCAAATAGGTCGGCGCAAATTCAACGGCACGATGCGCTTCATCCATCGCCAGCACCAACAGCCCCTGACGCATATATTTATCGATGGACGATACTGATTCGGTGAGCGCACTGCTGCCGGCTTCGCTGAGGAAGTCCACCAGCCCCTGCTCGCCTTCTTCGCGAATCGTGTCTTCAAGCGTGCGCCGCGTTTCAGCGATACGCTGTTTCCAGTCCTTACCCGTCAGCAGTTTGACAAAGCGCTCATTGATGGGCGCAAGAATCTCGTCGCTGCGTTCCGACAGTGTTTTGGTTAAGCGATCATAAGTCGAGGATAATTCCGAGGCTTCTTCAGGATCAATGGTCATCGACTCGTCCACGGTTTGCAGTGCGCGGATGAGATTCTTGACTGCCATCCTGTGCTTGCCGATTTTGGCATAGGACCAGCCCAAACCGTGATACGCACCCGCTTGCAGTTCTGGCGCGGCAATCGCCTCCCCAAAGTGCTTGGCAGCCTCGTCCGCTTTATCCGCCAGCAGCAGCAGGCCGCCGAGATTCATCTTGAGCGCAGGGTGACGCAGCCGAGTATCAGCACGCTTGTAGGCTTCAATCGCCTGATCGTTGATGCTCTGGCGCTGCATTTCCATGGCCTGCATGGCATCGCCAATCGCGTCCATATCGCCGCTTTCAATGACATAGGATGCCAGCAGCGTCAGGGCTTCGGTCATAGCTTCCCCCATCGGCCCCAATGGATCAGCCTCTTTGACTTCGATACGCCGAGCTTCGCCTGTACCACGTTTTTCGCTCGGTTCATCGTCATCAAAGTCTTCAAGAATGACCTGTCCGCCGGATTGCAGCGCGCGCAAGGTATTCAAGGCGTGCGCGTTCTTTGAGTCCAGCCGCAAAGCACGCTCAACAGCTTTGATGGCTTTGTCAGTTTCATTTTGTAAGCGGAAATTGGAGGCCAGCTTGAGATACTCACGAATGGCTTTTCGTTTGTCGCCAATGCGCTCATAAGCCTGTGCCAGCTTCGCATGAATCGCGGTCAGGCCGGGAGTAAGCTGCGTGGCGCGCTCCCAGTTGCCGATGGCTTTGGTTAGGTCGCGCTGTGCCAGATACACCTCGGAGACGTTGACATACTGCTGCGCGGCTTCCTTGAGGCGTCCCATGCGTTCCAGCACATCGGCGCTTTTCTCCAACGGAATCGGGTCATCGGGCGCAAGCTGGTGCGCGCGCTTATAAACGCGCAGCGCTTCTTCCAGCTTTTCGTTGTTAAGCAGCGCCAGCCCCAGATGAATATGCGCTTCCGGGTCTTCGGGGAATTCCTGAACAGCGCGCGCGTAAAAATTTGCCGCCGCGCGCCAGTCCTGATCCCACGCCGCACCATGACCAGCATTCATCGACTGTTCGTAAGCATCACGATTTCCGGGCATGTCTTTTTTCCTGAAAACTATTGCTTCAGTAATTCAACGAGAATTGCTTTTTGGGCGTGTAAGCGGTTTTCTGCCTGTTGGAAAACGCGCGAATTCGGGCCATCAGCGATTTCGTCGGTGATTTCGTCGCCGCGATGCGCGGGCAGACAGTGCAGCACAATGGCGTTGCGGTCTGCGCCTTCCATCAGATGACGATTAACCTGATACGGACGCATGATCGCCAGGCGCTTTTCCGATTCCTTCTCCTGCCCCATACTCACCCAGGTATCGGTGTAGACCACATGGGCATCCTCGACGGCTTTGTCGGGGTCATGGAACGCCTTAAATGTCGCGCCCGTAGCTTCGGCAAACGGTTTCACACGATCCCAAACGGGCATAGGCAGTTCATAACCTTTAGGTGTAGCAATGGTAAACTGCATCCCGAAGTGCGCGGCGGCTTCCAGCAGCGACGCGGCAACGTTGTTGCCATCGCCAATGTAAGCCACTTTGAGTCCTTGCAGCCTGCCGAACTCCTCATAAATCGTCAGCGCATCGGCCATCGCCTGACAGGGGTGCGAGTCATCGGAGAGCATGTTGATCACGGGCACGCGCGACCACTTCGCCAGTTCGGTGACGTGCTGGTGCGAGAACACACGCGCAGCGATGAACTGGACATAACCGGACAGCACGCGCGCGATGTCGGCGATGCTTTCACGCTTGCCCAACCCGATCTCGTCCGGGCCGAGGATGATGGCATGACCGCCGAGGTGTTCCATCGCCACATCGAACGAAACGCGGGTACGCAGCGACGGCTTCTGGAAAATCATGCCCAGCGTTTTGCCGCCCAATACCGGACGGTTGCCGCCAGACTGCCATTCCGCCTTGAGATGTACCGCGAGTTGGATAATACGCCAGAGGTCTTTGGAAGACCACTCATGTAAATCGATGAAGTGTCGCACGGTGGACACTCCCCTTTCGTTGAAAAATAACCTAGGGATAAATTGATTGTTGTTGAGAGTATAGCACAGTTGAGGGAGACGCGAAACACGGCGAAAGGTACTAACCTATCACAATTGGTCATAACAAAATGCTGTTGGCAGAGACGGAAAATATCTCTGCCCCATTTAGGATCGAAGTACGAAGCGCTTTACGCTTTCTCCATCTCCAGCCAGTTTGTCCCTTTCTGCGTGTTGGCGCGCAGCGGCACATCCATCTGGTAAGCGCCTTCCATCGTCTCTTTGACCAGCGGCTTCACCTCCGACAGTTCACCTTCGGGCACTTCCAGCAGCAGTTCGTCGTGTACCTGCAAAATCATGCGCGAACGCAGTTTGCGCTGGTGCAGTTCGCGATGCAGATTGACCATCGCCATCTTGATGATGTCGGCGGCTGTACCCTGCACGGGCATGTTGATGGCTTCGCGTTCGGTGGTGGCGATGTCGTTCTGGCTCACCCGGCCCTCGCGCGAGAAAATATTGAAGTAGCGCCGCCGCCCTAGTAGCGTCTCCACGTAATAGGGGAACGTGCGAATGCGCTGCTTGATGGTCTCGTGATACTGGCGCACGCCCGGAAGCTGCTCAAAGTAGCGCTCGATGAATGCACGCGACTCGGCGATGTTCAGGCCGCTTTCGCGCGTCAGGCGGTACGCGCCCATGCCGTAGAGCAAGCCGAAGTTGACACGCTTGGCAAAGCTGCGCTGCTCGTAAGTCACGCTTTCCAGCGGCACGCTGAACACGGCGGCGGCGGTTGCGGCGTGGATATCAAGGTCGCGCAGGAAGGCGTCGATCAGCGTCTTGTCCTGGCTCATATGCGCCAGAATACGCAGTTCAATCTGGCTGTAGTCAGCAGACAGCAGCACATGTCCCGGCGGCGCGATAAACCCTCGCCGGATTTCGCGCGTGAATTCGGTGCGAATGGGGATGTTTTGCAGGTTGGGATTGCTGCTGCTGAGGCGTCCAGTCGCCGCACCCGCCTGATTGAAGCTGGTATGCACGCGCCCGGTGCCCTCGTTAATCAGCAGAGGCAGTGCATCAACGTAGGTGCTTTTCAGCTTGGCAACTTCGCGGTAATCCAGAATCCGGTTGACGATGCGCACGTTAGGCGTATCCAGTTCCGCTAACCTCTCTAACACGTCAGCGGCGGTAGAGAAACCGTGTGTCGTCTTGGCAATACCCGATGTCGGCAAGCCCAGCTTCACGAACAACACATCGTTCAACTGCTTGGGGCTGTTGATATTGAACTCACCATATCCCCCGCTGAGCGCATAAATTTCCTGTTCCAGCTCCTTCAGCCGTCCATCAAGCCGCTTGCTCATGTCGCGCAGGAACGGCACATCCAGCAGCACGCCCGCCTGCTCAATCGCGGCAATCACGGGCACCAGCGGCATTTCAATGTCGTGGAACACCTGCGGCAGATGGTTCGGGCTGTAGTCATCGTCAGACGTGCGCGCGGCCAGTTCCTTGTCCAGTATCGGCACCAGACGATGGGTAAAGGCAGCATCGGCGGCGGCGTAGGGTGCGACGCGTTCCACAGGCACAGTGTCAATCGTTACCTGCTTTTTGCCCGTGCCGATGAGTTCGCTGATTTCCGTCATATGGATGCCAAGCCGCTGCCGTGTCAGCGCTTTTAGTCCCAGGAACTTACTGACCGGGTCTACCACAAATTCCGCCAGCATCGTATCAAAGGTGATGGGGGTCACTTCCACGCCTGCGCGCTGCATCACCACCATGTCGTAGGAAGCGTTGTGCGCATACTTGGGGATATTCGGGTCACTCAGCGGCGCACGCAGCGCATCCAACACCCGCTGCTTCGGAAGCTGCTTGACGGGCGGGCGTGGGGCTTCCGTCGCCGCTTGCAGCGCCATATCCAACGTCATCTGACCTGTTGCGGTGGGCGCTGTGCCATCGCTGTGCGCGACAGGGATGTAGTAGCCACGTTCGCCGTCCACCGACAGCGCGATACCCACGAGGTTGGCGGCAATCTGGTCGGTACTGGTGCTTTCGACATCGAAGGTAATGGCCTTGGCCGACGACAGCGTTTTCACCAGCGCAGCGAGCTTTTCTTCGTCGTCCACGATGATGGTTTCCACTTCGCTGGCGGCATCAATCGGGGCGGGTTCTTCCTCGGTGGCTGTCGGCAGACGCCCCTGCTGTGCTTTTTGCAGGCGGTCACGCAGGGTACGGAACTCCAGTTCGGCAAACAGCGCATCGACTTTTTCTGCTTCGTAATCCTGCGCCACACAGTCCTTGAGTTCTACCGAAATCGGCACGTCGCGTTTAATTGTCGCCAGTTGCAGGCTGAGGTAAGCCATGTCGCGCCCATCCGTCAGTTTGGTGCGCGTCTTCAGGTCAATCTCCTGCAAGTGCGCGTAAATGTCGTCAAGGCTGCGATAGGCGGTCAGCAGTTTCACCGCCGTTTGTTCGCCGATGCCTTTGACGCCAGGGATGTTGTCGGAACTATCGCCCTTCAGCGCCTTGAAGTCCACCAACTGATGCGGCTCATAGCCTTTTTTCTGGCGGAAAACGCTGGTGTCATATTCGATTTCGCCGCCCATCGTCAGGAACATCTGCACGATGACATGGTCTTCCAGGAGCTGCAAAATATCGCCGTCACCGGTGAAGATACGCACATCGACATCTTTCGCCAGCGCCTGTTTGGTAATCGTGCCGATGATGTCGTCCGCTTCGTAACCGGACAGCGCCAGCAGCGGGATATTGAAGGCGCGCACAAGCTGCTGGATACGCTCAAATTGCGAATCAAACGAGGCTTGTTCTTCGTCGGACATCGCCGCGCGCGTGCCTTTATATTCAGGGAACAACGCGTCACGCCCGCTTAAGCCCATGTCAAAGATAATTCCCAGATAGTCGGGGCGCTGTTTGTCGAGCATTGTCAGCAGCAGGCTGGCAAAACCAAACACGGCGAAGGTCGGCTCGCCCTTGCTGGTTGACATTCCCGTTCGTTTAAAGGCGTGATAACTGCGATAAGTCAGCGCGTGACCATCCAGCAGAAAAAGCACCGGGCGTGTAGACATGAGGCATCCTTCGTAATCAGCAGTCAACAACGGGCTAAAACATTTGAGCTAATTGTAACATGCCGCGTCAGGATTGGCGAATTAGAACATTTGTGTTATACTTGAGTATCAAAATTGCACAAGTCAAGTTACAGGAGACAACCTGATGCTTCGTAAAGTCAGCGCCAATGTGTTGTTCGTGGAAGATTTAGAGCGGGCAATGAAGTTTTATCGTGACATTCTCGGTCTTACGGTGGTTTTTAGCGATGACGTTTCCTATGCCTTCAAGATGGAAGGGCAGGACTTCGCGCTGGTCAAGGTGTCAGCAGGCGTGGAAATGCTCAACGAAACGGTGTTGTCGCAGCCGCCGGGCGCTGCTCACCGCGTGATGCTCTGCGCCGATGTCGAGAATCTCGACGCCGTCTACAACACACTCACCGCCAAAGGCGTTGAGTTCATCAAGCCGCCGAAGGATCAGGCGTGGGGCTGGCGTACCGCTTACTTCGCCGACCCCGAAGGCAACCTCTGGGAGTTCCGGCAGGCCATTCCCGCGAAATAACGACTGCCAAATTTATCTCATGTAACAATCAAAGTGGGGTGTCAAAGCCCCATTTCCTCTCAACCATGATCGCACGTCGATTCTCTAATCCCCACCGCTTTCCCCTCGCAGTACAATAAAATCAAGCCGCATTCACCGCGAATGCAAGCATCCTCGAAGGGAGTGAAGTTTGCACACCTCAACACATCAACTGGTACTTGAACGCGATGCCGCGATTGACCTGCAAGTGCATACCGTGTACAGCGATGGCGATTGGCTGCCGGAACAGCTTATTGACCACATGCAAAGCGAAGGGTTCGCGCTGGCGGCCATCACCGACCATGACCGCGCGGATACGGTGGCGATGATTCAGCAGCTTGCTATCGAAAAAAGCTTTCCGGTGCTTGTCGCAGTAGAGATGACGACGGAGTGGAAAGGCGAGATGACCGATGTCCTGTGTTACGGCTTCGACCCGCAGAAGAACGCGCTAAACACGCTGGCACAGGATGTACTGCGACGGCAGCAGGACAACACACGCGCCGTTTACGATCACCTCATCCGGGAAGGGCTGACCTTTGCTAATGGCGAACTGGAGGCTGTTCTGGCCAAGCCCAGCGCGCAGCAGCCGCATGAACTGGTGGCACTGCTCAAACGATATGACTATGGAACTCCAGAGCGTTCAGCAGGTAAAATGCTGATGGAGGGAGGCATTGCCTTTGCCATGACTCCCACCGCCGCTGTGGTCGAAGCAGGGCATCATGATGGTGCCGTATGCTTGCTTGCGCATCCGGGCCGTGATGATGGCTTTGTCCCCTTTGATGTGGCACGGTTGGACGCCTTGCGACGCGAAGTTCCTATTGATGGCTTGGAAGTCCACTATCCGCTGCACACGCCGGAACGGACGGCTGTGTTTTTGGAATACGCCCAAAGGCACGACCTGTTGATGAGTTCGGGTTCGGACTCGCATCGCCCCAGCAAATTGCCTATAAAGTATCCCGCCGAACTCAGCCGCAAACTGCTGGAACGTGTCGGCATTGAAGTAAGGTAGCCTGATGAATCGTTCGCCCGTGAAAGCCGTTCTGTTCGACCTCGATGATACGTTATTCGACCATCATTACAGCCTGCGTGCCGGGATTACCGCCGTGCAGCAGCACTATCCCCAGCTTGCCGCATACGCTGCGCAGGACGTAGAAGAGGCTTATATCGCGCTGATTGACAAGTGGCACCTCAAAGTGCTGGCAGGAACGCTGTCGATGGACGCGGCGCGTGTCGAACGTTTTCGCGAGGTCTTCGCGCAGTACGGCGAACGCATCTCACTGGAAGAAGCCAATCGCGCGTCAGACATTTATCGTAATGCCTATCAGGCGCGGCGGCAGTTGATTCCCGGCGCAGAAAAGCTGTTGAAGCATCTGCGCGCGGCAGGCATTAAGATCGTCATCGTCACCAACAGCACGGTTGAGGAACAGCATCCCAAGCTGGAATATCTCGGTCTCAATCCTCTGATTGATGTGCTGGTGATTTCGGAAGAAGTCGGCATTCCCAAGCCGCAGCGCCGTATCTTTGAGGTTGCGCTGGAACGCGCAGGGTGTACGCGCGATGAAGTGGTAATGATCGGCGACTCATGGCCCAACGACATCGTCGGCGCGCACCACATGGGCATTCGCGCGGTGTGGCTCAACCGTTTCGGGCACCGTATCCCGGATGTGCGCCTGGCCACCGAACTCACAGCGCTGGAACCGATTGAAGACACCGCCGCCTTGCTGCTGAGCGAGTTTTCATAAACGGCCATTACGCAGGCGCATGAAACTCTCTCATCGCCCTGTCTCTATGTTCTCCGTTGTGCTCAACGCGGCGTCACAGTGCTTCTATCTTCTTATCTTGGCGAACTTGGCGACTTAGCGGTTCAAATGTATTGTCGTTCTGGGGTATGATTCCATTCATTGTCCCTTGACGGTTCATCAGGATGAGCAAGGCGTATCCTGCTCTTTGCCTTGCCCTCCTGCCCACTGGATGCTACCCCGCGTTTAAAATCGCCTCGCGGTTCGCGCTCAGGAACTCGCTGACGCTGGTCGGTGCGCTCCCCGTCAGGTCTTTGACCGCTGTGCTGGCGACGTTCATCATGCCCTGAGCAATCCCCGCGTCAAACGAAGCGTAAGCCTCCGCCATCGGACGTGGCAGCCCGGCCTGCTCCATACCGCCGATGAGGGTTTCGAGCGTCAGGGGAAGATAGGTAATCGAACTTCCCGTGACCTGCGCCATAATCTGCGCCAGTTCCGCATAGGAGTGCGCCACAGGGCCAGTGATGTCCAGCGTCCGCCGTCCGGTGAAGGGTGCCGCCAGTGCCGCCGCCGCCGCACGCGCGCAGTCCTCACGCGTCACATGGGCGACACGGCCCTCCCCTGCTGCGCTTGCCAGCGTACCCGTCGCAGCCGCCTGCTTTGCCGCGCCGATGAGCATTTCGGTATAGATATTATTGCGCAGCACCGTGAAGCCCATTGAACTCTGGGCCAGCGCCTGTTCCGTGCCGTAATGATCGGGAGCAAGCATTACCGGGGTTCCAGGTTCAGGTTTGATCAGCGATGTGTAGACCACATGCGACACGCCCGCCTGCTCCGCCGCCTTGACCGCGTTGATATGCTGCTGCAAACGGCGTCCCGGCCTGTCCATCGCATCCGTGCTGATCAGCAGCAGCCGGTCCGCGCCTTTAAAGGATTCCGCGAGAGTTGCAGTGTCTTCAAAATCCGACTGGCGCACCTGCACACCGCGCGCCGCAAAATCGGCAAGCTGTTCCGGGTGACGCGTGGCAGCGATAATGGGGCCGGTGTAGGTTTCCATCAGCAGTTCCAGCACGCGCCGTCCCAGATGACCAGACGCGCCCGTGACCAGAAGTGTGGGTTGAGTTGACATGATGATTTCCCTGCTTGACAAAAATTAGACTTCGATAGTTACTATAAGAGAGTAACTATCAATTCGCAAGAAGGCACCAAAAAGTGGGGTACTTACCTCTTGGAAACTATGCTTAAAGCTCCCGATGTATATGCCGATGACTGTCCGACGCGGCAGGTACTGGACCGTATCGCGGACAAATGGACAACGCTCGTTATGGGACTGTTAGAGGAAAAACCAAAGCGTTTTTCAGAACTACAGCGGGAGATAGTAGGCATTTCGCAGAAGATGCTGACGCAAACCCTGCGTATTCTGGAGCGTGACGGACTCATCCGGCGCAAAGTCTATGCAGAAGTGCCGCCGCGTGTGGAATACAGTTTGACGCCGCTGGGGGAAACGTTGTGCGTACATCTGGCCGCGCTGCGCGACTGGGCAGAAAACCACATCGACGCCATCAGCGCAGCACAAAACGCCTACGACGCGCGCAGTATGGAGCGCGAATAAACTCCAAAGGACGCTGGTTGAGCGTCCTGTCACATGCGCGCGAAACGAATATACTGCTGGATTTCTTCCTGCGAGAGTTCGCGTCCGGGAGTAATCACCAGATAGCTGTCGAGCCACAATCTGTCAGCCGCTAGCATTTTTTCGCGCGTCGTGACGATCTCAGCAGCGCGGCGCTTGAGTTCGGCAATCACTTCCTGTCCGGGGAGTTCGCCGGGCACATCCGCGAAGATGTATACGTAGTCTTCCAGAACTTCCAGCCCCTTAATAGCCCAATTGGCTTTGCCCAACTGCCAGCGTAAACCGCTGGTGAGCGCCTGCCGGGTGCCGATGCTGAGCGTGTTATCCACATCACGCAGCAGCCAGAGACAGGTGTAAGCGGTTATCGGCCCGCTGTATTTACTGGGAGCAGCTTCTTCGACCTGCTGTGGCGCTTCCTCAACAACAGGCGGCTCCGGCTCCACCACCACGATAGGCGCTTCCGGCACCGCGCTCAAGGCTTCCACCAGGCGCTGCCCCTGACGACGGATGGCGCTCAACGGCAGTGCGCCGCCGAAAATCATGGTCAGCGTGTAATCGCCCTCGGTGCGGCGCGAGTACAGCATATAGTCCTTGCCGCTGCTGGGCAGTGTCGTGAAGCGAATGCGGGCTTCGCTGGGATTAGCGTGCCAATCATTGGCAACAGCCTCGCGCAGCGCTTCAACTTCCTCACGCGGCAGCGAACCCGCATAGGCCACAATGCGGTAGTTTTTCGCCAGCAGCGTGGCTTCTGCTGCCAGTTCCAGCGATGCCTGTGTCAGCCGCAGCGCGAGTTTAGCGATTTCAGGATCGGGCGCTTCTTCGCGCAGTTCTTCGGGAACCTGCGGCACCTGCACATCATCCGGCAGCAAATCAAAGGCGGCAAGCTTCTCGAAATCAGCGGCAAGCTCGCGAATCTCATCGGCGCTCAAGGGGCGCGTGTAGGACTGTGCCTCTGGTTCTTCGATGGCTTCAATAACAGGCGGAGCCTCCGGCAGCGTCATGGGAGGTTTGGCCGCCTCAGGGGGTGTGGCTTCTTCTTCCGCTTCAGCAGGTGTTGGCTGGGTATCTGACGTGCCCATGTCATCGTCAGCATCTTCAATCTCCGCGAGAAAGTCCGGTTCAGCAATCGTGATATTAGACTCGGCAAGCTGCTTCTGAATGTTGCTCAGCGCCAGACTCAGCGGTGTGGTTTCATCCAGCGCCGATTCGAGGATCACCTGCGCAGGAATGTTTTCCGTCGTGTCCGTTTCAGAAAATGAGTCTCCAGACGCAGGGAGCACTTCAGTTTTCATGTCGCCAGTGCGTGAGACGGGACGCTTGGCCAGCGGACGCGATTTGTTGAGCATCGAGACAACTTCGCGATAGTTCTCCTCACTGACTCCGGTACGCAAATCGCGAATAGTGCCGCTTTCCTCAAACGTGGGCATCGGAGGTTCTTCGGCAGCAAGGCGGTGAAACGCGCTGGGATTTTCCGGCGTGGGCACGCTGCTGTCAGGCACAACAATTTCCACTGGTTTTTCTTCAGCGGGTTTAGCAGGCGCGGTTTCCTTGCGCTTTTCTTCCGGCAGCACACTCGGAGCCGCCGCTGGACGTGTCATCGTGAGCTTGTCGGTGTCATCGTCCTCACCGGACATCTGCGCCATCGCACTGTCCAGCAGCGGGATAAGCTGGCGCGCGGTCACCGGCATATCCACGCTGCCCTGTACGCCTAACTGTGAGAGCAGGGCATCAGGCTGGTGCGGGCTGATGACTATCGCCAGATCGCGCTGTACAACACGCAGCAGGCGTAAAAGCTCAAGTCCACCTATTGGCGTGACGTTCATGTCCACCAGCGCTACGTCCTGCGGGTGATAACGCAAATAATCCACCGCCGTATCTGCGGAGGTGAAGGGGTGAACATCGTATGCGCCAGCGCGTTCTAACGCCTGCTTTAGCGTAACCACGAAGTCCAGTCGTGGGTGGATGATCAACACATGAGTCGGCACGTGTCTAAAGTATTCCTCAAGTCCAAGAATTGAAACTGTCTTTAATTAACGCTCAGAAATGGTTTCTTCGCAAGTTTGGCTTTGGGTGATTTCAACGATTTGGTAACGGGCTACAAGGCATTGAGCATCCGCTGAAACACGGCGCTGAGTATGCGGGCTTCCTCATCGCTGAGATGGGCGGCAAAGCGCTCCTGAATGGCCTGCGCGTATACTTTCCACGAACGCCGCATCGCCTCCAGCCCTTTGTCTGTCAGCACCGCATATGCTCCACGACGGTCTTCGGCGCTGCGTTCACGTTCCAGAAGCTGCTCGGCTTCCAAACGGTCAACAAGGCGTGTTAAGCCGCTTTTGCTGAGGATGACGCGCTGCGCCAGGTCACTCATGCGGACGCGGTGGTCAGGAGCTTGCGCCAGTTCTACCAGCACATCGTACCAGTGCAGCGGCAGAACGCCCGCCCCCACCATCTCAGCGTCGATGGTATCCAGCAGGCGCGCATTGGCGGTGATAAACAGACGCCAGGTGTCGATATAGAGTGTATCCGGTTTTTTGTCCATTGCGTTAGAAGTGTATCAGAAGGTAGTTGACGATGCAACTAATTTCAGATAATATTGTTGCATATACAACTATTGCGCGCGCAACTATCGCAAATCCTCAATCACTCACAAGGACATCACAATGGACGCCCTACAATCTTTGTTTGCCACATCACAGGCCACCGACATTCTATTGCTGGTACTGCGTATTGCGCTGGGTTTGGTCATCTTCCCGCACGGCGCACAAAAGCTGCTCGGCTGGTTCGGCGGCTTCGGTTACAGCGGCACGATGAACTACTTCACGAAAACCATGCACATCCCCTACCTTTTCGGCTTACTGGCCATCATCGCGGAGTTCTTCGGTTCGCTGGCGCTGATGGCGGGCCTGCTGGTGCGTCCGGCGGCGCTGGGGATTGGCGTCACAATGCTGGTTGCGGCGTGGCTGGTACACCGCCCCAACGGCTTCTTCATGAACTGGTTCGGCAGCCAGCAGGGCGAAGGCTACGAATACTTCATCCTCGCGGTGGGCGTAGCGGCTGTGCTGGTTATCGCCGGAGCAGGTGCCTGGTCGCTGGACGCGCTGCTGTTGGCCAATCGCTAATCTACATAAACGCGAACAAGGGGATTAATCCCCTTGTTCAAACATCCTCGATAGAGAAAACGCAGCTTAGTTCGAGACCGTGACCACCAGCGAGTTGGTGTTGTTCGCCTCGAAGCTCTCGGTCACCGTCGAGCCGCTGTCGGCGCGCACCGTCAGCGTATACGTGCCCGCGCCCGTGAAGGTCAGCGGCGTCGGCAGCGTGATGCTTTCGCCCGCGTTCAGCGACGAAATCGCCGCGAGGTTGGTCACGGTGTTACCCGGTTGAACCGTGAGCGTGCTGTTAAATGAGCCTGTCGGGCTGCCGCCTGTGTTCGTAATGACAATGGTATACGTCGCGGAGGCCGAGCCGCCCGAAAGCGTCAGCGTCTGCGCGCCGTCGATGGAGGCCACCACCAGATCAGGCGGGACGCGCGTGGCGGTAGGCAGCGCCAGCGTCGGCGTCGCCGTTAGCTGCATCGGTGTTGACGACGGGATAATCGCTGCCGTCGCGGTGGGCAAGCCGGAGTTAGCCACGACTGGGTCGTTGGTGCAAATGCCCAGCGTATCCACCACCGTGTCGCTCAGCCATGCGGTGGTGTTGCCGTCGCGCACCTGCCACCACTGGTTATCGGACGTGCGCCCGATGATCGGGGTAATCGAGCCGCTGGCCAGCACACGAATCGGCGTAGTCGCGTGCTGGGGGATGGACGCAGGTTCGCGCCTGCCGCCCTGCCGACGCACGCGCTGCATGTCGAAGCGCTTACGTTCAGGCAGGGGTTGACCGCCTGCCCACCGCCCGTCGTGCTGCCGATGCCGGGAAGCGGCGTGTTGGTCGCTGATGCCCCTACCGTAAGCTGTACGGTGGCAGGGTCGCTGGAGGTGCCATCGAGACGCGAGGCAACCACTTCTAAGGTGACCACGCCTACGGTGCGCGGCGTGAACTCAAGCTGAATGGTGCGATTGGTTTCGCCGGACGATGACGCTGATTGAGTAGTTATCGGCAACCCGGTCTGCTGGCATTCAGGTTCACGCGTCACGCCGACGGTATCGGTCACGGCAGCAGTCACCGTCACCAACTGGTTCACCGCCACGCTCTGCCCCGGCGTCACCGAGACAATCGTTACCTGCGGCCTGCCCTGCGTGATGGGCGTAATCTGCTGCGGGGCTGTGTCGGCGGCTCGCCTGCCAGGTTACACGCCGTAAACACCGTCAGCATCATGAAGACTAAAAACGCAATTCGATAGCGCATAGATGTCCTCGTAAAGTTGTGTGAAGATCTCCACATCATTAGACGCATTGTAACACCCGTCAGTTCCTACGACAATCGACAGCTCTGTCACGCTCGCACTCAGGATTTGCGTCTCGCACGCATAATGGCGTAGGGTTATCGGTGTGCGTTAAGCGAGGCAATGAAACGCTCTATGAACAATATCCTCCATATTCTGAACAGCTACTTCCATGTGCCAACAAACGGCTCCCGATGGTCACAGGTGCATACCGCTGTGGCAGCGATCTTTTCATAAACAGCGCAAGTCAGCTCCTTACCACAGGAATCCGCTTCAGCGAAGAAAACACGGGACACTGCAATTCACCGACAGCAACCGCAGCGACCTCGTCCGTCATGCGCTTGGAGCTTGGCGTCATTCCGCTGGCGGCAGACCTGGCTTATATTTGCTTGAGTGTCCCGGCGCGCTGCGCAGAGACCTCTTTCTGGGATGCCATGCAGGACAATATGCTGGGGGAGATCATCCTGGTGGACAGCGCACACCCTGAAACTATGCATAGGGAGGCGCGGGCTATCCGCCGCTACCTGCGCGAACACCAGCCTATCCTTGATCGCAGCGACAAAGCGCCAGCATCCTGGAAGCATGATTTAGGCGAGATGTGGACAGCCTTACGACTTGAACCTGAAGAATCCCTGTGGGCATGTGAGGTGACGGACAGTACCAGCGCGAAGACGCTGCTTGTCCAGTTCCTGAAGACGCTGGCCAAAACTGATTGGGTAGAGGCAGCGCTGATGCGTATTGCATCCAGGGATAAGGGCTAGAGGTGACTCGTTCAATCAATTAGGGAGCATAAATGAAACGTGAGCCGAGAACCGCCGCCGCGACAGATTTCGAGTATTGGCTTGCGGATATGGATGATGCTCTGGAGCGTTTTTCAGGGAGACTACCTGAGCCTATCCGCACAAAACTTGACTTCACCCCTTCCTCCTTGAACGTACGTATTGGAAATGTGGCTTCTTGGAGACGTATCCAAGTACGAAATCTATGCTTGAAAAGGATCAAACGCTAAACCTTGATGGTATTGCACGATATGTAGGCGAAACTTTTAGAAAAGCGCTTTGGGGGAAAGTGGGGATATTCGATTTGATGAGCCAAAAGATGTTTATTCTGGAATACTCATTTTGATCGGTTTCAAGAACCGTTATGGGGTGGGGATGATTCGTCCTCTACTGTTAGCGACTGCAACTGCTGATAGACGCACGGGAAATTTTCTACACACGCTCTTTGAAAATCAAACGCTGCGCGAATAGAGATCAAAATTGCGGTTGCAGAAGAAAACGAGAGATACAGACGACTATCGCTTGGACATACGCAACTACACCTATAGCCCCCTATGATGATGTCACTACGCGTGCTCTCGGCAGAAATGTCCCTGCCCCAATGCAAAAAACACAGAGCAGCGCGCCTCTGTGTCCTCTGTGATGTCGTCTTCACTTGTCTCTGATTAGCTGATGGGTTCTTTGTAAATCACATAGCGCCCCATGTCATCGCCCTTGGCAATGCACGTCGCCATGTCCACTTTAAACTCATGACCACCAGACACCCAGCGCAGCCCTTCCTGCAACAAGCCCTGTCCCATGTAACACACCGGCTTGTCAGACTTGCGCTTCCAGCACAGCGCGCAGCGTTCCATCGTATAGACGATGCGGTCCGTGCCTTCTTCATAGACGTTGGAAATCTGATCCGAGAACTGCGAGAAGATGTTCGCCATCGCCGGAACGCCGATCTTCAGCTTGGCGTTCATCGGCAGCACCTTAAACGCCAGGTCGCCCACGCCAGCCAGCGCGCCAAAGGCACGCAGACCGCCCGCGAACACCGCACGCCCCGCACGCAGCGCCAGACCACGTCCACCACGCGGACCGTACATATCTTCCAGCGCGACCATCAACGCTGTATAGTCCGCAAAGTCAAAGCCTTTTTCGAGATTGTCTGGAGGATATTCAGTCAGATATTGCTGAAGCCCTGCCAGATTGAGAATGGCGTTCAGACCATTCTTCCCCATGATCTCTTCAAACGCCTCGATGGTCAGACGGGCAAACTTGTTGGGATAGTAGTATCCGCTTCTCTCAATAGGCATCGTGCCTGGTCCTCCAATCGGTGTAAGCAATACTGGCAGGCCGCCAGTGGATATACGTCGCTGAGAAAGTTACAAGTCGATTATAACGCTACATCGCGAGTTATCGCAAACGGAAGCATTAAGTTTTTATCTGAGCACAGATTTTGCGGGTCAGGTCTCCCCTGCCCCGCGCTGATTAGCCCGCAAACACCACCAGCGGTTCGCTGATGGTCTGCTGCGTGTTGGGCAGCCGCCCCTGCATACTCCACGGTCCCGTCCAGACGATTTCGACGTTGGCCAGTTTCCCCTGCCAGTCGCCCGCGTCCTCAAAGAACACGAGTTTATTCTGCGGGGTGCGTCCGCGCCACTTGCCTTTGTGCTGTTCCTCGACCAGCACTTCCACCGTCTGCCCCAGATACTGGCCGTTGATTTCGCCGACGACGCGCGCCTGCAAATCCTCCAGCATCGCCAGACGATCATGCTTGTCCT
>JAXLWC010000069.1:0-30636 GCA_046328675.1 Anaerolineae bacterium
ACATGCTGCTGTTCTACGCAGGATTATCGACCTTCCTGCTGCAACTGGCCGTCATCTACGTCCCCTTCATGCAGGGCGTCTTTGAAACTAAAGCGCTCACGGCAGTTGAACTGGTGTTGGCGCTTGGTCTGGCCTCGCTCATTCTCTTTGGCGTGGAGATTGAAAAGGTGTTCAACCGTCGCCAGTAAGCGCTGCCAGCCCCTTTGCTCTAAATTACTACGAGGCGGATCATCACCCGCCTCGTATTTTTATCCAATGATTTTGCCCTGCATCTCTGCTGGGATAGTCAGCCCCATCCGGTTCAGCAGCGTCGGCGCGATGTCCATCAGTTGATGCCCTTCAACGCGTCCCCGCCCTTTGCCGTCATGCAGGATAAACATCCCGTGCGTATCATGATTGGCATCATCCGGCCCGGTGTCATTCTCCAGCGTGAAATGTTTGCCGTGCCCCAGACTGCCCACCGAACGCCAGTGCAAATCGCCAAAGTACACAATCAAATCCGGCGCAATGTTCCCCACCTGACTGTAAATGTCTTTGGGCTTGAACACCTGCGTCTTCAGCGCTTGTCCTTTATCATCGGGAATTGCGCGGATGGCCGCCGCCAGTTCATCGCACACCGCTTCGTAAGCATCAGCCGGAATGACCCCTTGCGGCTCACGGCCCTGCACGTTAAGGAACACGCGCCCATAATAACCACCGCTGGCCCATGCCTTCGTCCGTTCCCAATCGACGTTCGACTCGTCAAAGGCCACAATTTGCCCTTCAGTGGGGGTATTTTTCAATGCCAGCCATCCACTGCGCCACAACCATTCGTTGATGCAAATGCCGCCGTCCATGCGCGTCACGCCGTGATCGCTCACGATCAATAAAACAGCGTCGTCGATCAATTCGATCAACTTCCCGATCATGCCATCAACCGCGCGATAATAGTCCCGAATCGCCGTTTCCAGCGCATTCCCCGGCTCATACAGGCGGTGCTGCGGGTCATAGTAGCGCCAGAACCCGTGATGAATCCGGTCTGTCCCCATGTTCACCCACATGAAAAAGTCCCAGGGCTTTGTCTTCATGTTGTGCTGCGCCACCTTAAACTGCGTCTCCGTCAGATCATAGATACGCTGGAGCAGGCCGCTTTTGTCCTCAGTGCGGAAGTCCTTTACATCAAACGGGTAGTTCGGCGCAAGGTTCAGTACCTCGCTCTTGAGAATCGCCGGATAGGTGAAGGCGCTTTCGCTGTTCGGCGTCAGAAAATCGCTGATAAGGTGTCCATTGAGAGGGCGCACAGGGTACGTCTGCGGCACGCCCATCACCATCGACTGTTTGCCAGCCTCCCCCACATAATCCCACACGCGTTTGACCTTGATGGCCGCGCCGTCGGCAGTGGTCATCTTGCGGTAGCTGTGATCGGGGCGATTGCGGAAGCCGTACACGCCGATTACGCCGGGGTCGCGGCTGCTCAGCATACTGGCCCACGCCGGGACGGTGATGCATGGGATACACGACTCCAGCCGCCCCCATGTCCCCTCACTCGCCAGCTTCGACATCACAGGTAAATCAGCTTTGAACGCATCAAACACAAGCTGCGGCCCTGCACAGTCCAACCCCAGCACGACCACACGCGGCTTTTTCCGCCGTGAAAATAAGCTCACCATAGGCTTTCCCTAATCTTCAATTTGTAAACAGTGGGATTGTACCTGATTTCACAGACAGCGTGGAATAGGCGTTAGCTCCAGCCTACCGCCAAGCGCCTCGCAGTGAAAGGTAATGACGCGCTGGTCAAACTCTGCCCCGGCGACAGCCATGTATTCGCCGTGCCGCGCCCCTTCGACAATCCACAGCTCCACCGCCGCGCCGCCTGCTTCCGCCGCATCGCGCAGGCTTGGTGCATCGGCATAAGCACCATCCAGTGTGCCGTAAATCAGCAGCACTGGACGCGCGCCAATCGTCGCCATCGCCTTGATCGGACTGAGCACGCTGATGTCTTCGCCCGTCACCAGCCGATAAGTAAGGCTTGCCGACCAGTAGGTGAGGCTGTATAGAAAGGTCTGCGGCTGATCCATGCCCAGTGCGTGTGGAATATCCACGTAATTGCCTTCTGCCGAAACCCCGCGAATCGCTGGCATCCGCGCCGCCGCCATCAGACTGGTCGCGCCAGCCGATGAAAAGCCATGCAGCGTCACCCGTGTCGCGTCAACGTCGGGCCGTGTTTGCAGATAAGCATACGCCGCTTCCACATCCTCCACCTCGACATAGCCCATCGACGTATGGCCGTAGCTGGTGCAGACACGCCCATCGAACGTAATGACATTGAATCCAGCGCCGTTAAACACCGCCGCGTAGTGCAAATCCCCGCCGCGTCCGTTGCCAAACGCAGGCGGGATAATCACCGTAGCGCCGTTCGTGCCGGGGATAAAGTAACCTTCCTGCGTCACGCCGCGCGTGGAAGGAAAGCTGATGTCTTCGTAGTTCATGCCAAATTGGGCAGGGGTGCCGCCGGGGTTGCACGCTGGATGGGTAAGCCCCCACAGCATCGCCACGCCAATCAAAAGCGGCGGGAGGAACACCCCCGCCGCGACACCCACAACCGCAAGAATAATCAGACGCAGCCAGTAGCGACGAGTGCGCTTCATGCCCGCGACGCAGGATTCATGCGCACGCCAATCGCCACCAGCAAAATGCTGAAGGCGTACAGCCCCATTAACGGCGCCATCACCAAAAACATGTTGACCGGGTCAACCGTTGGCGTGATGATCGCCGCTGCACCTGCCGCGCCAACCACCGCGAAGCGCCAGTTGCGGATTAAAGCGCCCGGGGTGACGAAACCCAGCAGTGAAATGACAAAGAACAGCAGCGGCGTCTGGAACGCCACACCCATCCAGAAGATCAGCGTGGTGACAAAGCCTAAGTACAGTTCCGCCGTCCACTCAGACTCAAACAGCGTCGGCTGGAAGTTTTGCAGGAAGTTCAGCGCGGGGGGAATCAGCAGGAACCACGCGAAAAACACCCCAATCAGAAACAGGCCGAACACCGCCGGCAGCGACATCAGCACAAAACGTCTTTCCTTGCTGGTCAGGCCGGGCAGGATAAACATCAGCAGTTGATAGGTGATGATGGGGATGGCGATAATCCCACCGAGCATGAGCGCCACGCGGAAGAATTCGACCACCGCGTCGGTTGGTCCCAACGCCTTGAAACGCTGTCCATACGGCGCTTGCAGAAACGCCATCACTTTATCAGCAAACAGAAAGCCGATGACCGTGCCGAAAAGCAGCGCCAGCATCGCTTTCAGCAAACGGTCTCGCAGTTCTTCGATATGTTCCAGCAGCGACATTTGCGCGCCGGGGTCTTCTTCCGGTGTTCCATTCTTGGGGGGTGGGGGAGTTTTTACGCGCTGCATGGGTTACTTCTCCGTTTTCTCGGTACCTGACCATGTACCAAAGCTGGAATTATCCTGGCTGGCACCGTTGCTCTCCGCTGGCGTCCCGCTGCTGGTGCTGCCATTCGCAGGTGGTGTGATTTGCAGACTGCTGTTGACTTCTTTGAGCGTGTCATTGATGGGTTTGGTGATCGGCTTAAAGGTTTTGGAGACCTGCTCGCGCAGGATGGTGCGAGAGGTGGGGAGCTGCTTGGGGACTTCGACATCCAGCCCGGCATTGCGGAATTCCTTTTCAATGAGCTTCATCGTTTCTGCCCACATCCCCCGGAACTTCGCCATGTACACACCCAGCACGTAAGCCCACTGAATCATGCGTTTCGGGCCAGCAACCACCAGCGCGATCAGCAGAAACGCTACCAGTTCCCATCCACCAATCCCAAAGAAGTTCATGATTTTTTGTCCTCACCCGCCTCAAGCATCGTTCGCAAGCTTTCCTCGTTGTCGGCCAGCGTGCCCAGTACGCCGTTGATAAAACGATGCGTATTGTCAGCGCCAAACAACTTGGCCAATTCTACCGCTTCATCAATAGCAACACCCACAGGAACTTTGCTGGCGATGCCAAACTCATAGATAGCCATGCGCAAAATATTGCGGTCAATAATTGCAACCTGCTCCAGCGGAAATTCCGGTGCATAATGACGGATAACCCTATCCAGCCGTCCTTGATTGTTGATAACTCCCACGACGAGTTCACTCAGGTAGCTGCGCACCTTGCGCGCGGCATCCTTATGCGCCAGCACATGGCGCGCCACCACTTCATCAACATTGTGGTGCGCGCTGTCTACCTCATACAGCGCCTGCAATGCAATGCGTCGTGCCAGACTCCGTTCCGTTTCCGGCTCGTCATGTTCGATGACTTCTACTTCCGCATTCTCTAGATCAAATTCAGGAAACTCAGACACATTATTTTCCGTTGTTTGTATATACGTTCAATTTCTGCGATTCAGTTTACAGCAGTTTCATTTGTTTTTCACTACTGTTAAAAGCTTTTTAAAAAACATAGGACTTTTAAATATTTTCAAATTGCCCTCTTGACAGTAGAACATAAGTCATGATATTCTTAGAAAGATGATCTTCATATGATCATTCTGATTGTTCGTGAACCTCTATAGACCACAGAAAGGATGCAGCGCATAATGGTCAAGCTTCTTGTACCACAGATGGTTCGGAAAGCTCACAACCTGTTTGGAGCGATCTCCATCACTATTGCGCCTGCACGCTGCTAATCACCCTTAATTCGGGAGAGGATTACAGCCGCAGGCACAGACCCTGCGGCTTTTTTAGCCTCTTCGGTACGCACTCAACGTATGTTAGGAATGCACCGTAGGGTCCCATGACCCGTGAGCGGCACTCAACCGCCGCTGTAGCTGACGGTCCTGTCCTTCCGGCAGGAAAGGCCCGCAACACTGGATGTTGCACGCCACAGGATAACTAGACATACCATCGTACATTCAAAACATAAGGGTGAAAACACCATGAATAGCTGGGAAAACAAACTCGTCGTTCAGAACCACAACGACAATCTCTATCGCGAAGCAGAACAGGCTCGCCTGGCACAGACTGCTAGCAACAAGAAGTCTATGGCTTCTAACCCGATGCTGGCTAACTTAGGCCGCTTGCTCGTCGAAGCAGGTTCGCGTTTGCAGGAGAACTATGGTGAACTTCACGACGAGTTCACTGTAGAACGTCAACATGCATAATCGAAGCGAATGATGGGGGGCGCACAGCCCCCTTTTCATTTCTGCTGGGCTGCCACACCGCCGGGTAAGCGGCTTTCCTCTGACCCGTGAACATGCGCGTAGATCCACACATTAAGCTGGGCACAGATTTCCGCGCTCAGCAGGAAAATCGACGCCGTGAGATAAGCGTACAACAGCAGGGCGATACCCACCGCGATGCTGCCGTAGACAATCTGATAATTCGTCAGCAGATTCCCCAGATACAAGCCGAACACTGTCTTGATCAGTTCCCAACCCAACGCTCCGAAGATAGCCGCAGGCCACACCGCATCCCACGATACCTGCCGCGCGGGCACGAAGCGGAACAACAGCGCAAAAATCACCATATCCAGCCCCATCGGCAGGAAAATTCGCCCCAGAGACATCCACACATTCGGCTGGCTCCCCAGGAATGCCCAGATGAGGTTCAGCACACCCGACGTAATGAATGAGGCGATGACCAGTACGATCAGAATCAGCGTCATCAGCAGCGCGACCAGACGCTGATGCCACATGCTGCGGCTGGCGGGTACCTGGAAGATCAAATCAAGCGACGAGGTCAGATTGCTGAACAAACCCAGCGCTGACCACGCCAATCCCGCCAGCGCCACGATTCCGAAGGACTGCGCCTGATTGAGCGCCGCCGCCACATCGTTTTGCAGAGGGGACACCATTCCGGTAGGCAGGAACAGGCGCAGCCCGTTGCCAATCTGTTCGCTTGCCAGTGCCGGATTGACCAGATTACTGATAGCCACCACCAGCAGCAGAAACAGCGGGAAAATCGAGAATATCGCGTAGTAAGCGAGCGCGGCGGCCTGGCGTGTGCCGTGTCGCGAGAAATTGACGATAGCCAGCCACAAATGGTTCAGCAGTGATTGAGTCGTGGGATGTAAGCGCTCCCACCAGTCCATAATTTTGGTTTTCATAATGAATATTTTATGCGAAAAAGTAAACTGCGGTAAACAGACTGACTTGGTCTCATGGACGAAAACACTTATTTCCTATTCAGGTTGCGCGGGTTTCCCTCAATCAAGCTGCACCCTATCCCCTACTTTTATGGCGCAGTACAACCGCAGCGGGTACGGCGACGTATAAGAAGGCATGGTACTCGATGTGTTGAATTTTGTAAAAAGCGGTACTATAGGAACAGCGCATCTTTCATCCACGCTTGAGGTTATAGGAGCTTTTGAAATGACACGAAATAAGTTCATGGCTGGCCTGATGATGATCATGTTGATGGCGATGCTGGCACCTGTGGCACAGGCGCAGAGCAATGACCTCGGGCAGCAGATTTTGCGTTACATTGGGCCACGACGCGGCGGCGAAATTTGGGATATTGTGTTTGTTTACCCCATCTTCTTCTTTGGCATGATTACGTTGTTCATGCAAGGCGACAAGGAAATGCTGACGACGCTGATTATGGCAACGGTGCTGCTGCTAACGGTGCTGTCAAAACTTGCGCCGCTGGGTATCTTTAACACGCTGGGCGGCTCAGGAGGCGGCGACCCTTTGATCTTCTCCTACCCTAAAGGACTGCTCGTCTTTATCATCCACTGCGGCATGTTCGCCTTGCCCATCATCGTCGCTGGTATGACCAAAGCCAAGAAGTCACGCGGGCCTGCGATCATCACGGGCGTACTGGGTGGCGTATATCTGTTTGCGTTCTGGTTCGTGATGCAGCGCCCCGGCTCGGAAATCGACAACCAATTCTCGATGCTCATCCACCTACTATAAGCTTACCCATCTGCCACTGCCCATAAGCGGGTGCCATCCGTCCATAAATGAAGGGTTCCAGATTGGTCGGTGCGCAGCAGCGGTAAAGATTCCACCATTGCAAGCACATCAGCGTCCGGGTCACCTCGTCGGTTGTCCCGGGCGCTTTGTAATACGACAGCGGACGGCTGAACGGCTTCGACAAAGGCTCCGCTTAGGGAACGCCCCGTCCCATGTTGTGGAAGCTGCAAAACTGTCGAGGTGAGCAGTTCCCCACTTTCCACTAGCGCTTCCTGGCCCTCACGGCTCAAATCGGAAGTCAGCAGGAACGAAACATCACCATAGCTCAAGCGCAGCACAAGCGTATTATCATCAAAACTATCGCCAAGCTGCGGCTGCATGGGCGGATACAGCACCTGTATGGTCACGCCGTCGCTGATTTCGACGGTGTTTCCCGTGCCGACAATCAGGTTTTGACTGTTTGACAGCGCCAATTCGAGATCGACAAATGCCTGACTTCCGCTGGTCTGCCCATTCGATAAGGCCAGGTCAACGGTGTAGCGCGAAAGCACTATGGGCAGCGCTCCAAACTCATATTCATCGGGCTGCGTCAGGATCAGGACTTCAAGCGTGCGATCTGTGAACGGCAGGCGGTCTCCGATAGCGGTCAGCAAACGTGAGGGAAATCTACCGCCGTCCACCAGAATGTGGGCGCCACCCGGCGTCTGGATTAAGACCGCGTTGCTGTGGCCGACATCCAGAAACCAGACGTGTAAATGGCCATCAGGGCGACTCAAATACACCGCCCCAACCAGCACAAAAATGAGCAAGCCGGAGAATGCTGTGGCGGTCACTATCGCGCGCTGCTTCACAAAGCGCGTCAGTTTCGGCAGCCATGCGGGTTGAGTTGCTTGTGTCATTGCCCATCCCAGTACACCGATAAAAAAGAACGCCACCAGGCGCGGGTCTGCATGAATTTCAACATCTGCAAACGGCAGCCGCGCAAAAAGCCGCACCACGTCAATTGTCCATGCCAGCAAAGGAAGCACAAGCCAGTAGAGGATTTGGCCCAACAATGGAACAATCATCGCCACGAGAGTAGCCGCCAGCCCTAACAGCAGCAAAACCGCCTGCACAGGCACCACCAGCAGATTGACTGGAAGCATCACCAGCGACAGTCGATTGAAGTAAATCGCAATCAACGGCAGGGTCATAATGCTGGCCGCGATGGTAACGATCAGCGGTTCTGCCAGCAGGTTTGTCGTCGTATTGGCGATGCGGCGTGGAAACAGGCGGTACAGCAGCGCTTCAAAACGTTTGGACAAGGGGTCAACGAATAGCGCTAGACCAAGTGTGGCAAAGAACGTGAGTTGGAAGCCAATGTCATACAGCACTGTCGGGTTGAGCGCGGACATCACCAGCGCCACGAAAGCCAGCGACGTGGGCACATAGGTCTTGCGTTTGAGCAGCGGCGCGATAATCAACAAACTGGACATGATCGCCGCGCGCAGCACCGAGGCACTCGCCCCGACAAATATCGTGTAAATCAACAAGGCGCTGATGCCGAATATCGCCGCTGCCCGATCTCCGACCCGCATCTTTCGGAACAGCCCCATCACCGTAGCGCTGACGATGGACATGTTGAAGCCGCTGATGGCGACGATATGTGACGCGCCGACGGCACTGAAATCGTCCACCAATCCCTGCGAGATACCCCGATCTTCTCCCAACAGAATGCCCGATAGTAAACCTGCGTGCGGTTCAGGCAGTCCCCTCGCGATGGCCGTTGCCGCCAGTCGCTTAAGGTCTAACAGCCAGCCGTAAAGCGCGTTTCCATGACCTGTGGACAGGATTTCTACAGCCGCATTGCTCATGATGCTGAACACGCCGCTTCTGGCCAGAAAATCTGCATAGGAAAAGGTATCGTATTCGGCAGGGGTAATCAGCAGTCCCGTCGCGCTGATGCGGTCTCCATAGTGTATCTCCAGACTCGTGCGCGGTGCTTGAACCAAGGTGATGCCCGAAGTCGGGAAGGTGTAGCCTGTGCGGGTTACGCTTTCGACGGCAACACGCAGCTGAATGCGGTCATCGCGAATATCAGGCGCATCCGTCACAATTCCTTCAATCGTGAGGCCGCCGAGATCATTGTATTGGGCCACGTCGCTGGATTGGGCGACTACAGCGATACGCCAGCCGCCCAACATCAGCGCAGTCAGCACCATAAAACCTGTGCGCAGCAGCGAATCGCGGCGAAACAGCCAGGCGATGACCGCTGCTGCAAGGGCCAGCGCAAACCAGGCAGATGGCGGGCTGTGCGGATTGTTTGCCGCCAGCAAGATACCAACCGACCAACCGATCACGATGTAGACCAGCCGCATTGTGCAGGTATCCTAATACAAAAAAGGTATCGCCAAAGGATACCTCAAGACAACTTATATACCAAAACGAGGGTGGTTGGTTACTGGTCGCTGTCGCGGCGTGCGCCAATTTCAACGGGCTGCCGCTGGACCTGTGGTATCGGCTGTGGTGTCGGCATACTGGGACGAATATCGGCCACAGGCTGCTTGACCTCATTGATGCCGTTGCGCACCACATTGATTTCCCGCAGGAGGAATTGTTCCAGTTTGCTCAGGACTTCCAAGACGTACTTGTCCGCATCTCCGGCCACATTATCCGCATCCTGGCGTGCCTGCTCAATCAGGGTCGCGGCACGGCTCTGAGCTGCCTGCACGTTGACTTCACGTTCCAGCATCTGATCGCCGCGTTCCCGTGCCTGCTGGACAATACGCGCCGCTTCCTCATTCGCTTGCGCCAGAATGCGATCGCGTTGTGAAAGAACACGCGCTGCCTTCTCGATTTCTTCGGGAATAGAAATACGCATCTGGTCAATAATTTCCAGGGCGCGTTCCTCATCCACCATAGTATATTTGCTAAAGGGGATATGGCGACCTTCATCAATTAAATCTTCAAGTCGGTCTACTAAATGCTGAATATCCAAGATGCCCTCCCTTAGATGCACTAGTCCTGAATGCTGATGGTATAGCCCGGACTGGTTTGATTGGCGTGTAACTCGTCAAAACGTGTTTTCAAAGCTTCCGATACAAATGCCGGGACCATGCTGGAAACGTCACCGCCCAGTTCCGCGATCTCACGAATAGTACTGGAACTGATGTGAAGATGTTTCTCATCCGCCATAATCGCGATGGTTTCAACATCCGGCGCAAGTTTGCGATTCGCAATCCCCATTCGGAATTCTAACTCAAAATCCGAAAATACGCGCAACCCTCTTACAAGTGCCATTGCGCCGACTTCCTGAACATAGTGTACTGTTAAGCCGGTATATTTGGCAACTCGGATATTGGTCATGCCTGCGAAGGCTTGCTGCGCCATCTCAACACGCTCATCCACCGAAAACAGCAGTTTTTTCTTGGGCAGGTCATAAACACCCACAATGACCTCATCAAACATATGCGCGGCACGTATGGCAATATCGATGTGTCCATTATGGATCGGGTCAAATGATCCGGGATAAACAGCTTTTCGCGTCATCAAAATGTTCCTGAAAAAATGGACAGAAATTATTCAGGGTACTCACTGAGTACCCTGTTGTTTAACTTACGTCGCTGCGTTCATTATGCAGCATCTGGACGCGCTCTGCCAGTAATCGGTGTTCCGGCCTGCTGAGTTCCGGGTCTTCCTCATACAGTGTGCGCGCCTCGCGCTGGGCCATCTCCACCAGGTGCGGAGACATGTGCGGCGCAAGCACGGAGATTTGTCGGCCACTCTGGCTGGTGCCGAGCAAATCACCCGGCCCGCGCAGTTTCCAGTCGATTTCAGCCAGCTTGAAACCGTCAGTCGTTTCTTCCAACGCCTTGAGGCGTGCTTGCGCATCGTCGGTCAGGTTGTCCGAAATCAACAGGCAGTACGAAGGATGTTCGCCGCGCCCTACGCGCCCTCTGAACTGGTGAAGCTGCGCCAGCCCAAAACGGTCTGCGCTTTCAATCACAATCACGCTGGCATTAGGCACATCCACGCCGACTTCTGCAACAGAGGTGGTTACCAGGATGTCCCATTGGTGTGCGGTGAAGGCGTGCATGGCCTCGTCTTTTTCAGCAGGCTTCATGCGTCCGTGCAATAATCCCACACGATAACGGAAAAAGACTTCTTTGAGTTCTTCAAAGGCTTGCAGTGCCGCCCGTGCTTCTACCTTCTCCGATTCCTCGACTAAGGGATGCACAATGAAGGCCTGTCTTCCCTGGTCGAGCTGTGCCTTGATGAAATCATAAACACGTTCGCGCGCTACCGGATCGACAATACGGGTTTGAACAGGTTTACGTCCCGGCGGCATCTCATCAATGATGGTGAGGTCAAGGTCAGCGTAAATGGTCAGCGACAGTGTACGCGGAATGGGGGTCGCCGTCATCACGATCAAATGTGGATTACTGCCTTTGCCACGCAGTGCTTTGCGCTGTTCAACCCCAAAACGATGCTGCTCATCAACAATCACAATCGCGAGGTCTTTGAACTCTACGCCCTGCTGAATCAGCGCGTGGGTGCCTATCACAACATCAATCGACCCATCGGCTAACCCGGCGTAGATGGTGCTGCGTTCTTCTGCTGAAAGTGAACTGGTCAGCAAAGCGACAACAGGCTGACGTTCGCCCGGCGTCCTTTCCAGCACGCGGCTGATGTTACGGTAATGCTGTTCGGCCAGAATTCCAGTCGGGGCCATCAACGCGCCCTGTTTGCCGTTGGCGAAGGCCATGCCTAGCGCCGCCGTCGCTACCGCCGTCTTGCCGGAACCTACATCGCCTTGAATCAGTCGGTTCATCGGGATCGTAGTGGTCACATCGCGACGAATATCTTCAATCGCGCGCCGCTGTGCTCCCGTCAGTGGGAAGGTAAACACGGTCTGGATAAAAGGCTCAAGGAAATCATCGCTGACCTGTAATGCAGGCGCGGGCAAAGACTGCCACGCACGCCGATTAGCCAGAATCGCCATTTGCAGCAGCAGCAAATCGTCAAAGGTCAAACGACTGCGGGCATGTTCCAGATGATCCCAGCCTTCCGGGAAGTGCAGATTCTTGATCGACCAGCCGAGGTCTGCCAGTTCAGTACGTTCGAGTACAGACTCCGGCATATAGTCGGGCAGGTGGTCAGACCAGTAATCAACCACCTCGTGCATCAGCTTGCGCAGCGCACGCGGGCGCAGTCCTTCCGTCAGCGGATAGATAGGAACGATACCTGTCGTGTGTAGATTTTCGTTATCCAAATGCTCCCATTCAGGGTTGGACATCTGGAGTTTGCCGCTGTAAATCCCGACTTCACCGCTGAGAACCAGTTGTTCGCCAACGTGAATAGTGCGAATCAGGAAATGCTGGCCAAAAAAGATGACGGAAATCGAGGCGGAACCGTCATCCAGAACGAGACGGAAGTCCTTTCTACCGCTTTTACCAGCAACCGTCGTTACATGTCTGACGGTGCCGATGATGGTCGCCACTTCATGGGGCCTAAGCCGACTGACATAGCGCAGTTGTGTGTAGTCATCATAGCGGCGCGGCAGATAAAACAGCATGTCGTTGATGCTCTGAATGCCGACTTCTTTCAGGGTTTCGGCCATCTTGGGGCCGATACCGCGCACAGTGGTCACAGAGGCGTTTAAGCCGTGTATGATGTCCGCTGCTTCGCTTTCCTCCATCGGTGGGCGTGCTTTGCGCGGTGGGCGTGCTAAACGCGGCTGCGGCGCAATATCCGGCAGATTGGAATGCCCTCCCTTGTCCGAACGATACGACGCCTCAAATTCGGCTTCCAGCGACGTGAAATCAGCGCCCCCTTCCAGCTCACGGGCAGCAATCACTTCTCTGTCTTCATCGCCGCCCCCGCGTTCGGGCTTTCTCCGCTGTTCGCGCGGCGGCTTGGCTGCGCCCCTTTTAGGTTTAGCAGCAGGCGGCTGGGCCGTATCCTGCCGTTGATAGGATTCCTGTCGGGGTGCTGCTTCCTGTCGCTGACTTGTTTCACGACGTTGTTCTCGATTGGGGGCTTCCCCTTCACGGCGTTGTTCTCGATTGGGGGCTTCCCCTTCACGGCGCTGTTCCCGATTGCGGCTGTCGCCTTTGCGGCGTTCTGTTCCGCCTTGCTGCTCCCGTGCCTGAGTTTTGTCGGCATGGGGCGATCTGCGCTCACCGGGCGCTTGCTCTGTACGCGGCGGCCTCTCTGGTCTCCGGGGTTCAGGCGGTGGCTCAACCGCCGGAGCATCTGTTGGCGCAGAGGCAGGGCGATTTAACTGGATGCGCCCCGTGATGCGATCCAGCATATAACCGACAGACTGGTGACGTTCGGCTTTTTCGCCCAACGCTTCATAGCGCTGGAGCAAACTGCCCAATTCATCGACCAAATCATGATGTTCAGGTTTACGTGCCTGAGTATGTGCTTCCTGGGTCCATTTTTCACTGAATGCCCGTAAACCGCCGATGACGGCTGTGTTCTTATAGCCTTGTTCGCGTTCCAGCTTCAGGATTTTGACCAGTTTCTCTAGCGCAGATGGCAAGTTACTGTCTCCAACTCTTACTGACCGGAAGAACTCCGAGCGCGCCAGGTCCAATATGGGTGCCCAGAGTCGGCCCGACCTCAATGATGATCGTATCCGCAGGGGCCGTATCGCCCAACTGCTTCTTCAAATCTTCGGCACCACTCGGATTATTGGCGTGCATAATCGCCAGCCTGTCGAGTGGGGCGTCGGCGCGGGTTAACTCCACCAGCTTCTCGACGGCTTTACCGAAGGTACGAATGGTGGCCAAACGGGTGACTTCGCCGTCCGTGACGTTCAAAATAGGCTTGATTTGTAGTAGTGCGCCCAGACTGGCGGCGGCCCAGCCCACACGTCCGCTGCGTCTCAGAAATTCCATCGTTGCCAGCGCTGCATATAACTTTTGATTGGCACGCACCTTCTGGATGGCGTTCAGCGTTTTCTGAACGTCGCCGGTTTCTTTGGCGACTTCCGCCGCAATCAGCACTTGCCATCCCAGGGCCATCGTCAGCGTCCCGCTGTCCACCAATGAAACCTTCTCCGCTGGGATATTGCTCGCTCCCAGACGCATCGCATTGTAGATACCACTCAACTTCGCCGGGGTGGTAATGATAATGACGTGATCGGCATCCTGCGCGGCAGCGGTAATGGCCTGCTCCGTAATCCCGACTGAGGGAGCCGCTGTCGTGGGCATAGAACGCATGGAAGGCAGTCTGCGAAAGAACTCCTCGCGCGATAAGTCTTTCCCATCGTCAAGGTGGCTCTCCCCGTCATAGTTTACATAACAGGGCACTACGGAAATCTGCCACTTGGCTACCAAATCTGCCGGAATGTCACAAACACTATCAGTTACAAAACGGATTTTTTTAAAGGTCATCGTCTATTTGCTCCATTTCTCCTTCCAGCACGACTAATCCCGTTGCGTCTGTGCCGATGAGCGCCGCCAGTGAGGCTCCATAGATGGCATAGGGGAAATAACGTCCCGGAAATTCCAGTGCCAGTCGATCCTGAAGCATCCGTGTCTGCTCGCTCATGTGGGTTTTGTGCTGGAGTATTACTACATCTTCAATTGTCTCAAACTCTACCAAAAATTCAACCAGCCGCTCGACAGCCTGAGTACGCGTACGCACCTTTTCTATGGGCATCAGTATCCCATTCTCAATGGTTAAAAAGGGTTTGATACTCAGCATCGCCCCCAGAATACTATGGGACGCGCTGAGTATTTTATTCTGTAGCAGATAGTCAATCGACTCAACATAATAAATTGAGTACAGACGTTCTATTGTACCACGAATCATCCGAATGAGTTCATCGATAGAGTTCGACTTTTCCAGACTTTTGGCCGTATATCGCACCAGCATCCCCTGACCCGCACACACCGTCTGCGAGTCAATGACCACAATTTCGCATGGCCCCGGTGTTTGCGCTGCCGCCGCTTTAGCGTTCTGGAAACTCGGATAAAGCTGGCTCGAGGCATGAATGGAAATAATCGCATCATGATGACGGGCTAACTTGCTATACACCGCAGCGTAATCAGCCACACTGGGCGATGTAACCTGCGGTGCGAAAGACTGCTGGGCGATAAGTCGCACAGCTTCTTCCGCACTGATGTCCACATCCTCTCTGTACAGCTTGCCACCGATGTTGATCTTGTTGGGTACCACCGTTACCGGATGCTGGTGGACAAAATGTGGGTTGATGAAATGCGCGAAACTATCGGTGACGATATGTATGTTTGCCATCTATTCGATGCTAATGAGATAAGGATAAAGCGGCTGACCGCCAGCTACAATTTCAAACTCCAATGAACCGAAATCGCTCACCAGATAATCGACCAATGCATGGGCCTGGGACTCGTCCTGGCCGCTGCCAAAATACAGAGTCACCAATTCCTTATCGTTGGCCTTCGCCTTTTTCAGCAGCTCACAGACAACATCGAAAAGCTCATTGCCCGTAACCACCAGGTTGCCATCCAGCAGGCCGATAAACTGTCCCTCTTCGACGTTGACCCCTTCAAACTCGACACTGCGCGTCGCGTTGGTCACATCACAGCTAATCACGCTGCCCAGCGCTTCCGTCATCTGCTGCGTGATTTCATCCAGTGTAGACTGTGTTTCACGGGCGTTGACATAGGCAAACATCGCAGCAATCCCTTGCTGAAGGCTGCGGCTGGGAACCACGCGCACATGTTTATCACGCGCCAGAGATGCCGCCTGACGTGCCGCCATGATGATATTCTTATTATTCGGCAGCAGAATGATTTCGTCGTTCGCTATTTTGTCGATGGCCGCTAAAAAATCCTCAGCACTCGGATTCATCGTTTGCCCACCGGATACCACATGCGCCGCCTGTAAATCATGGGTAAACAGCTTACGCATACCATCGCCGCTGGCTACCGTGATAACAGCCGCACCTTCGACCACCGTGCCTGTACCGGTTTCGCGTCCGATGCGTTCTTCCACGTAACCCTGATACTGCAATTGCATATTCTCAACGACCACATCGTCGATATTGACCCCCAGACCAATGGCATAGCTGATCGGTTGGCCGGGATCATGCACATGGACATGTACCTTAATCAGCTTATCATCGCCTACGACAAGCGTTGACCAGCCCATGGCGTCAATCGTGGCCCGCACGGCATTGACATCCATATGCTGACCGTGCATCAGGAACTGCACATCGTAACCATAGCCTTCTTCGTCTTCGGGAACCAGCGCTTCCTGCCATTGTTCACCGTCGACCCGTACTAACTCGCGGGACATAGAGACAACCTCACCACGCAGCAGACGCATCATTCCTTCCAGAATATAAACAAAACCCTGACCACCGGAATCAACTACGCCTGCTTTCTTCAAAATAGGGAGTAGATCAGGGGTTTTTTGCAAGGCATCGAACCCTGCCTCGACCATCACGGTGAGCAATTGAGACAGACTTGTTTCATGCGTTGCTTCTTCAACAACCGCATCCTTGGCAAGCCGGGCTACCGTGAGTATCGTACCCTCAACGGGGGTAATGACCGCTTTGTACGCCATATCAACCGCTGTTTTACAGGCTTCAGCAAACAGCAGGGAGTCAAACTCCTCCTGCCCCTGTAAGCGCTGGGCAAAACCCCGCAGCAGTTGTGACAAAATCACCCCAGAGTTGCCGCGCGCGCCCATCAGCGCTCCGCGCGCCACACCCTCAGCAACAATCCCCACGTGCCCTTCATTCATGTGCGCGATTTCTTCATAGGCACGCTTCATGGTCAGTAACATATTCGTGCCAGTATCCCCATCCGGCACCGGGAAAACATTAAGCTGATTCACGCGTTCCTGATTATGTTCAAGCCATGCAAGCCCTGCCGCAATTAACCATTTATAAAGATGACCATCACAAATTTGTTTTTTTACCTCGACAATCATTGCCCCGGTCTCTTTCACTACATAACAACTATTGGGGTAGTGGTGTTACCCTTGCATCTAACGATTCGTTATGGTAGCATCCCGCTACCGTTTATGCGAATTTTAACCTGTGTTAAGGTCAATTCCCTATGGCTAAATGTGAGAATTGCGGCAAAGGTCCATCCTTTGGCCAAAAACGCAGCTTTTCAATGCGTGCGTCAAAGTACAAATTCAAGGCGAACTTACAGCGCATCACCGTCTACGAGGGTGGGCTGCCTGTTCGCAAAGTCCTCTGCGCTAAGTGCATCAAAACACTCGCGAAGTAGTTGTTAAAGCCGGCATTGACCGGCTTTAATTTTGCCCAAATCTGTAAAATATAACAGTGTTTATCCCCTGGAGTTACGTCCTAATTCCGCACCCATTACTTAAGTCATCTCCAGCCTAGGGCACATGTAATAAAAAAGCCCACGCACTGGGCATGGGCTTTTCGCTGAACACGCTTATTTCTCTTCCGGGACCTTCATCTTGTCCCAATCAGCCTTGCTGACAAACTTGGTGAGCTTACGCCCATCCGAAGTCTTACCGCGCAGCCCGTAACGGATCTGCCCGTTGGCGGTGAAGGTAGTTTTAGTGATATCTTTGTCTTCGACAGATACCTTCTTACGATATTTTACATCATAAAATTCAACAGCCATTTTGTGACTCCTTTAAGTGAGCTAAGGTGTTCGTGTTAAGTATATCATAAACTTTGCACACAAGAGTCAACATTCTGCCTCAAATGGTTGGTTTTTGGTTCTAATTTCCCGGTAAAGTAGCCAAAACCCGTTGAATTTTCAGCGCAAGATTGAGGATTAGACGATTATCCGCGTCGTTAATATCCAATCCTGTTAATTCGCTAATACGCTCCAGGCGGTAAACCAGCGTGTTGCGATGTACGTCAAGATCGGTGGCCGCCTTCGCGAGGTTGCCGTTGGCATCAAAGAAGCCGTTAAGTGTGCGCACGAGATCACCCTGTTTGCGTTCGTCGTGGGTAACCAGCGGCCCAAGCGTCTCCTGATAGAAACGCCGCATGTGGTCAAGGCTGTGTTCCTTTAGCCCCAGCAGCAGTTGAAACAGCTTTAAATCGCCGTAGTAGGTTGTTTTTTCTTTGTCCCCCAATTCGTTGGCAATACTCAGGGCATCTTTAGCTTCGCGATAGGCATCGCGCAGTGTCGATAAGCCCGTAGAAGGGCGGCTGATTCCCGCAGAGACCAGCCCGCTTGGGGTACGCATCGCAAGCTGTGTGCGCACTTCCTCAACCGTGTGTCGTACGCGGGTAGTCTGGAGTTGGTTTTCCAGCGGATACAGCGCGACAATCACGTCTACGTATTGGCCGACAGCGCCACTGATTTGCCGACGGGTGAGGTCATCGCGTACCAGTGGAATTAAGCCTTCAAGCGGTAACGAGGTGCCGCCTTCCGTCGTCGCGCGGAAGACTGCCACCATGTAAGTTGTTGCGATGTCAAAACCCGCTTGCTGTGCGCGTGTGGTCATCAAATCATCGTCAGCAGGGGTGCCGCTAAGCCACATTTGCACCCAGTCACCGCGTGCCTGTTCAACGGCGGAAGCAATAGCGCGGGTTTTCGCCAGTTCAATGGCACACACATCTGCGCCGTAGGTCAGCACCAGCCTGTCGAATTCTTCCAACGTGTCGCGCCCATCGACAATCGACAGATAGCCCGCGACGCGCTTTTCCACTTTCAGAACGGTGGTGTGGCCAATAGGGCTGGGGACAATAGCCCCCGGCGTATTGGGCGCATCGCGATTAAGCCACGATTGGAACGCGCTGTAAGGCAAGCTTTGCACCAGCGTCCGCCCACCGCTGACGCCTACCCCTTTGCGTGTCACTACGCTGGGATAGACCTGGGCCATCATCACCCCTGCGTCGTCATGAACGACGATAGGCTTAGCCGTAGCGCGAGCAATAATCTGAAGCAAACTGTTCAAATCGCGATTTTCTGCCGCCAGCCGCGTAAGCTGCCGCTGAATTTCAATCGCGCGCTGGGTGAGCTGTGCCGCCTGGTTAACGATCAGCTTATTGATGGCGCGCTCTACCGCAGGCAGTGTACTGTCTTCGGGCAGAGCCAGCAGCGCGACACGGCGCTCATTCGCTACTGTAATCGCCACCTGTGAGATGTCATCTTTGGTGGCGACTGCACCCACATTCGCTTCAGCCAGACTCTGGATGACCTCAGCCAGCGTAATGCGCGCATCATAACTTCGCAGAATATCCATTGAAATCAATGCCAGTTCCCCACCGTACAAATCGGGGAAGGCCGGGGGTTGCGCGCGAACAGTCACTGCCCAGTTAATGAGGCTTTCCGGGGACCCTGTGATCAACGATGTGCCTAATGGAAGCGCAAATTGCAACAATGCCTGAAGCGAGGCGGAATTATTTTCCGTCATATGATCTACCCTACTCATTTCAGAATACATTGTATTGTTGACAAAATGCATAAACCATGCGTATTTTCACCAGCGTTCATGCATCTCTATTGTCAGATATAGCCAATAATAATCTGAAAGTGTGCCAAAACAAACAAGACAAGGCCCCATTTGGCACCTTGCCTTGTGTAATTGTGTTAGTCATTTTGACTAATTTACGCGCTTAACTCCTAAAGCGATGGTCTCTGTCCCTGCCAAATGCTCGGAGTCAATTGTGAAATTGTCCTTATGGAACCCGTCGTCCGGCTCGGTAGACTCAAGCGACACGCTCAACGTTTCAGAGCGAACGTAGTCACCATAGGTCTCGATGGCCCGTGCCAGGCGTTCACTGGCGACATATTTGACAAGGATGTTATCGCTGATGTTGAAATCAGCATCGCGCCGCATCGTCTGTACACGACGCACAACCTCACGCGCCAAACCTTCCAGTACCAGGTCTTCGGTTAACGTCGTATCCAGCGCCGCCATATAGCCGCCATCTTCGGCAGACGTATACCCTTCAGCAGCTTTTGTACGAACTTCACATTCTTCCGGCGTCACCTCGAAGGATTGACCGTCAAGTTCAACAGTGATGTTCTTGCCGCTGCTCAGGGTTTTGCCCCAGTTTTGTACATCTTCGCGCGAACCTTCACGCAGCGCTTTCTGCACACGCGGGAAATCTTTGCCCAGCTTCTTGCCCAACATCTGCGGCAAGGGGTTCAGCACGTATTCCGGCTCAGCCAGCACGGCGATGTCCTTAACGTTTAGTTCGCTCTTGAGCAAGTCCTGCATCCGCTGCACAGTCTCAGCTTCCGCAGTGCCACGCGTGACGAATTGTGCCCGTGCCAGCGGTTGACGAACGCCGATGGTGATCTTCTTATCGCCCTTCTTGACGTTATTACGTGCCGCCAGTCCCAGGCTGACCAAACGCTGCATAAGTCGCATTTCGCTCAACAGCTTCTGATCGATCAACGCCTCATCATAGGTCGGCCAGTGAGCGAGATGAACGCTGTTAGGCGCGCTGCTGTCCACCGAGCCTACCAGATTACGATACAGGGCTTCGCTCAGGAACGGCGCAGTGGGCGCGATCAGCTTGGCAACCGTCACCAGACATTCGTACAGTGTGGCGTAGGCACTCAGCTTGTCGTCCGTGTTTTCGCTTTCCCAGAAACGCCGACGGCTCAGACGCACATACCAGTTGCTCAACGACTCCACAAACGCCTGCACCGGACGGGTTGCCGCTGGCACATCATAATGTTCAAAGGCGTCCGTGACTTCCTTCACCAGGTTGTGCAGTTCCGACAAGACCCAGCGATCCAGTTCGGGACGTGCGGCCACCGCTGGTTGTGCGCTGGCAGGCGTCCATTTGTCGAGATTGGCATAGGTGACGAAGAAACTGTAGGTATTCCACAACGTCAGCCAGAATTTGCTGACAACCTCACCCACCAGATTTGCCGAAAAACGACGGCTGTCACCCGGCGATGTCGCTGTATACAAGTACCAACGGAACGCATCCGCGCCGTGCTTGTTCAGCACTTCCCAGGGATCGACGATGTTGCCCTTGCTCTTGGACATCTTCTCGCCTTTTTCGTCGAGGATGTGCCCCAGGCAGATGACATTTTTATAGGCAACGTTCTCAAACAGCAACCCGGCGATGGCGTGCAGACTGTAGAACCAGCCGCGCGTCTGGTCAACCGCTTCGCAGATGTAATCTGCCGGGAACTGCTGCTGGAATATCTCCTGATTTTTGTGAGGATAGCCCCACTGTGCGACTGGCATCGCCCCGCTGTCGAACCATACGTCGATCAGTTCCGGCACGCGGCGCATCATCCCGCCGCCGTTCGGGTTCGGGAAAGTGACGTTGTCCACATGCGGACGATGTAAATCCAGCCCGGTCAGATCGCGCCCGACAAGCTTGCTGAGTTCCTCAACGCTGCCGACGCACAACATTTCTCCGGTCTGGTCATCCTTCCAGACGGGCAGAGGCGTGCCCCAGTAACGTTCGCGGCCCAGTGCCCAGTCCTTCAGGTCTTCCAGCCAGTTACCGAAGCGTCCATCCTTGATGTGCTCCGGTACCCAGTTGATTTCCTGGTTCAGCGCGATCAGCTTATCGCGGTAGGCGGTGGTACGGATGAACCATGTATCGCGCGCGAAGTACATCAGCGGGTCGCCGGAACGCCAGCAGAACGGATAATTATGCGTGTAGCTCTCGCGGCGGTATAACAGCCCACGATCCTTCAAATCACGCATGATTTCCTTGTCGGCATCCTTGAACCACATGCCCCGGAATTTGGTGGCAGCGTCGATAAAGTGCCCGCTGGCATTCACCGTTTGCAGCACAGGCAAATTAAATTCGTTGCCCACACTCATGTCGTCCGCGCCGTAAGCCGGGGCGATGTGGACGATGCCCGTACCATCTTCCGTGCTGACGAAATCGCCGTTCACGACATAGGCATAGTCCTGCTCAACGGGCAGGAACGTATACAGCGGGTTATAGTGCCAGCCGAGCAAATCCTTGCCCTTAAAGTGCTTCACGACCTTATACTGGTCATGTTTGGGCAGCGCTGTGTTCACCAGCTTTGCGGCAAGGATCAGGTTTTCAGTGCCTTCACCATCAGGCGACGGGCCTTCTAGCTGTACATAATCCACATCGTTCTTGACCGCCAGCGCCACGTTCCCCGGCAGCGTCCAGGGTGTCGTCGTCCATGCCAGCAGGTAAACGCCGGGTTTATCCTTCACCGGAAAACGCACGTAAACACTGGGGTCCTGCACTTCGCGATACCCCAGCGCGACTTCATGGCTGCTCAGCGGCGTGCCGCATGTTGGACAGTAGGGGACAACTTTTTGGCCGCGATACAGCAGTTGTTTGTCCCACAGTTGTTTGAGAATCCACCAGACGCTTTCTACGTAGTCATTGGTGAACGTGACATAGGCGTTGTCCATGTCCACCCAGAACGCGATGCGTTCGGTGAGTTTTTCCCAATCCGTGATGTAACGGAAGACGCTGGCTTTGCATTTTTCGTTGAATTCTGCAACGCCAAACTTCTCGATTTCATGTTTGTACTGGATGCCCAGTTCCTTCTGGACTTCGATTTCAACAGGCAAGCCGTGAGTATCCCAACCGCCCTTGCGCAGCACATAATGGCCCTGCATCGTCTTATAGCGGGGGAACATATCCTTGAACGCGCGTGCCAGCACATGGTGACTGCCCGGACGGCCATTGGCGGTGGGCGGCCCTTCATAAAAGACATAACGCGGGGCACCATCACGTTCGCTCATGGTGCGCTCAAAAACGCGTTGTTCGCGCCAGAAGTTCAACTGGTCACGTTCGACTTTCTGGATGTCAGCTTTAGGGTTAACTGCCTTGAACATGATTACTCCATCTCTGATCAATACGAATGACGAATTAACGACTCCAACCACGTATTCGACTCAGAGTGGCAATTAACCGCACCGTGAGTACACCTTTACTCACCAGCACGGGGCACCTCCTCAGGTTTTGTTTTTGTGAGCTTTGTACTTATTATTCCTGAAATTGCCACTTTCGTGTAGGGGCAACGTCAGGGTGTTGCTGTTGCAGTTTCGGCAGGCATCGCCCCTGTCCACAGCACTTCGCGCAGCAGGCTGAAATGGGTTGTGCCACCGGTGTAATGGTGCGCGCTTACGTTCACACTCCAGCGCATCTGGAAGATGGAAAAGTTCATCGTCCCCGTACAACTGCCGACTTGCTGTGCAGGAGTACTTTCCGCAAGCGTCGTCCCATCACTGCCTCCGCACATCAGCGGCACAAGCTGGCATGTGCCATCCTGCGTAGAAAAGAAGCGCATCACTTCGCAGGCATTCTGATCCGTTCCGTACACCCAGTAATCAACGCCTGGCCCTTCACTGCGATGGCTGATCAGGCTGATGTCCAAAGGTAACGCAGGCCCATCAGGGGGAAAGAGTATGGCATACAACACCCCGATGACCTGCGTGGCAACAAAAACTGCTAATCCGATGGCCAGCCCTGCCCACACCAGCGCGCGTAACGATACCGGCTGCTGGGCGCTGTCCTGACTAGGGGTTCCAGTTTTGGTCGTATTCGACAACGGTCATTCCTTGCGCATTGAGCGTCGGGTCTTCGTTGAACGCACCCGGCTGAATGACGACACGGGTATATTGGCTGGCGCTCCAGTAGGAGCGATCAAACATGCAGACAAACTGATAGGCTGCGACCCCTTCCGTGCCCGCATCAAATTCCAGGAAGTTTCCATCACTGGGGAACCGGATGCACTCATCCTCGCTGTTTCCCGAAAACTCGCGCAGCTTCTGCGTATAGTAGTCCGCAACCTGTTCCGGTGTTGCATTCTGAATACGATAGAAAACACTGCGGCTGTAGGCACTGCGATCAGCACGCCCCCAGTCTTCAGCCCCCGGATAGACCGGAATGTCCAGAGGTACCTGTCGTGAACCCTGGTCCACTAGAAAGTAGACAAAGAAGCCGCCGACTACTACCAAAATGCCAATGATACCGGCAATAATCCCGATACGAAAAACCTGTTGGCTCTGGTTTCTTCTGGCTCTAGTGGTCATGCGTTTCTCTCCTCAGTGAGTGTGTGAATAACTTCAATATCTTCCGCGAGTGCAGTACCATAAGGGGTGGCCTGATAACGCCTAACACTTTCCTGCCAGTATGGAAGCCCTTCACTGATCAAAGTGAAAGCAGGTGGCTCCCCCACGCCAATGCGGTACAGCAAATAATCAGCCATCAGTGCCCGATAAGATTCTTGCAGGGTAGGTCGCACGCGTTTCAGATAGCGCTGCGCCTGCTCTTGCTGCCCAAGCCGGAAATAAACTTCTCCCAGGTCAAATTGGGCAACAGCAACCCCTGCACGATATGCCTTTTCCAGCACTTCGGCTGCTTGTTGATATTCTCCCTTTGATAGCAGTGTACGCCCAAATCCATATAAAGGAAAGGGATGTAAAGATTCTTTATCAAGGGCTTCACGCAGGACATCTTCGCTGTCATCGAGCCGTCCAAGCTGGCGAAAGGTATTGCCCAGCAGCGTCAGACTGTGAACATTCGCCTTTCCCGCATCGCGCAGTTGTTCCAGAGTTTCCCGCGCCTGCTCGTAGCGGCCTTCGCTGAAATGGCGCTGTGCCTGAGCATAGGGCGTCACCATGCGGCGATTGCCCCACAGCACAATCACCTGAATAACGATCAACATCCCAATCAGGCCAACAATGGCCATCGAGCGCAAATCTGCCGGGGCAAACACAATGCCAAGCACAAACCCTGCGCCAATCAGCAGCGCGAGCAAAAGTGAAATCTGCGTGGGTTTGTCCCATGTCCTGTAATCACGCCACAGGTCTTGCAGCAAACGCACGAGGGTCATTTACGACTCCCCGCGTCTGCATCGGCCAGCGCTTGCTCAATCGCCGCAATCTCATAGCGCAGCGCCTGTCCGTAAGCGGTTCCTTCGAGCGCGTTCAGCCCGGTTTTCCAGACGTTGATACCATTTCGCGCGCTCATCATCCGCTGCGCAGCACGCACCGCTTCATCCGATTCGCCGCTGGTTTTATAGGCCTGCGCCAGGTGATAGTACACCCGCAGCGCATACATCTCAGGCATCGGGAAATGTGCCGCCGTTTTGAAGGACTCGACAGCCGCCACATGATCACCTGCAAAGCGCTGCACAAATCCCAGTTCGGCCCACGTAATCGGCTGTTCCGGGGCCAGCGCCGCCGCTTGCATCAGCGCGCGTGCCGCCTCGTCATACGCCGCCTGGAGGCGATAGCCGTTCGCCAGCGTGACATACGCCGACGGATCATTCGGGAACAACTGCACGGCGCGGTCTGCGGTGGCTTGCGCTTTGGCCAACTGCCCATTGTAAGCATAGGCGCTGGTCAGCAGCATCAACACCTCTGATGTTTCTTTGCCTTCGCGGATGATTCTTTCCAGCAAAGGGATAGCTTCATGAAAGCGAAAAGCTTCAATCAGGCGATAGGCATCACCATATTCCGCGCCCAATTGTCGTGTTTGCCGCGCCAGCAGCCACCCCACCACACCAAACCAGACAATCGACATCAGCGTTGCGGTACACAGTCCGGCTAAGGCTACCTGAATCACAGGCGACAGTTCGCCACTGAGCCGGTCTGTCGGTGGCGCGCCTCTGGAGAAGAACTCAATCACGACACCTGCGAGGAACGCAACGAAACCTAAAATCGCCAGGATAAAGGTCAGATACAGAATCAGTAAACGAAAACGTTGTCGTATCATCTTGCTGGCTCACGGGCTAAGGAAGCGGCGTCACGCTGTCCATCAGCGACTTCCTGTGCTGTCTTGACATCTGCGCCCAACACCGCGCGCAGGGTTTCCGCCTGATCGCTGGCCATCAGGGTTTGCCAATCTTTGAGGCCGTTCCGGTGCTGCTTAATGGCCGCTATCTCTGTCTGCGCGGCGCTCATGTCCTTCAGGCGGCTGTAGGCGCGTGCAAGGTAAAGGTGGATGAGCAAACGATGGCGCGCATCGTCAACTTTCAGGGCCAGCGCGCGACTCAGATGTTCAATCACAGCCTCAGATTGACCGAGCCGATCTTCAATCATGCCCAGATTATAGAACGCCACCCACTGTTTAGGCGCAAGTTCCGCTGCCTTTTCCGCCGCTTCCAACGCCAGCGCATACTCACTGGTCTGAAGGTAAACTTCGGAAAGGGCATTGTAGCCAGCCACCAGATCAGGAGCGATTTCCGTGATTTTTTTGTAGTCCCGCTTGGCTCTGTCCAGCTTGCCCCACACGCGGAAAAGCCGCGCGCGGAAGTCGTAATGCTGCACGTTGTTGGGTTCTTCCTTAATCAGGTCATCAAGGACTTTAACCGCGTCGGCGTATTCATTCTTGCGCAGATGCTTTACGGCCTTCTGGTACTGCATAGGCGCGCGCGCCCGGAACAACAGGGAACCCGCGATCACCCATCCGACGGCAAGTCCCAGCGTCAGCAGCAAATACTCCGGCACTAACAGCAGTCCGATGAGCACGAGGCCGATGGCCGGCGCGGAAATGGCGTACCAGCGTCCGCGTTCCTCGCCCGGCAGCCGCCCAATAATAATCACCGCTGCACCTACCACAAAGGCCAGCGCTAACAACGTCTGTACAGGGCGCACCCATTCGGCGCTGACTGCATTAAGGATAAGGCTCATCAGCCCTGTGCTTGCCAGCAGCAGGAACAGGGCACGGGAGCGTTCTGGCCCCAGGAAGTTTTGAAAACGTTTGATCATAATTTTCGCGCGTACTGCGTCAGGTTTATCGTCCAGTTCCGATGCTCGGAGTCCTGGTAACTATATCTTATAAGGACTTTGTGTTCATCCAGCCATAACAGTTCATGTTGTTTACCTTGGCTGGCCAGTTGGAAACAGTGAGCAGCATACGTCTTTGTCCCCACTGTAATGCTTTCATCTCGGACAAAACAGGCTGATTGTGCGTCAATGCTGCCACTCAGGAGCTGCGCGTTATCCTGTGCAGCGATGCGAGATGTAAACACCTGCCCGGTGTTGTCTTCGCGCGCGGCTAACGCCTCAACCACACGCCCACTGAAAATCCATGCGGGCGGATAAATGACCCTTTGATCAGGCAGTTCAACCACTTCATCAGCCGTTTCATTCCCGTTGAAGACCCGCAGCACCTCAACGGAACTCCCTACAAAATTGTACGTCGCGCGCACCTCACGCGTCGTATGCGCTTCAGGGTAATAAAGACGCAGGTCGCACCGTTCAATCTGCCCGTCCGCATTACGCAGCGCCTCTAGCAACAGGCTTGTCTTGGAGACACTCTCACGCGCATCATGGTCAACGCGTATGATCTGCGAGTCGTCGGGTAATTGGTAGAGGCTCCAGTGTTCTTTAATTCCAACGGCCCGCTGATCCTCAAGAGGCTCATAGATACCGCTGGCCACAAAGCGCTCGTGTGGACGAACCTGATGCAGCGCGCGCATCGTCGCTAGTCGCCAATCGCGAGATAAACGCGCTTGTTGATCCCGCCCTTGCTCTTGTAGTCCGTAATTTTTAGCGTGCCGACCTCGCGGGTATTCGCCACATGGGTACCGCCGTCCGCCTGCAAGTCCAGCCCAATAATTTCGACGGTGCGGACTTCAGGAATGCCTTCCGGCAGCAGGTTAATCTTGGTGCGAATCAGGTCGGGGATTTGAAAGGCTTCGTCACGCGGAAGAATTTTGACGCGTAAATCGCGCGCTGCTGCCACTTCTGCATTAATCTTGGCTTCGATTTCGGTCACAAGCTCTTTTTGCAGCGTGGCAAATTCAAAATCCATGCGTCCTTCCAGCGGTTCCATATTGCCGCCGGTCACACTGGCACTATAATCGCGCCACACCACGCCGCACAGGATATGCATGGCCGTGTGCGTGCGCATCAGCTTATAGCGCCGTTCCCAGTCGATGACGCCGCGCACCTCTTGACCCACAGCAGGCAGTTCGCCATCAATAATGTGGACGTTGCCGCGCGCCACCTTACTCACCGGATACGCCTTTTCCCCGACGAACAGGCTTCCTACATCGTTCGGCTGCCCGCCGCCGCCGGGATAGAACGCCGTGCGGCTCAGGAGCACGCCGTGCTGCTCCTCGTCGATTCCTGTAACCTGCGCTGAAAACTCTTTGATGTAACTGTCTGTATGGTACAGTAGTTCAGTCATCGTGCTGCTCTCCGTTATTGAGGTTGATTCTCATGCGAGTAATGACCTCTCGACCCCCAACTGACTTCCAGAAGGCGTGGCCATCGACGTTCTGGTTCGCGACATACCATTCTACATATTGTACACCGCGCTTCTGGAACCACGCGTTCAACGCATCAACCAGCGCACGCCCAATCCCATGCCCGCGATAGTCTGGTTCAACATAGATGTCAGCCAGGAAGCCCGCGGTTTCTTCCTCGAACATCTCCGGCACCATGTCCACCACCACGCCGAATACGAAACCGACCAACGCCTCACCGACTTCAGCTACCAGCACGCGCGTATGGCTGTCATGCAAACGACTGGCGATGCGGCGCGCATACATTTCTGCGCCATTCGGGGCCGCATGGGGCAAATCTTCGCTGAGTGCATTGTGATATTGCACCAGCTTCAGCCACATCTGGCCAATGGCGCTGGCATCTCCTGAGGTTGCCGGGCGAATAATCATTTGATCCACAGTAAATCCATCCATTCTGCTGCCCCCAGTGATCGCCAGAATGCCTGCTGTACTGGGTGGCGATGGGGAATTAGCACCATAACCGCATCTGCACCCCGCTCACTGAACCACGCTCGCAGCGGGGCCAGCAGGGCGCGTGCTGCTCCCTGTTGGTACTGATGCATATCCAGAGCCAATTCCGTGACAATTCCGAATTGTTCCGGCGTGATACCCGGCGGCCCGCTTTGCAGCCAGCCTATAATAAAACCCACGATGTGCCCATTTTGTTCCGCGCAAAAAATGGCGCAGCGTTCATCACCCAGCCACTTGCCAGCATCCGATGCCCAGCGGACTGCCGCATCTGGCAGCAGTTTTATACGGGAATCAGCCTGTGCAACCAGAACCATCTTTTCTAGCCAGAGGTCAGTGAGCGTGGGAATGTCATGTTGAGTAGCAGGGCGTAACGTTAACATTGTCCAGAGGATAGCACCGCAGTGTAGACAAATCAAGCGCGTGCTAGAATAGGAACTATGAACACAAACGTTAACGATCTTTCGCCGACTTTACCTCGCTGGATACGAGAATCGCGTCGTGGTGTGGATTGGGGGGTGCTCTTAGCCATCCTCTTGAGCGCCGCTTGCGCATGGGCCTTCTTATTGCAGCCCGGTTTGCCGCGAACCAACGCCAGCGAAAATTACGTTTTTCGCACTGCCGACTACGCCCAGACGCTGCTGGAAGGGCGCTTGTATCCGCGCTGGTCTCCCAACGTCTTCAGCGGCTATGGTTCACCCATTCCCAACTTCTTTCCGCCAGCCGCGCCCTATACCGCCGCGCTGCTTCAGATTTTTCTGACCGACAACCCGGTGGACGCCGTCCGAGTCCTATACCTCATTTCTCTGACGCTGGCGGGCACCATGATGTACGTATTTGTCACGCGGCGGGCAGATGCATCCGCAGGCATCCTGGCTGCCGTTCTCTACGTCTACAGCCCCTATGTCGGCATGACAGCCCCCCATGTGTTGGGCGACCTTCCCGGCGTGATGGCCCTCGCCCTGCTGCCCGCGCTCTTGTGGAGCATTGATCGCCTCTTAGTCCTCAATCGCCCGCAGGATTTCCCGCTGGTTGTCTTCACCATGAGCCTGCTTTTACTCACCGATTTGCGCTACGCGGTTGTAGCCTTAGGCTTGAGTCTGTTGTTTGTGTTCTGGCATTCCCTGCGCGTCGCACGCTCATTTCGCTGGTTATTCGTCATCGCCGCCATCGTTTTGGGACTGCTGTTATCCAGTTTCTATTGGGTTCCTGCCCTTTTGGAACTGGGAGAAGTGCATTGGCTTTCCTCCCCGGTTCCACCCCTGAATGCGCAGCTTACCTTGACCGAACTTTTCACGCCGCTGGCACAGGTCGATTTAGGGCAAATGGTGCTGACGCCGCAGTTGACGCTTGGCCTTACGCATATCAGCTTTGCGCTGCTGGGCCTTGTCGGGTTTGTCTTGTATCGGTCTCGTGTGCGTTTCCAGTTGTTCTTCTTTGTTATAGGTATCGCTGTCCTTGTGTCTGCGCTGCTGCTTTTTCCGCGAGAAACATGGCTTTTAGGCGTGGTGATGTTGTGTCTGTCCATCAGCAGCAGTGGTTTCGTTCTGCTGCGTGAACGCCTCCTGCCGCGTTTGTTTCTGCCCGTTGTCATCATCACTGCGCTGGCGACATCGTCTGCTGTATGGTTATCGCCCCTGTGGCCGGACGATTTCGGCGATGTCTCACCGTTGGCACAAGTCGATTATGAACGGCAGGATTTTGGCATAGCGGTGCTGCCTGCGGGCACTTCTGTTCCCTCTACACTGGTAGACACCCTTCAGCCCAACCGTTTCCTGTTGGAAGGTTATCAATCGGGCCGCATCAACAAAATTCTGCCAGAACAAATCACGCCCAGCCTTCAGGTGGGGACGTTGGCGCACTATACCCACGAAGACAGTGTACAGATTACCACGACACTCCCCACAACACTGGAAATTCTGACCGCTTACTTCCCCGGTTGGAGCGCCAACCTGGGCGCTGCCTCGTTGTTTGTAGGGGCTGACCCCACATCGGGTCTTATTGAGATTAGTATTCCTGAAACGCGCAGCAGTGAACTAACCATAGCGCTGGATACGACCCTGGTACGCACCGCAGCCTGGGTGATGAGCGGCAGCACATTGTTATGCCTGATTTTTATGGCTTGGTTCAGGCTGCGCCGTTCCAATTCTTTGTA
>JAXLWC010000007.1:0-128385 GCA_046328675.1 Anaerolineae bacterium
GGGAAATTGCGCAGCAGCGACTCCATCTTGTCCTGAAATATGTTATCGCCCAGGAACATAGCGAACGGCTCGTTACCCACGAAGTCTTTGCACAGGCTGACAGCGTGCGCCAGCCCCTTTTGCTGTTCCTGAACAATATATTCAAGGTGAACACCAAGTTTTGAGCCATCTCCTAGCTGCGTCACAATCGGCGAATCGATTGTGTGGACGACAATGCCAATGTCGTTGAGGTCTGCGCTTTTCAGTACATCAATTGCATAAGCAATCAACGACTTATTGGCGACTGGAACAAGGGGTTTTGGCATCGTCAGCGTAACGGGACGCAGACGTGTACCTTGCCCAGCAGCAAGGATGACAGCTTTCATACGGAATTCCTCCAACTACTCAGGAACAAATTTGAGCGCGATAGTACAAGATAATTTGCTAACGGTCAAACAGCACGGAATACTCAATGATCATCGCCTAATGATCACTTGTAGAGCCTATGCTAGAGAACTCATCCATCACCTATCGCCATGACACCTTATACATTGATGACCTGCCTCTTCCTGACATCGCCGCAGAACAACCCACTCCTTTCTACGTGTACAGCGTTCGCCGTGCGCTGAACAATCTCCTGCGCATCCGTGCTGCCTTCAGCGAATTGAAACCTCATATTCATTACAGCGCCAAAGCCAACGCCAATCTTGTCCTGCTGCGCGCACTCATTGGCGCAGGCGCGGGCATCGACGCGGTGAGTGCCGGGGAGATTCACCGCGCATTAAAAGCCGGAGCACAAGCAGAAAATATTGTGTTTGCAGGCGTTGGCAAATCGCAGGAAGAAATCCGCTATGCGCTGGAGCAGGGCGTGGGTTGGTTCAACGTGGAGAATGTGCGAGAGTGCAGCCTTATTGATAATGCCGCGCATCAGTTGGGCAAAAAGGCTCGTGTTGCTCTGCGCCTCAATCCCGATCTTGCGGCGGATACCCACCGACATATCGCCACTGGACATGGCAAAGCGAAGTTCGGTCTGACAGCCGAAAGTATCCGTGACCTGCTGCAAGGACAATACGAGCGTTTCCCGAATATCGAGTTCGCTGGTATTCATATCCACATCGGCAGCAATTTGCACAGCACAGAGGCTACCCGCGCCGCGATTGAACGTGCATTGGAGCTTATCGCCCCTTATCCGCACATGCGCACGGTCAACATCGGTGGTGGTTTACCTGTCGCGTACAGACCTGGTGAACAGGTTCCAGCCTTTGAAACATTTGCCGAAACCATCACCCCATTGTTGAAAGGTTACGAGGTGCTGCTCGAACCCGGACGCGCAGTGATTGCCGACGCTGGCGTGTTGGTTACTAAGGTGCTGTACATCAAGCAGCAGGCAGGGGAAACCTTCGTCATTTGCGACGCCAGCATGAGCGAACTCATTCGCCCGGCACTGTACGAAGCCCATCATGAAATCGTGCAGGTTCAGCGCCACACAGGAGACGCCTTGCGCAGCATCATTGCTGGCCCTGTCTGCGAAACTACCGATGTGCTGGGCAAAGATGTTTCGCTCAACGAACCTCTCCACGAAAGCGATTTGCTGGCTGTGCTCACTGCTGGGGCTTACGGCATGGTCATGTCCAGTAACTACAACCAGCGCCCGCGCCCTGCCGAGATTGTGGTTAACGCGGACGGCAAAACCTGGCAGGTTGCCCGGCGCCGCGAAACATTGGAGGATTTATTGCGCTTTGAAGAATAGCTGTTTGTCTGATCGTTGTTAGATATACTTCAATAAGGTTTACTGGAGGGATGCATATGATTGAGATTACAACGTCGATGGTTGAGTTTAAGGCAAACGGTTCCAATGCGCCGGGCTACCTTGCCTTACCCAAGGGCATGAATCAGGCGCGCGGTGTCATTGTGATTCAGGAGTGGTGGGGTCTGGATGAACATATTAAGTCGGTAGCACGCCGCATCGCCGGAGAAGGCTTTGCCGCACTGGCTCCTGACTTGTATCGAGGTAAAGTCGCTGCTGAACCGGATGAAGCCCGTAAGCTGGCGATGGAACTGAATCACGACACAGCCATTAAGGATATGCAGGGTGCGGTGAATTATCTTGTTGAGCATCCAATGGTTGTGCCCAAGAAAATCGGCGTTATGGGTTTTTGTATGGGAGGTGGGCTGGCGGGGCAAATGGCTTTCCGAGGAAAGCATGTCGGCGCGGTTGCCATGTTTTATGGAGGACGTTTGCGTCTGACGGATGAGGACGCCGCAGCCGTTTCTGCTCCCGTGCTAGGAATCTATGGGGAACAGGATCAAAGCATTCCCCTGGAAACTATTCAGGGCAATGAAGCCATGCTGCAAAAACATAGTAAATTACATGAATTTGTGATCTATCCAGCGGCCCCACACGCTTTTTTCAACGATACCCGGCCTGCGTATCGTCAGGAAGCGGCGGAGGATGCATGGAGACGCACGATAGCGTGGTTTAAGAAGTATTTGGTGGGATAAAACGAGAGAGACTTTAAGCGGAGGCATCCGCCGGAATGCCTCTGTAATCGCTTCAGGTTGTTAACCCCAGCGTGATTAATGAATGCGACGAATGACGCTCAATACCTTACCGCGTACATGGCAGTGTTGGGCATCAACATAAATCGGGTCCATTAACGGATGCTGCGGTTGCAGACGAATACGCTCACCCTCAGGATAATACAGCTTTAGGGTAGTTTCGCTGCGTTCGTCGAGCCACACCGCTACCATCTCGCCCTGCTTTGCGGTTTCCTGACGGCGCAGCAGCACGATGTCACCATCAGCCACCATAGCGTCAATCATCGAGTCGCCCTTCACGCGCAGCGCAAAGACATTCGCCGGGTCAGCCCCGCCCAACATATCGGCGGTCACGTTAATCGCACTGTCCTGGTCGTAGTAGTGTCCAGCATCATCGGGCACAGGAACCGGCTCACTGGCGACGATTTGGCCGACCATAGGAATATGCAGACCGCGATCAATCGGCGTCACCTTACGGACTTCAACTTCGCCGTTCTTGCCCACCAGCCGCAGCCCGCGTGACACACGCCCTGAGCGCGACAGATAGCCTGCCTGCACCAGCTTGTTCAGGTTATAGTTGACGACTGAAGTGGAGTTGATGTCCGTGGCCAGCCCGATTTCGCGGATGGTTGGCGGATAGCCATTGGCTTCAATGTATTGCTCCATGTAGCGCAAAATGCTGCGCTGCCTTTCCGAGAGTCTATCGTAGCTTTTCATCTTCTTAATCCTTTGTTCTATGAAAGCTTGTTCTAGATTGTAAACGAACACTGGTTCTATGTCAAATAAATGTTCATTTTGTGGTGAATCTAGCTTTTGTTCTATACTCTAAAATGCCACTCATGAGTATTTCACAGGGGGATTTATGGAACAGCGTAGGCCGCTTATCACCTTAATTGTGCTCAGTCTCTTTGAGTTTTTCGGCTTGATGCTGTGGTTGCAGTTAGCAATTACGGGCAACCATCTCCTCGGCATTTTGATTTTGATTGCAGGGTTATTCTTAGAACGCTTCACCGTTTATGTGGCGATGATTCGTCCCATCGCGCAGGATCAGCGTATCGCCCTCTATGCAGGTCGCTTTCTGCTTCAGGCAGTACGCGAAACCCTGATCTGGGTCGTTTGGCTGTGGATCGTGGGGGATGGTGGCATTCGTTACATCGTTGCGCTGGCTGCCCTCTTTGTCGCCATGCATCTGGAACACTGTATCGATGTGGCGGAACACAACGGCGTGGCGTGGTCGAGCTATCTGCGGCACCCCAAAATGCTGCTGCTGACCACTATCGAAGCTGTCGGCGCAACCCTCTGGCTGTACCTTGTGCTGGAGCAGAATGGCAATTTTGCAGTCGGCGTTCTGCTGGTGACATTCCTGTGGGAACACTTTTATCAGGGGCAGATGGTAGAAATCAAGCCACCTGCCCAGGCAGCATGATGTCCTAAAAGCTGTTGCCAAACAGGTTAAAGGTATCGCGCGCTTCATTGACGGCACGCTGCAGCGCCGGAATATCGGAATACTGCCCCAGCACGTCTGGCAGCGCTTGTGCCATCGTGATATACAGTTGCAGGTTGATGCGTTCCGAACCATGCCAGCCGTCGAAGAAGTCACCATCTGTACCGAACTGTCCGCCGTCGGAGAAGTCGAAGAATGAATAGCCGTGCTGTGCCATCAGGGCCGCGACACGTTCCGACGCCTGCGTCATATAAGTGTGCTGCCCACCTGCTGTCATTTCCCCATAGAGGCTGGGCGCGAACGGCGGGAAAAAGCCCACAACGGTCACACCCTGCTCCTGACAGTATTGCAGCAGGTCATTAAATTGGTTCAGCGCCACTTCGGAAACAGTATCGCCGCGCACATACATACGTTCCCCGTTGCGCATCCATTCCAGATGGCGGCTGCGTTCACTTTCCGGTGACAGCCAGTGTGCAATCAGGAAATCCCCGTATTGCTCACTGCCATCGTTGCGAAAGCCATGTCCATCGGTGATCGCGCGTATACCGAGCGCCATGCCGCCAAACCCCGGCTCGCTGCGTCGCAAAAGCTGTCCCAAATCCAGCGGGCGAATACCTGCAAGGGTGTCCTGAACCACGCTGCGATTGACGAGGAAAATTTCGGCAAAGTCGCTGACTTCCGGCTCGAAATCTTCCGGTACGAAATCGGGGTTAAACCAGGGCTGATCGATGCTCAGGATGAGTACGCGTGGCAGGGCATCGGCGGGCAGCGCACGGATAAACTGGTCAACGCGCTCCAGCGACCATGCCGGCCCTGCCCCATTGTAAAATACGCGGGTATCGAGGTTAAAAAACACCGAACGAAATTGCAGCACGCGTGAAGACCCCAACGCCAACACCTGCGGCTGGCGTGCCTCGACAGACATCAGCTTAAACGTCAAATCACGATTGCCGTAGCGCGGGCGATACAGCACGGGAGTTTCGCCCTGCTGCATCGCTACCACCATCGCCAACGGCATGGACTCACCGCTGTAAATCAGGATGCCTGTCAGCGCTACGAATGCAGCAGCAAACGGCAGCGCAAACAGGCACAGTTTCAACCAGAACGGTTTCATCATTCTCCTTGTGGGTTCAGCACGCGCCCCATAAACAGCAGGGTATTCGTCCGCTGATCGTAAATCACATAGAGAAACGGGCGATCAATACGCAATGCGATGACTTCCTGTGGTACCTGTACTGAAGTAACGCCCACGACAACAGCAGTTGCTGCGGCAGCTTCCGTACCGGATTCGTCCACCTTGATATAGGCCTTGTGCAGCACATCGCTGATCGACAGCGGCGCGTCTGCCATGCCAGAAAAATCGGCGTCGTCGGTGAAGGCGATGGGCATTCCCAACGCGCTTAGAATGTCGTTCAAACCCACGCTGAATTCATACTCAAAGCGCGGCATGGCCAGGTTGACATCCTGCGGAGTCAGGTTGCCAAGTGTATCGCTTAGCGTCTGTGTGCTCAACGCCTGCTCAAACGTCTCAAATTGTCCATCATCCGGCAGGAACACCAGCATGGACATGTCACCCCAGTACGGCAGTTGAATCGCCTGATACCCATCGCCAGCCGTGTACAGGAAGTTTTCTTGCAGGTTCATCATCGGCACCATTACCTGTGTGCCATCCAGCAGGTTAAACGTGTCATCGCGGGTGAAGGCTTCATCAAAAGTGTTCATCCACCCCGCCTGGAAATAGATGGCATTCGCCAGCACAAGCCGCGTATCAGGCGTAATCACCCCTTGCGGCACGAGGTCCTGAATCCGGTCTTCGGTTTCGTCGGCAACCCAATCGTTCACCGTGACACGCGCGTCTTCCGCTGCGTTGATGAAATCTACCAGACGCAGTGCAGCGGCATAATTCTGTTCCAGTGTTTGCGTAAAGCCTGACTGAAAGGGCAGCGTTTGTTCGCCCCACAGTGCATTGGCAATATTCAGGTGCAGCGCCTCGACTTCATAAGCGGCAAATTCCTCGGCGCGGCTGTTGAGGGTGTTGTTCAGGTCGCCAAACATCGGATGCAGTTCCGATTGAGGCAGCGCGAAGTGCAAAGTATCCTGCATCTGCTGCTCCGTTTCGCCGCGTGCTCCGGCATAGGTCATGGCCAGCGCCAGCGAGATGCTGTACGGCGAATATAGGATATTGTCTTCGCTGTCTGCCGCGATTTGTTGGTACAAATCAAAGGCAAAGGCGTTGTTGCCCTCGACCAAAGGTGTGAAATCTGGCGTGTCCTGTGCTGAAGTCACCTGTGTGCATACCAACAGCGTCAGACTGACCAGTAGAATAGTTCGTTTAAGCATAAACCTGCTCCTCGTTAGGTTGCGCAGCGCATAAAGTTAGCATGTCTGACTTTACCTGTCCTACCTGTTTATCAGGTGATGTGAACTTACTGCGCAGATCACTGACATCTACTGACAAGACGTTATTGCCGTCGAAAAGTTCCCGGTGCAGCGTTAAGGCTAAATCGTGCAGATGAAGCCTCCCATTTTACTGAGAACTGTCAACGGGGAACTCTGAATCTGCACTAGTACAAAGCACCGCGCCATACGGCATCCAGCACCATCAGCGCGGTCAGGTTACGCATGTTGTAGCCGTAAATCAACCCATCGGCGGTAAATACCCCTGCCTCGAATGGGCCGGTGCTGGGATGTATCCCATCGCCAGAGATACCGCGTCCGGGTAGCCCCTGCATCGCCAGCCAGTAGTTCCACAAGGGGATGTTGTAGGCAGAAGCGACGCTGACGATGATATTGTTAAATTCGCCAATCCGATCCGGCGCGACGTTGTTGTCGGGTATCGTACTCAACACCGGAATGATGCCGAGATTGATAGTGGTTTGCACAATAGTTTGCAGATTTGCCTGAAACTGCGCGCTGGATACCCCCTGCATCGCGTCGTTTGTGCCAATCATAATCAGCGCGACGGAAGGATGCACCAGACGATATTCGCAGGTCAGCGGTGCTTCACCGGGGCAGCCATTTTGTTCGCCACGATTGGGATCAAGCAAATCACCGCTTGTCCAGCCATTGCGTGCCGCGATACTGTCATTAGCAAAGGAATTGTGGGTGCGTGCAGTGGTCTGTGAGAAGTAGTTGATGACCGCTTGCAGCGATCCGTAGCTGTCCAACTGTGCGCCGCCATAGCCAATGGGATACAGGAAATTGGAGCTGGCGGTGATGCTGTCCCCAACTTTGGAGAATACATCAGCACGATTGCCCAATGCCTGCCCCGCCACGAAAATCTGATGTGCGCGTGTACCGACAGATGGCACTACGCCGGGAATTGCCGAGCCGCTAGCCGCCGGGGCGTTGGATGTCGTCACCGCATCGGTAACGGGCAGCGAATTGAGGCTGGCTGATGCGTTAACATAGCGGCTGGATAACCAACCTTCCTGCCCATCCACGATGACCCGTAACCATGTGCCTGCCGCGTTACGTCCGGTAATCGCAACGGTAGTCCCGCGCGTCAGCCGACGAATCACGCTGAAATTGGTTCCGGCTCCTGTGCGGAAGTTGACATTGGAAATGGTGGTGCCCGCAATCGCGCCTTCCGGTATGCTAACGCTGACAGGCGCAGGCGTGGGCGCAGCCGAGGTTGTTGCACTGGAGACAATCGGAAGCGCATTCAAGTCCAGCGTCAGCGGGAACAGCAGGTTATCCGACAGCACCCATCCGGTGATGCCGCCGCCGACAGGGGTCACGAAGACCCACAGGCCGTTGCCGCTGATCCCCTCGCGGCCATGCACTACCAGTTCCGTGCCCGGCGCGTATTGACCAAGCAGGCTGCCACGCGTGTTGGGCGTTTCGCGAACGTTGACGCTGCCATCTCCGACCCAGGCGTGCCCGTTGTCGGCAGATGCATCCTGCGCATAGACGTTGAGCACCAGCGCTGCGCACATTATCACGATTCCAAGAAGTCGTTTCATCATTGTAACCATCACTGCAATAAACACTGCCGCTACTTTACAGGGCGGTGATGAAACAAGTCAAGGTTGGAAGCCACAATCTAAAATTGAAAATAGATAAACTGCTGTGCGCCTGTGCCGTACATCCCGGAGAACATCACCGCCGCTGTGGCCGCGTAATACAACGCCCAACGCAGCGGTGTTGGGGTACGTGCCAGCGCGCCGCTGACCGTCCAGCGTCCATCGAAGCGGTCTACAAACAGCAGCAGCGCAATCAGCACCAACGATAGGGCGAATTCCAGGTGGTGATCGAGTAATGCGCCAGCGAACGGTGCCGTCAGGCTTTCGCCGTTGAAACTGAATAGATGGGTGATGATGTGTCCGGCGTCCGCGAAGTTATTGGCGCGGAAGAAAATCCATGCGAAGGAGACCGCGATGAAGGTGAGCAGCATTTTGACGACAGTGCTGAGCCTGTTTTGCGGGAACAGGCGAATCTGCCGCGAATCAAACCAGGTTTCGACAATCGCGTACACGCCATGCAGCGCGCCCCAAACTACGAACGTCCAGCTTGCGCCGTGCCATAAGCCGCTGACCACAAACACAATCATCAGATTGAGCATGTTGCGCGCCAGCGATACCCGACTACCGCCTAGTGGGATATACAGGTAATCGCGGAACCATGTCGAAAGCGAGATATGCCAGCGCCGCCAGAATTCACGCACGGACGCTGCAAAATATGGCTGGCGGAAGTTGGTCATCAACCGGAAGCCCAGCACGCGCGCAGTGCCCAATGCGATGTCTGAGTAGCCAGAAAAGTCGCAGTAAATCTGAAAGGCGAAAAACACGGTAGCGAGAATCAGCACTAAGCCGCTGTGTTCCTGTGGGTGGTCATAAATGTTGTTGACGTAAATCGCGAGGCGGTCTGCGATAACGACTTTCTTGAAGAAGCCCCACAAAATCTGGCGGAAACCTTCTACCGCGCGGGCTTCGTCAAAGTCAAAGCGCTGATGAAACTGCGGCAGCATTTCTTTGGCACGTTCGATTGGCCCGGCCACCAACTGCGGGAAGAAAATGATGAACGTCGCAAAGATGCCGAAGTGCTGTTCAGGTTTAATGCGGCGGCGGTAGACCTCGATGATATACCCCATCGCCTGAAACGTATGGAACGAGATGCCAATCGGTAGAATAACATTGACATGCGGCAGGGGATAGGTCAGCCCAAATAAGCCAAAAATGGAAGCAACGGTGTCGGTAAAGAAGTTGAAGTATTTGAAGAAAAACAGAATCGCTAAATCAAGCCCGATACGCCCAATGAGTACCGCTTTGCGCTTGTTTTCGTCTTCCTCCTGCTCAATCGCCAGCGCCGCATAGTAGTTGAGGATGGTGACAATCGCCATCAGGATCATGTACTGCGGAAAAGCATAGCCGTAAAAAAAGTAGCTGGTTACCAGCAGCCATGCCCAGCGCCAGCGCGCTGGGAGCAGGAAATATAAGGGGATGACGATGCAGAAAAAAATGACGTACTCAGGGGAGATAAAGGACATGGTAGTTGATGGTTAGCTCCTGGTTATTTGATTTAGCCGCGTTTTGTTTGTTGGAAGGTTGCGAGCCGTTACTTAGCTTAAGATGTGCCGAACTTGAACCGAGTCCAGCACGAAACCGACATAAGCGTCAATGAATTTCAGACTATGTTGTTCATCAGCGCTGTTGTGATCACGCGTGGCCACCAGGTCGGAGATGACAATCACATTGAAGCCTTCGCAAAAAGCTCGCCGCGCCAATGATTCGACACAAATCTCGGTTCGTACTCCGCAAATCAGCACTGTACTGATGGCGTTCTGACGTAGAATGTGCTTCAGATGGGTTGATGTGAACCCGTCTGGACATTGCTTATGCAGGATGACAGCGTCAGCCGGAATGTCCAGCCTATAAAGTTCTTCGCCGCCGCTTCCCGCTTGCGTGGGCCGCGTGACGCCTTTCATCTCGTTAAAGAAGCGCACATTAGGCGCTAGATTTGTCTCATCGACTATCGCCTGGGTATAGATGAACAAGACGCCTGAACCCTCTAGCTCTTTGACAAAAGCGTTGATTTTGTCGGGAAGTGCTTGCATCCGTGTATTGGGGCGGTTACGGCGGGCAGTTGCCCCATCTGGCGAACAAAAATCCAACTGTACATCGACCACAATCAACGCACACTCACGCGGGTTCAGGCGAAACTGCCGCATCACATTAGCCGCTGTGACGGATATGAACGATGTCGCCGTCTTTGACGATATAATCTTTGCCTTCCAGACGGAACTTGCCGTTGGACTTCACGGCGGCTTCGCTGCCAAAATTGACCAGGTCTTCGTAGGTCATCACTTCGGCGCGGATGAAGCCTTTCTGTAAATCGTTATGGATTGCGCCTGCCGCTTCCGGTGCTGTCGCGCCAATCGGGATGCTCCACGCGCGCACTTCATCAGGCCCAACGGTGAAAAAGGATTGTATGGCCAGCAGTTCATACGACAGGTGGATGACCTTCGCGGCGCTCAGTTCGGTGATACCGTATTCGGCCATGAACATCTGCTGATCGTCGCCTTCAAGCTGCGCCAGTTCCGCCTCAATCTTGCCTTGCAGCCCGACGACGGTGCTTTCCTTGTGATCGTATTTGACCAGCGCATGGGCGTCTTTAGCTTCTTCGCCGATGTTGACGACAATCAGCATAGGCTTCAGCGTGAGGAAGCCAAAACCGCGCAAGCCTTTCACCTGTTCAACAGACATGCCGAGGTCACGCAGCGGCGTTTCATTTTCCAGTGCCGCTTTCAGCCTGTCCAGCAATTTTGCTTCTTCTTCCAGCGCCGGGTCGCCGGTTTTGCCTTTGCGCTTGAGGTCGCTCTGTACACGCTCAATGCGGTTTTCAACGGTAATCAGGTCGGTGAGGATAAATTCGGTATCCAGAATCTGCACATCGCGCTGCGGGTCAATGGTCACCTGTGGATGTGGCACAGTGTCGTCTTCAAAGGCGCGCACCACATGCACAAAGCCATCTACTTGCGCCAGTTCGTTGCGGAACTGCCCTTTCAGCCCACCTTCGCCAATCCCTTTATCCAGCCCGCCAATATCGGCGTAGGTAATCTGCGTGCGTGTGGTCTTCTTGGGGGTAAACATCGCCGACAGTTTATCAACGCGCGGGTCGGGTACGCTGATAATCGCCGTATGGACTTCAAAACCGCCGCCCGTCGCTGCCCCGGTGGGTAAATTGCTGTTGGTAAGCGCGTTAAAAATGGTCGTTTTGCCGCTGTTCGGTAAACCGATAATGCCAAGACGCATAGAAATATCTGTTCCTTGATTGCTATCACAAAATCAGGAACAGTATACATGACGGAATTTTTATTTTGAACCGCTATTTCTTCTCGTCGTCTTTGTTGCCACGCATCCGGCGTGCGATCACCGAACCGAACAATCCTGTCACGATGTCCCCTGCGGCGGATGTGGCCTTGCTGACGGCGTCTTTCTCGTCCCACTCGCCTTTATGACGGCGGTTCGTCCACTTCTCATAATCCAGCGCGTTATCGACCAGCGCCGCTTCAACAGCGTTGCGGTCATTTTGTGCCAGCGATTGGCGGAAGGTGCGCAGGGCGTTAATCATTTCGTCGAGATAACGCAGCGTATTTTCACGATTGTTGAGGATCAGGTCGCGCGCATCATCAGGGTGCGTATCAAACAGATGATGCGTCAAATAGCCGAAAGCCGGATTGGTGAGGCGCTGTCCATCACCCCAACCAGGACTGTGAGATAACATATGGTAGAACATCACCCCCAGCACGGCGGGGACAGCTTCGGTAGCGGCGACCAGCCCATCATGTTCCGCAGGGTCGATAAAATGGGTTTTTGCCCCTAACAGTTCACTGAAATCAGTAGCCAGTTCTACCGCTTCCTTCGCGCAGCCAATGCCCGGCATCAGCAGTCCCAAACCATTGTCAAACATGTCTTCACGGGCAGCATTGGTTTCCTCAAGGCTGTTTAGCAGATACTGATGGTTAACAATCAGCGTCACACCCACCATATAGACTTCGGAAGGCAGATGTTTTTGTGCCCACGCCATTGATGGGCTTTTCAACGGGGAAGTATCCAGCAGAACCGCACCGGGACGCATCTCACGCCCTAACACCTCATACATGGGCTGGACATCACTGTAAGGCAGGGCCAGCACGACAATATCCCTATCGCGCACCGCCGTAAATGGGCTGTTGACATACTCGTCGGCGACGTTCAGTTTGCGCGCTTCTTGCAGCACATTACCACGCCGTTCGTAGGCCGTGATTTTGAAATTATGCTGAGCACCTTTGGAATTATTGAAACGCCGCAGCGCCAACCCGATGGACGACCCAGTACGTCCTAATCCCAGAATGCTGACGGAAATGGTGGCCATAATTTGTGATCAGCTTTCAGCTATCAGCTTTCAGCACTCGCTAAAAAGCTGCCTCGTTCGGATATGAATATACAGGAATTGTAACGGGGCGATTTAATTTCTGCGAAACCTGAAACCATGTGAAAGGGTGGTGAGAGGCAGTTTGAAGCGGCATAAATGGGAATGCAGACCCGACAGTCCAGCATAGTTCAGCTTAGTGGCTCAACTTTACAGCAGGTAAATCACAGACTCGCAATCACAGTTCAATTGCTGTCATCGGCTGCCTGCAGCCGTGCCAGCAAAGGCGCGCATGGATGCTGTGCCCACTGCTCCCACTTGTCCTGATGGTGCGCAATGAGCCATAACGCGGTTTCCGATGCGCCAGTTTCGGCCACAAGTTCCGCGCTCCACTTCGGATGATAGACACTGACGACGAATGGACGCCGCCAGAAATCGGTGTATTCAGCCGCCGTCCAGCGCGCAAATAGTGTCGGAGCAAAAGCGCGTACCAGCACAATCAGCGTCTTTTGTGCGGTGTTCAGCGGGGAGCGGATTTTGCCGATGTCGTGCAGCAGCGCGGCGATGGCCAGATCGTGAGGTGTATCGCCCTGCGCCTGCACTGTGCGCAGAACACTGAGGCTGTGTAGCTGCTCCCCACGCTTAAAACGACGAAACAACGCCATCTGCGCGGGAGTCAAATAACGCCCGGCGAGATTGAAATCTACCGGGCGTGTGAAAGCAAAAAGGGAACGCAGCCCCTGCTGGATACGATACAAGGTTATCCACCAAGCAGCAGGCGACTGATGGTGTTGACTGGCCCACCAATCAAGTAACCCAGAATATTCAACTGGGGAACAACAAAGCTCAGCAGAATCAATCCCATAAAAACGTAGCCGCTTTCCTGCTGATAACGTCTCCAGACGACAGCGAGGTCAGGCGGCAGCAAGCAGTAAACAATCTGCCAGCCATCAATCGGAAACAGCGGTATCAGATTGAAAACGAACAGCAGGACGTTGATATAGATCATCGTCGAGGCCATCGTATAGATTGTGGTTAACGGATTGGCACCCATGAGTTGTACGGCAATCCCGATGATCGCTGCCAGAATCAGGTTGGAAACCGGGCCAGCCGCCACGGCTACGAGCCAGCGCCAGCGGCGGTTATACATGGGCAGGCGCTCTGGTGAAATAGGAGCCGTTCCCAGGATACCGAAGCCTATCACCATCCACATAATCCACCCCGGCCAATAGATGTGTACCAGAGGATTGAGGGTCAAACGGCCATTGTATTTCGGGGAAGCGTCACCCATGACATACGCGCCGTAGTTATGGGCAAACTCATGTACGGTCATGCCCAGCGTCAGCCCGACGACAAAGGCGATAAAGACATCAAGACTTAAGCGACCGCCCAGCAGGGAAAACAGAGGGGAATACAAGGCAAGCTCCTAACACCACGTAAACTCAATGTCACGAACAGTATATCATAACGCGAAAATCCCCAGCAGAGATGGTACTATTGAGGCGGCGGGAATCGATTCCCGCAGGTAGGGGTTATCTAGGACATAACACGCCTGACGCCTGTAGTCTCCCAAGGATGGTTTATGAAGCGCATTCTTATCCTCATGTCTGATACCGGGGGCGGGCACCGTGCCGCTGCCGAAGCGATTCGCGATGCTCTGTATAAATTATACGGTGAAGATCAGGCGAAGGTTTCGATGGTGGATGTGTTCCGGCATTATTCCCCCTATCCGCTGAACAAATTCCCGGAGATTTATCCCTGGCTCGTGAACAACAGCAAGCGTTCCTATGCCCTGATTTTTAAAATGTCCAATCGCAAAGGGAACATCGGGGCCTTGCAGCGCGGCGTCTATTACGTGCTGGGTATCGAAAAAGGCTTTAAGCGCCTGCTGCGCGAACATCCGGCAGATTTAATTGTATCGGTGCATCCGCTGGTCAACCGCCCCATGCTCGATGCCTTGCGCAAATCTGAGCAGCGTCCGCCTTACATGATTGTGGTCACCGATCTGGTTTCCGGGCATGTGTCGTGGTGGGATCCGCGCTGTGACCGCTGCCTGGTGCCGACGCAGCCTGCCTTTGACGCCGGGTTGGCGAACGGCCTGCGCGCGGATCAACTGCGTATCACCGGGCTGCCTGTTCATCCCAAGTTTGCTGAATCCCTTACCGACAAGGTTTCAGCGCGTACAGAACTCGGCTGGGACCCTGACCTGCCTGCTGTCCTGATGGTTTACGGCGGCGATGGCATGGGGCCAGTCTACGAGACAGTGCGGGCTATTGACAGCCGCAAGCCTTCGTGTCAACTGGTTATAGTGGCGGGACGTAACAAAACCCTCAAGCAGCGCCTGGATGCTACCGAGTGGAACGTCAAAGTCACGACGTATCCTTTTGTGACCAACATGCCGCGCATGATGGCCGCCGCCGATGTGCTGGTGACCAAAGCCGGGCCAGCCACCATCAGCGAGGCGTGCATCGCGGGTCTGCCTATGATTATCAGCGATGCGATTCCGGGGCAGGAAGAGGGCAATGTGACCTATGTAACCGAGAACGACGCGGGCGTTTTCGCGCCGACGCCGGAGTTAGTCGGAGAGGCGATTGCCTCATGGTTGGCCAAAGGTCAGGGTGAACTGACACGGCTGGCAGACAACGCTCGTCATCTGGCCCGACCAGAAGCCGTTTGGGAAATCGCCAAAGAGGTCTGGGAATACGCGCAAACCCCCATGATCCCCAACCCGCCGCGCAAGCGTTCCATTGTCAAGATTGACAGGAAGCGCGCTGCCCGCTGACGGCGCTGTGCTGAATCTAAGCATCAGGAAACTCAATGAACGCTGGCGGCAGCACTTCGCACAGGTAATGTTCTTCTTCGGGGTGATAGAACACTATTCCGGCGCGATGTGCATCGCCAGCACGAATCGTAAGAATAACCGTTTCGTCACTATGGCGTGAGGCAACTTTGCTGGCGCGCTGCGTGTTGACTGTGAAATGCACGTACTGTCGGCGCATCGCCTTTAAACCTTCCTTACGGATAATCGCTAGTGCGCTTTGGCTTGTGCCATGATAAAGAAGTTCAGGAGGCACGGCTGGCGCATAAGTGATTTCGCGTACACCTTCGCTGTGTCCAAACAGCGCTCGGATGCGTCCATCGACGATTTCATAGCGTTTCTTGCCATCGCCATCCCCTTCGACCACCTTCAACAAATCCTCGTAGGAATATCTGCCGGGAAAGCGTGTGTTGATTTGCTTCCACACGCTGTCCACATCCGTAAAGCCGTCCACGTCCAGCGTTAAGCCAAACTCATCGGCTTTGTGCCGCAGAATGAGGGCGAGGAATTTTGAAAGCGGTACTAAATCTGACATAGTTGTCACCACAAAATACCGGGCAGTCTTCCAGATTGTACGCCCATTCCAGCCCCATCTCACCCAAACTTGTAAAGATATGGCTGAATCCAGCGCGATACCTGTAGAAATTTACGGGATACGTAGACAGTACGAGCTTGAGTTATGTTACACTCTAGCATAGAGAGCGAAACATTGACGAAGGGAAGCGATTTATGAAGCGCCTATCGTTTTTTACATTTTTGCTTATAGGGCTGCTGATTGTAGTCCCCGCTTTTGCGCAGGAAGACCTGGATGCGTCGTTTGAATGGATGGAATACGGTCTCACCATTGATTATCCGGGGGCATGGCTGACTGCTTATTATCCCGACAGCAATTTCTACGCGATTCTGGAAGACCAGGACGATATGCAAAACCTGACGCTTGATCCTCATGGGCAGGTGCTGGTGATGTGGCCCATCGAAGGCTCAAACCTGGACAGTATCGGTGATAACCCTGAAGATGTCGTGGATTCGTATGCTTCCAGTAACATTGATGGTTTCAGGTCGCGTGATATCGATACCTTTGAGACCGAAAATGGGTTGGAAATGGTGATTGCCAGCGGCGATATTTCAGGCGGAGCTTATCTGATTGTTGCCAGCACGACGGGGCCGGACGACGATTTATTTATGTTCTTAGGGATTTCGCCTTCCCGTGACAGCGACGATCTGGAAGATAACGTGCGGGCGATGCTCGACACCCTGGAACTGGAAATCCCACAGGACATTATCGAAAGTGGACGTGCAGACGATGCCACGGCAATCGAATATGGCGAGACTGCACAGGGCGAAATTGATAACCGCACCCCTTCAGAAGAATATGTCTTTGAAGGCGAAGCCGGAGACATTATCAGTATTTCCCTGACAGCGACTTCCAGCCGAGACAATCTCGATACCCTGCTCATTCTAATCAATCAGGATGGGCGTGAAATTGCTCGTAACGACGATATCAATACCGCAGGCGGCAACTATAACTCGCAGATTTCGGGTTTTGTCCTCCCGGATGACGGCACCTATCTGATTATCGCTACCCGTTTCCAGCAGGAGAACGGCGAATCCACAGGTGAATATGAGCTTACGTTGAATTTGCGGGTGCTCGGCGAAGGAGAAGAAATCCTTGCCGAAGAGGGTGAAATCACCAACCGCCGTCCCAGCGAAGAATATGAATTTGATGGTAACGCAGGCGATATAGTAACCATCACCATGATTGACACCTCACAGGATCAGACATTGGACTCGCAGGTGATTTTGCTGGATGAAGATGGCAATGAGCTGGCGCGCAATGATGATGCCTTCGATTCTAACGTGGGTAGACTGAACTCGCAGATTTTTGCCTATGAACTGCCTGAAGATGGAACTTATACAGTCGTCGCAACGCGTTATCAGGAAGCGGATGGGAGCAGCGTCGGAGAGTATGAAGTCAGCGTAGTCGTCTATGCCGCTGAAGATATTCAGACGACGGAGCAGGGAACCGGTGATGAGCAGGACAGCGTACTGGAATACGGCGAAACCATCCAGGGTGAAATTGACGATGAAAACTTCCAGCAGATTTACACCTTTGAAGGCAGCGAAGGCGACATCGTGACGATTACGATGATTGATGTCTCTGCAGAAGACAGCCTTGATCCGCTGTTAATCCTGCTGGACCCCGCTGGCACGGAAGTCACGCGTAATGATGATGGCGACAGTGCGATTGTGGGACAGTTCAATTCACAGATTCGCAATCTGACTTTGCCCGCTGACGGCACCTATACCATTATCGCGACTCGCTTCTCACAGGAAACGGGGACAACCGTTGGTGAATATGAGCTTTCGCTGGTTGAGGGTGAACTTGAAAGCGGCGGCAAATAACCGTTTCTGACGCTTTGAAAGGGGCGATACGTCGCCCCTTTTTTATTGGAAGATCATTCCAGTCGTAATGGGCGTGGCTCAAACTACGACTGCGGCCCATGTGAGAAAGTGGTTGTTAGAACTGCTTGCGCAGGAAATAGTACGTATGTCCTTGAGGATAATCAGGGATTTCACCACAGACGAGGTAGCCAAGCTTTTCGTAAAACGGACGTGCCTGAAAACTGAACGTCTCAAGATAAACGCCGCGACAGTCGTGTAGCTTTGCCTGTTCTTCGGCGGCAGTGACCAACTGCTTGCCTGTGCCCTGCCCGCGCAGCGCCTCGCTGACCCACAGGTACGTGATGTGCAGCCAGCCGCCCCACATATCCCCTATTAGCCCCGCAGCCAGCATCCCATTGTCATCGCGCATGGCCATAAACAGGGGACGGTAGTTTCTGTCCCCTGTAATCATCATGTTTGATTCATCAAGTGAGTCGCGAATCAGTTTCAGGTCATCAGGGTGAGCGTCGGTTTCAACGCTCAAGTGGTAGTTCATTTCCACGCCACATCTTGTAGCAGGTAGTTGTGTGTGGGCTGGCTGATGCCCTTAAGCGCAATCGGTTCCAGAGGAATAACCTGTGATTTGTCCTGAATCAACTCAAAGGTTGTGTGGCTGATGACCACTTGTCCAGCTTTGGCTGCACTGCAAAGGCGCGCCCCCAGGTTAACAATGCGTCCCATAGCGGTAAACTCTGCCCGCGTTGGTGGCCCAAATTCCCCGGCAATCGCTTCACCTGAGCTGACGCCAATGCCAATCGGCGGGAGTTCCAAACCCTGTGCCTGTATCTCGGCTTGCAGCTTGGCATGTTCGGCCTGCATTTCCAGCGCCGCGCGGCAGGCAATCAGCGCGTGGTCTTCCATCGGCAGCGGCGTTCCAAACAGACCAATCACCTCATCACCGACAAATTTATCCAGCGTGCCGCCGTACTTGAAAATCACTTCGGTCATGCGGCTCAGGAAAACATTGATGTTCGACACGAGTTCTTCTGCTGGGATGCGCTCTGCCCATTCTGTCGAACCGCGAATGTCAGCGAACAGCACCGTAATCGTGACGCGTTCACCAGCCAACAGTTGGTCGTCGGCATATTGCAGCAGATGGTCAATCACTTTGGGGTCTACCGAGCGTGTCAGCAGTTTACGCATTCTGCGGCGTTCCAACCGTTCAAAGATCGCCGTATCCACCTGACTGGTGATTGCGGTGAGCATCCGGCGGTCTTCAGCATTGAAGCCGCGTGGGTTGCTGCTGTTCACTAACCCGAAAACGCCGAGGATGCGTTCGTTGAGAATCAGCGGTACGGCAGCAATCGAACTGGCTGGCGCGTCGAGGTTGCTCTCATGAACCATCTCCCCTGCTTCCAGTGCCAGGCGTGAGATATGCCGCACATAGTCCAGGTATTCCGGCGAATCAAGAATACCTTCACTGGTCGTCGCTTTTAACTCAAGCTGTTCCTCGCCGCGTTCCTTGTACAGCATGATGTATCCTGCCTCACAGGATATTGCACTCTGCAATTCCTGCAAAACAAGTTGCAGCATATTATCGAAGTCAATATCCTGGTCGCGGATATGGTCAAGGCGGTAAATGGTTTCCAGTTCTTTGTTGCGCTGCCCCAGTTGCAGCGCGACACGGCTGTGGACGATTGCCGAGTCCATTTGACTAATCATCGCGTACAGCAGTCGATGGTCTGCGATGGTAAAGTCTTTTTTACGCCCGATAATCACAGCCCCCAGCCGCACGTTGGAAACAATGAACGGTGCTGCCAGCAGGTGTAAGTTATCAACGCCTGCCGGAGTCTCAATCACCTGCGGAATCGTGATTTGTGACGCTGAATCACGGATGGCCGTGAGTACGCTTGTTGAAAGGTCTTCTTTGTCCACCACGCCGCGCATAATCAGGTCGCCCTGATCAATGTGGCTCAGGAAGAACAGGCACAAATCTGCTTTGAAGTTTTCGAGCAGCAGCGCGGTAAAACGGTTAATAAGTTCCGTTTCACCTACGAGACTATCCCGCAGACGATCAATCTGATAGATGGCTTCCAGTTCCTTGTTGCGCTGTGCAATCTTCCAGATCATGCGTGCTTGCAGCACTGCCGAGTCAAGCTGGCTTTCAGCAAGTTCCAGCAGTTCAATTTCCTCACTGCTGAATCCGGTGGTCACGCGCGCTACAAAAAATGAACCCAGTGGATAGGTTCCCTCGCGCAGCATGATGCGCCCCCCAAAGGTATACTGCCAGGGAGTGCCTTCGAGCACGCCAGGGACATTGAGTTTAAGTGCTGCACGCCCAAATTCGACAGCCTTTTCGCTTGAAACTCCCGTGCTGGCGGCGTATTCGACATCATCACTCGTCTCAGCCAGCAGCAATATACCGCAGGCGTCCGCTGCAAGTTGTTCGCGCAGCAAAAGCGCCAACGCCTCAAACATGTGGTTCGGATCGCCGTCTTCCTCGAGCAGGTCACGCACATCGTCCAATGCCATTAAAAAACGGAGCGCACGTTCGCGGTGAGCTAACAGCCCCTCGTTTTCAGTCATTAACGTCGTCTCCCTGTCTTGTGTTTTACACAGCTTTTACAGAAAAAATTACGGATAGTACAGGATGAGTATTGTATCCTAGGATAAGGCAAGCTATTCTGAGTATACATATCTTATACCAGAGTGAGATAATTCACAGCAACAATCCAATCACGGGAAGTGCTGAAAAGGAAGGTGGAAGTTTGTCTGCGGAGACAAAACTGGCGCTGGATTATGAAGAGATACGCCGTCGTGAATATGAACTGATCACGAATTTACTTGAAGTTCTGCCGCGTATCGACAATTTAGACGAGGGCCGCGTGGCACAGGTGCGTGATGCGCTGTTCCATGCTGACCATCCGTTCCTGATGGTTTTCGTGGGGCCTTTTAGTTCAGGCAAGTCGAGCATCATCAACGCCCTGCTGGGCAAGGATGAACTCCTGCCTGTCGGCCCTATTCCCACCACAGATCGCATCGCCATCCTGCGCTATGGCGAAGAACCACAGCGCATGAACTCCGGCGGTGAGGTTGACACCGTATTTTATCCCTCCAATTTGTTGAAAAAAGTCAGTTTCGTAGACACGCCCGGTTTGCAGTCCGTGATGCAGCGCCACGAAACGACCACACGCAACTTCCTGCACCGCAGCGACGTAGTTATTCTGGTGATGATGGCCACACAGGCCATGACCGCCAGCAACCTTGAGTATTTGCAAACGCTCAAGGAGTTCGGCAAGAAGGTCATCATCGTCATCAACCAGGTTGACTTGCTGACGCCGGAAGAGGCCAACACCGTGCAGGAATATGTCATTGAGCAGAGCAAAAGCCGTCTGGGTTTTAAGCCGGAAATCTGGATGCTTTCGGCGCGCCAGGGCCTGGAAGCGCAGCAGAATGGTACCGTCGATGCTGAAAAATGGCAGGCCAGTGGGCTGGGACATTTTGAGCAGTACATCGACCAGCAGCTCGGCGACGTTGACCGGATGCGTACCAAGCTGCAAACGCCCCTGCAAATTACGCAGAACGTGCATCAGGCCGCGCTGACTTCTGTGCGTGCCAATCAGGCCGCGCTGGATGAATACCGCCGCATCGGGGAAAACATTCAGCAGCAGCTTGCCGCCTGCCAGCGCGAACAGGAAAAAACCGTCAGTGAAACCAATGATGAGGTGAAAGAAAAATTCGCCGAGGCCGCACAGCGCGGCACGGAAGCTATTCGCGAAATCTTCAGCCTCGGACGCGCGCCGGGTTCTGTGGGGCGTGGTGTGCTGGAACTCATCGGTGTCGCAGGTATTATGCGCCGTATGCGCGGCAAAACAGATCTTGACGAAGTGTTTGCGCGGCACAAGGCTCTAGAGCCAATCGAGGAAGCCGCCACCATCACCGATAAGCTGGGGCCGCGCCTCGAAGGACGCGACGTTCAGGACATCGACTCGCTGGTGAAATACGCGCAGAAGGAAATTGATGGACTTCCTGAAGCCATTCGCAGCAAGGTGATCGGCAATGTGCGCGCGCCGCTGCAATATGAGCGCGGTTCACTCCAGCAGGTGCGCAATGAGCTGGAAGAAATCAAGGATGAGGCACGCAAGCTGGAAACCAAAAAACTGGAAGACGGCTGGCGTAACGCGCTGCTGTTCCTCGGTGCTTATGAACTGTTCATGCTGATTCTGCTCATTGCCCTCATTTCCCTGTGGGGCGCGCTGGCCGCCCAAACCAATCAGGCTTCCACGCCCATCATCGCGCTGGTGGTTTTGTTAGGTCTGGCACTGTTGGGGCTGGCGATTATGCCGCTGCGTGGCCGTATGCTTGCCAATCAGCGCGCGGCACGCCTGGAAACATTGCAGAAGCGCTATATCGACGCACTGAATAAGGCCGCTGGCAAGCAGGTGTCATATGGGATGCAGCTTCGCCGCGATGCCGTTGCTCCGCTGACGCGCCTCATTGAAGCACAGGTGAATATCCAAACCGAGCAGTTGAACAAGCTGCAAAGCGCTGAACGCGAAATGGTCTCCATCGAGTCCGCGTTGACGACGATGGGCAAGAAGAATATTCTGGGGCTATAACCACCCGGAGGTGACAATGATAAACACACAAGTGAATGTCTTGGACGGCCCCCTGACTGCACTGCGCGAATCGGAAATTCGCCTGATGAATGAGATGGCGGCAACGCTGGCAGACACGGGCACTGAGGCTCAGGAAGATCGCCGTCGTCTGGTTGAAATCGGGCAGGATTTGCGCGACGCCTTTTTTATGGTGGTCGTCATCGGGGAGTTTAACGCGGGGAAATCTTCGTTCATCAACGCTCTGCTGGGGGATGACCTGCTGCCTGTCGGGATCACGCCGACGACTGAGGCAATTGAACTCATCCGCTACAGTGAAATCCCCTCGCGCCAGCCGCAGCTTAAGGAAAGCGGCATTCGTGAATGGTCGCATCCCAACACGGGCGCGGTGGGTGTCGCGATTGTCGATACACCGGGGACCGGTTCTGTGTTCCAGAAGCACGAGCAAACAGCCAAAGCCTTCCTGCATCGCAGCGACCTGGTGATTTTTGTGATTTCCGCCAAGCGTGCCTTTGCTGAAACCGAACGGCTCTACCTTGAGCTTGCTAAAAACTACGGCAAGAAAATCATCCTCGTCGTTAACCAGATTGATCTGCTCAAGCCCAATGAACAGCAGGAAGTCCGCCGCTTTGTCGAAAATCAGACTTCCGAGCTTTTGGGCATTCAGCCGTTGATTTTCATGGTATCCGCCAAGGAAGCGCGAACGCCCGCCGCCAGTCTCCCGTCAGTGGTGGCGCGACAGAAAACGGCGCGGCAGTCGTTGTCCCGGCGGGCACAGGTGGGATTGACGCGGTGCGTGCTCTATCTGCGCGGCGTCTTCAGCGAAACGTCACCTGCCAAGCAGAAACTGCTGACGCAACTGGACACAGCAGAGCGCATCATCAGCAAGCATTATGATCTGGTCAAAGGCCGCGCTGATTTGGTGAGCGCCGATACCAGCAAAGTCCATGATGTCCAGAAGGAACTACAGCAGCAGGCACAGGGTCTAAGTGACCAACTGCGCAGCGCGTGACAATATTGACAAGGTATTCGATGGCATTCGCCAGCGTGGTATGACCTTCATTGACGAGCAGTTGTCGATCAAGCGTATCGGGCGCACACTGAACAAGGAAACCTTGCAGCAGGAATTCCAGAACGTCGTCATCGGGCGTGCGCTGCGTGATGTCAACGAGGGCACGGAGAATTACGTCAACACCGTCATTGACCACAGCCGTATTTACTGGCGCGGTGTGATTGACCGCCTGAACCAGTTGAAAGACTTGATGGAACAGGAAGTCGGCGGCTTGGATGCTGGCGTCTATGCCGAACAGCGTGAAAGCCTTCAGGAAGCCATTCGCCTGGCCGAAGGCGAACTGCGCTCATATTCCAGCGGCAAGGTCGTCGGCGAAATTCAGGACATCTTTAACGCCAACATGAACGGCTTCATGATGACTTCACTTGCAGCCTTTGGTGGATTTGTTGTAACACTAATTGCCACTGTTGGCACGGCAGGGCCAGTAATTGGTCACGGAGCGCTGCCCTTTGCGTTGCCTGGCTTGATTCTGGGTGCTGCTATCGCTGTACCTAGCGGCGTGCTGGCCATCCGTTATCTGCGCCGTCTGTCTGCCGATACCAAGCGCGATTTTAACCAGCGCGTGGATCAACTAGTTGCCAAGTATCACACCGGCCTGGATGACCTCATCCAGAAGGAGCGCAACCGCCTGACGCAGTACGGCAATCAGGTGCTTACGCCCATCTTCAGCCGCCTTCGATGTGCTGGCCGAACGGTACGCCAACCAGCAGAAGACCTTCAACGCCCACCGCACGCAGGTCGAAACGCTGCGCAAGGGTATTCAGGAAAGTAAATAAGCTCACCTTCACCAGACCTCTATCACTCGATAGAGGTCTTTTTATTTGTAGAAGTTACGCAGTTGAGTTCAAATTTCCCTATCGTCGTAGGGGCGAACCTGCGTGTTCGCCCGTCAACTGCCTAAGTCCTAATTTGGTCAAAATGCGGAGGTATATAACTCACCAGGCTGAAATTTATTACATGGAATTGACGGATTTTGTTTTATAATAATGTTAAGGATTTAACATTTTATTAAACTTTATGCCACTTGAAACTCAAGCTACCGTCGCCCTTCAACTTGTCCTCGCCACATTGTTTTCCATGCTCATCGGCATTGACCGCGAACGCGGCAAGCATCCCGCAGGGGTGCGCACCCATATGCTCGTCGGCCTGGGTTCATGCCTGTTCACCGTGTTGTCGATCTATGCCTTTCCCGAAGACAGTACAACCCGTGTTGCGGCCAACATTGTCGTGGGTATTGGCTTTCTGGGCGCGGGAACCATCATCAAGGATGACAATGGCGTTAAGAACTTAACCACAGCCGCCAGCATCTGGGCCACCGCCGCCGTCGGCATGGCGGTTGGCGCGGGCGCCTGGTTTCTGGCACTGGTCGCTGTGCTGTTAATATGGTTCATTCTGGTATTGATGCAGCGGGTGGAAATACGCAGCGCCAAACACCGCCGTTCAAAATCCGCCCCCGAATCACCGGAAGGAATCTAAACTTCGTCTAAGTTGTGTAATTTTGTGATAGATGCAATCAGCGGCATGATGTCCGACTCACGCTCGTGATCTCGGTCTATGCCCAGCGGATCGCTGACATCTGCGTTACCCAGCAGCGCATAGGCGATGTTCAGTACGCCGTTTGCCAGTACTTGCAGGTTATAACCACCTTCCATCACGAAGACGATTTTACCGTCACAGAACTGCTTGGCCATCGCGATCAGTTCGCGTGTCAGATGTGCATAACCTTTCAAGCTCAATCGCATCTGTGCCAGCGGGTCGGCAAAGTGCGCGTCAAATCCCGCTGAAACCAGTATCAGTTCCGGGCGAAAGCGTGCTGCTGCTTTCCACACAACCTTTTCAAAAATCTGCGCATAGCCGTAATCGCTGTGTCCGCCGTGCAGTGGCACGTTGATGGTGTAACCTTTACCAGCCCCTTCACCCGTTTCCGTTAAATTACCTGTACCCGGATAAAATGGATACTGATGGGTCGAGATAAACAGCACACTGGGATCATCATAGAACATGGCCTGCGTGCCGTTTCCATGATGCACATCATAATCCACAATCATCACACGCCCCACATGATGTATCTGCTGTGCGTAGCGTGCTCCCACCGCAATATTCCCGAAGATACAGAAACCCATCGCGTATTCGGGCATAGCATGATGCCCTGGTGGGCGCACCGCCGCCAGCGCATTATCAGCTTTACCTGTTAGCACCGCTTCAATGGCATTCACTACACCCCCAGCCGATAGGCGGGCGATCTCATAGCTGTTCGGACTGAAATACGTGTCAGGGTCCAGGTGCGCGGTCTGCTTCAGCCGCATAGTATGGATTTCCGCCAGCGCGTCAAGATACTTCTGCGCGTGTACTGCGCGCAGCAAATCGACACTCACTTCGTTGGGCGTGATGGGCAGCAAATGTGGTAGTACCCCAGCCTGCTCCATGCGTTGCCATACGGCGCGGATACGTCCGGCGTGTTCCGGGTGCTGCGGCAGGTCATGTTCGGGATAGCGTGCGTGAGTGACATAAGCTGTAGTCATGATGACGAACGTGCTCCTTTATCGTGCCGTTTATCTTATCCTGAAATCCACGCACGACAAAACCATGTACAGCAATGGTCTGGTCACCTCTGATAACGATGGAAAATATCAGGACTTCACCCACAAGCCCTGCATGTGCCGCAGTGTGATGACCTCACAGATATGATAACTGTTGTGGCTGATGATGGACTGCCCAATCTGGTAGGGTGTGGATTTCCACGCTGGCTTCACAGTGTGCAGTTGCTCATCATTCAGTTGACTTATGGCACTGGCAAGTTGGTTATTCAGGTCAATCGTTTGCGCGCGTAGGGCTTGCCATGCAGCATCGTCCGCGCTGTCAGGCACATGCCAGCCGCCAGTATCACGTCCGGCGGTTTCGGGCTGTTTGTTTTCATCCTGAATCACCAGCAGCGCTGCTTCAATCCAGTAGCACACATGATTGACCACACCCCACACGCTGTTGAATTTTTCCTGTGGCACGCACAGCGCCTGCACTGCTGTCAAGCCATCGGTAGCGTCAACAAACGGCAAGAAAATTCCCGTGTTTTTTAGAAAGTAACGAGTCAATTGGTCGGCAAGGCGTTCGGCTTCGGTCATGTCATTCATCCTCCTGATGAGGGACGATGTTAGCCTGTCTTGCCGCCTGATGACAACACCGATTGCTCACCTGTAATCGTGTTTATTGGGAGGAGTATTCTCGTCTTCCAGCGCGGTAAAACGCATGAAGGCCCGTTCCTGTGGCGTCATGTCTACCGGATAATCCGTCTCATCGTAGGCTTCGAGGATACGATACCCTTCCTTGATGTAGCCGCGAATGGTATGCAGGCTGATACCCATTTCATCTGCTGCCAGATGGGCAGGCATCCCCTCGACCACGCACAACCGCAGTGCTTGTTGGATGCGCTCCGTCATCTCAGGATATTCGCGTTGTTCCGGCAGCAGCACCGCATGAAAGACACGGCTGTTGAACAGGTGCGCCGCCGCACGGTGGACACCCTGCGTAATCACAAAAGGCTGCTCCAGCGAGTACACCAGCGCCCATGCAATGCGCAGCCGCACTTCGTGTTTGAGCAGAAACGCCCGCGCTCCAGCGGAAGCGGCGGCTTCGATCAGCGCGGGGTCGCCAGCATGGGACAGGCAGATGACGCGAATGTCTTTGACGATCTCATGCAGGCGCTGAATCACTTCTGTCAGCACCTGTGACCTGCCAAAATGATCGGCGTCAATCACAGCGACATCAGGATGCTCAGCCGTTGGTGTACGATCAAGATAATTCCACATCTCCTTGACCGTTTCGCACATGGCTTTGACGCGCGTGCGCCGATCCCACGCCAGATAACTGTTGATCGCCTGGAGTGCATAATAGTCGGGATCGTAAACCAATACCTTGAGATTAACTGTACCGATTCCTGCGTCTGCCATTGCACCGCATTCCTCATCACCCTTGCCTGTTGCAAGTTTACAGCAAACCCTTATAACTGCAAATCATCGTTGTTAAAATGGCGTTCCGTTATGGCTAGAGGTACTTATATGCAGCGTCGTCTCTTCATTGACAACATCGACAATATCCGTGATCTGGGTGGATGCCCTACTGCCGCCGGACAGCAGACGCGCTGGCAGACGTTTGTGCGTGCCGATCACTTTCAGGTCTGGACAGATACCACCCAGCAAGCGCTGGTTGATTACGGCGTTCGGTTAGTGCTTGACCTGCGTGATCCCCATGAAATCCAGGAGATGCCCAGCGAGTTCGCCACATCATCGCATGTGGTCTATGTCAACACTCCGCTGCTCACCGACGAAATCCATCTCAGCCGTCGCTTTCGCCTGCTTGTGCATAACATGCTTGATCACTATGAGATGTATCGCTTCATGCTCGATGAATGCCAGCCGCAGATTGGCAATATCTTTACGACCATCGCCAGCCAGCATACAGCTACGACGCTGTTTCACTGCGTTGCAGGCAAAGACCGCACGGGCATCGTTGCCGCGCTGCTGCTCAGCCTTGCCGGGGTCTCCGAGGATTTAATCGCTCAGGATTACAGCTTGTCTCGCGAATATCTCAACGACTATTTCATCAAGCGCCGGGCCAAAGCCGCCGCCACAGGTGCAGACATGGCGCGCTTCGATCAGTTGCACACTTACGCGCCGCAAACCATGCTCTCGACGCTGGCGCATCTGCGCGAACATTACCACAGCGTTCCCGATTACCTGCGTACTTGTGGCGTCAGCGACGAGCACTTATCCCTGCTGCGGGGTGTGCTCCTTTAAAGAAATACCCTAGCCATCTTAACAATCGAACATGTATAGTAACGATATTCCGTTGGAAATTGGATTCTCAACCTATGAAGCGTCATCTTCGTCTTGAAAGTATTGAAAATGTCCGTGATTTGGGCGGCTGCCCCACTGCCGATGGCAAACAAACCCGTTGGCGTGCCTTTGTGCGTGCCGATCATTTCCAGCCCTGGTCAGAGGCCACGCAGCAGGCGTTGGTGGATTATGGTGTCAGGTTGGTGATTGATTTGCGCGCGCCGCACGAACTCAAAATGAATCCCAATCAGATTGAAAACTCGCCGCATGTGACCTATCTCAACATCCCCTTCCTGCCCGACGAGATTGACCTCAGCCCGCGTTTTCGGGCGCTGCGCGACGCAATGACCGACAACCATGAGATGTACACCTTCATGCTGGAGGAGTGTAAGCCGCATGTTGGCGAAATCTTCAGCACTATCGCCAAACACAACGCACCAACCACCGTGTTCCACTGTTACGCAGGCAAGGATCGCACTGGTTTAATCGCGGCCATGCTGTTGGGTTTAGCTGGCACGCCCGAAGATGCGATTATCGAGGACTACGCGCTGACGGGGGAATATCTTGCCGAGCGCATCGAAAAGGTCCGCGCCTATGCCAGCGCACTTGGAGAAGACACCTCACGCTTTGATTTGCTGTTCGCTTCTTCGCCGCAGACCATGCGCGTCACGCTGGATTACCTGCGTGAACGTTACGGCGACATTCCCAATTATCTACGCTCCTGCGGTGTCAGCGACGAACATGTGAACACCCTGCGCGCCATGCTGGTGGAAGAAAGCCCTAGTCTCTGAGATAAAAGACCGTGTATAGTAACGGCGATGTGTTAGCTGTCGGAATATTTGCCTATGCTGCGTCGCCGTTTACCTGATGTGCTGAGTCTCGTGCTGCTGTTTGCCCTGCCGCTGCTGTTGTTCTGGCAGCAAACGCTCGGTGGACGCACGCTGCTGCCTGCTGAAAACCTTTACCAGACCGAACCCTACGCCGCCTATCGTGACCAGGTCGGCGCGCCAGCCATTCCTCAGAATCACCTGCTGGATGACCTTGTGCTGGAAAATCTCCAGTGGAAATCCTTTATCCGTGACAGCTTCGCGCAGGGCGAATTCCCGCTGTGGAATCCCCATCAGTTTGCAGGCATTCCCTTTTTCGCCGCCGGACAGCCCTCGACTCTCTATCCCTTCAATATCCTGTACTACACGCTGGATTTAGCCGCCGCTTATGGCTGGTTCACTGTTGTCCAGTTGTGGCTGGCTGGTGCCTTCATGTATGCCTTCATGCGCGGCTTGCATCTCGGACGCTTCGGTGCGCTGGTCGCAGGCGTAACCTATCAACTCAGTGGATTCTTCGTCATCAGCGCCGTATTCCCCATGATTATTGCCTCTGCTGCGTGGCTGCCGCTGGTGCTGCTCATGACGGAGTACGTCATCCGCCAGCAGCCTGCCCTCAGGCAGCGTCCCACGTCAGCCGTGTGGGTCATCATCGGCGCGCTGGCCTTGGGCTGCAACGTGCTTGCCGGACACGTCGAAATCACCTACTACACGCTCATCATCACCGCCTACTATGCTGCCGCACGCCTGCTCTGGGAACTGTGGCAGCGCACCCGTGCATCTTCTTCCCCCTCACCACTGGCGGGAGGGGTTAGGTTCATCCTCGCGCGCGGCCTCTGGCTCTGTGTAATGGTCGCCTTAGGTTTGGGTCTGGGCGCGGTGCAGTTTGTGCCGCTGTTTGAACTTGTGCGCGTCAACTTCCGTTCCGACAGCGCCAGCTTCAGCGACGTGCTCAACTGGGGACATCCGCTGCGTGATGTGCTGCAATTTGTGCTGCCCAATTTCTACGGCAGCCCTGCCCATCACAGTTACTTTGATGTTTTCAGCGGACAAACGGTCTCGCTGCTGGATACCGTCGTCAGCAATGCCAGCGGCGCACGCATCGTCCATACCGAATGGGGCATGAAAAACTACGTTGAAGCCGCGCTGTATCTCGGCATCCTTCCGCTGGCGCTGGCGTTTTACGCGCTCATCGACAGTTGGCACTCCCGCCGTACATCCACTGAGTCAAATGGCCCTACGCCACCTTATCGCCTGATTTTCGCGCTGCTGGCGCTGCTGGGCTTAACCTTCATGTTCGGCTTGCCAACCTACGCCCTGCTGTATTATGTTTTCCCCGGTATCAACCAGCTTCATTCGCCCTTTCGCTGGATTTTCGCCGTGACCTTGTGCGTGGCAGCGCTGGCAGGCTTCGGCGCCCACGCCCTCACTGTACGGGCGCAGTATGTTACGCCCTCCGCCACCCCCAATCGCCTTTCTCGTTGGTTCGGTTTCATCCTGTCGGCGTTGGGCGTGTTCATTCTCGGCGGTTTACTGCTTTCTCGGCTGCTGTATCCCCAGCTCGAACCCATCATCGACCAGCTTTTCCGAGCGCTGGCAAAAGCTCCTGATGCCTTCAGCGATGCGCGCATGTTTTACAGTTATGAGTTCGGCAACGTGCTCATTTTCGGCGTCATGACCCTGTTGTCAGGGGTTGTGTTTCTTGTTTTTTCTAACCTTGGCGTTCTTGGCGTCTTGGCGGTTAGAGGTATTAGTGTTTTCACCATTGCCTTGATCGCCGCTGACCTGATGATTGCTTCGTGGGGCTTCAATCCATCATCCGACCCTGGCTGGCTCAATTTCACTCCACCCGCCGTAAGCTGGTTGCAAACCAATGCCGTTGGCTGGAGATATACCAGTCTCGATGATCCCAATCAACTTCGGGTGATGAATGCCAATGTCGGGCTGCGTTACGGTTTGGATGACATTCGCGGTTACGAAAGCATCATTCCACGCCAGTATGTCGATTACATGCAGCAGATCATGCCACAGGTGCAGTTGGAGTTTAATCGCATTGCGCCAATTTATGTGGATCGTATCGAGTCGTTGGAGTCCCCGCTGCTGGATTTGCTCAACGTGCGCTACGTTCTCTCAAATCTGAGTACCGATATTCCCGGCTGGAATATCGTGTATGAGGATGCGGCAGTACGCATCTGGGAAAATCCGGGTGCCATGCCGCGTGCCTATGTGGTAGCGGCTGACACCTTCAATCCTGCTGCCCTCTTTCCACCTGCCGAGTACACCGCCGCCACCATGACGCACGATTCCGGGCGTGAACAGTTCATCGACGTGAGCACAAACGCGGCGTCGTGGCTGGTTGTCAGCCAATCGTATTTCCCCGGCTGGCGCGCTTTCATCCGGCCTCAGGGCGGCAGCGAGCAGGATGAACAGCCGCTGGACGTACAGCTTGTGCAGGCGAATTTTCAGGGCGTGTACCTGCCGGACGCGGGTAACTGGACGGTACGCCTCGTCTACAGCCCGACGAGCTTTCAGGTGGGCGCGTTTGCGTCCGGCATGAGCGCCGCGCTGCTGCTGTTCATCGGCGGCGTGTATCTGTGGCGTCTGTACCTGTCGCCGCAGCAGGACGGCGAAGGCAGCAGCATTTCTCGCGTGGCGCGCAACAGCATCGCCCCGATTCTGCTGAACCTGTTCAATCGCGGCATCGACTTCGCCTTTGCGATTATCATGCTGCGCATTCTGGGGCCGGACGAAGCAGGCTTGTACTACTACGTCGTGGTCATTTTCATGTGGTTCGACATTTTTACCAATTTCGGGCTGAACCTGTTTCTGATGCGCGAAGTCTCGCGAGACCGTGCGCGTGCGGGCTTCTTCTTCTTCAACACGACGGCTTTGCGCTTCATCCTGATCGTTGTCGGTGTCCCGCTGGTCGTGCTGTTCTTTGCTGTACGCCAGAACCTGCCGGATGCTGTGCCGCTGGGGAGCAGCGCGCTCATCGCCATCGCCTTTCTCTACATCGGCTTGCTGCCAAGCAGCCTCAGTACCGGTCTAACCGCGCTGTATTATGCCTTCGAGAAGGCCGAATATCCTGCCGCCGTGCAGACGATCACCACCATCAACAAGGCGCTGTTTGGTTTAGTGGCACTGATGCTGGGCTGGGGCTTTGTGGGGTTGGCGGGAGTCAGCATTGTCACCAACGTGATTACGCTGGTCATTCTGCTGTATAACGCGCGCGGGTTGTTGAAACGTGACGCCAGCACGGGTTTGGCACGCCAAACCCCTACAGAGTTTCAACTTCAGTCTTGTGCGCGGCATGGCACGCGAGAGCTTCCCGTTGATGCTCAATCATTTTCTGGCAACCATCTTCTTCCAGATTGATGTGGTGATTTTGCAGCCGACGTGGGGTGATGTGGTTGTTGGACAGTACAGCACAGCTTACAAATGGCTGCAAGCGATCAACGTCATTCCGGCGTTTTTCACGCAGGCGCTGCTGCCGCTGATGTCGCGACAGGCGCATGACGACAAAGCCGTCCTCAAGCGTACCTACACGCTGGCGATTAAACTGCTGGCGCTGCTCTCGTTTCCGTTTGCCGCCTTCTTCACGTTTATGGCCGTGCCGCTGACCACACTGCTGGGCGGCGCGGAATATCTTCCCGGCGGGGCGATTGCGCTGCAAATCATGATCTGGAGCATTCCCATCGGCTGGATGAACAGCCTGACGCAGTATGTGCTGATCGCACTGGATTTGCAGCGGCGCATCACCACAGCGTTTGTCATCGCGGTGTCCTTCAACATCATCAGCAACCTGATCCTGATACCGCCTTATGGTTATCAGGCGGCGGCCTTCACCACCATCCTGTCTGAACTTGTGCTGCTGATTCCTTTTGTTATGCTGCTGCAAAGCGCTGTCGGACGACTGAACTGGCTGGATATGCTGTGGCGTCCGGCGCTGGCCACGGCGGCGATGAGTGTGGTGCTGGCGCTTGGCTGGAATATCCAGTCATTCTTAGCCTTAGTCATCGGCAGCGTGGTCTATGTGGCTGTGCTGTTGGTACTGCGTCCCCTATCGCCTGATGAGTTAGGATGGTTGAGTCCCCTGCTGCCTGAGCGTGTGCGGCGTTACGCGCTGCGGGGATAAAGCAGACAGGGCATAATAGTGTCAGCAGCGATTAAAGGAGACCCCATGTCAGCGTATGTCATAGTCATGATGGCAGTGAAAGACCCTGAAACCTATCGCAAGTACACGGACAGAACTCCGCCGACGGTCAAGAAATACGGAGGAAAGTTCCTGACGCGCGGTGAACCCGTCACTAGCTTAGAGGGCGAGGAGTATAAGGATCGAATGGTGATCCTGGAATTTCCCAGCAAAGAAGATGCTGAAGCGTGGTTTAACGACCCTTCCTATCAGGAAGCGGTGGTGTTCCGTCATGCATCGTCGGTGATGCACAGGATGCTGCTGCAAGAAGGCGGCGCGAACACCGAAGACCCTGACCCGAAACTCTGAGCCGCAAAGCCGAGACCATCAAAAAAGCTGAGGTTGTCCGACTTAGTGGTGGGTAGCCTCAGCTTTTTTCGTGTGCGACATACAAATGGGTTATGGCAGCCACGTTTCCATAAACTGCACCGTATCAATCCATTCGCCGTTGACGACCATTTCCCAGTGAAGATGCGCGCCGCTGCTGCGTCCGGTGTCGCCGCTGACGCCGATAATCTGCCCCTCGGCAACTTCCTGCCCGCGCGTGACATGAATCTGTGAGAAGTGAGCGTAGCCCGAATAGACGCCGTAGCCGTGATCGATAAAGACATAGTTTCCACGAATGTCCAGCAGTCCGGCGAAAACAACGACGCCGGGGGCCATCGCCATCACGGGCGTGCCGACGGCTGCTCGAAAATCCCATCCGGTGTGGCGCGTGGTGACGGTTCCGTTGAACACGCGATAAGCGCCAAAGGGGGAAGTCAGGACGGAGGGAATCGGATACTGAAAGCCGCCGCCGTGCCAGTAGCGAGTCAGCGTGAAGTTGCTGTAAAGTGCTTCCAAGCGGGCGAACTCGTTGCGTTCCACCTGGGGATCGACGAGGTAAGCGCGGTCACCGCTGACGGTTACATCCTGACGGATAAACTGCCCCTGCGTGACCTGAACGTCAGCCGTCAGGGTTACATGGGTGTCCGGCCCATAGTCGGCGAAAACTTGCAGCGGGTAGGTGCCGGGCGTCTGATCGAGGTTGACCGAGAGCAAGCCGAAAAAACCATCCCCTTCCACCGGGAAGAATTCGGTGAGCTTGTCGATGAAATTTGCTCTTGCGCCAGTGATGCCTTCGCCAAACACATGCACCAGCCCAATCTGCCCTTCGGCGATGCTGGCAAACAGGACTTCCAGCGTGGCACCGTCTACGGTGACCGAGTTTGAGGGCGCAGGACGCGGGATGAGCGTTGCCGCAGCAGCAGGCGTCTCAGCGGGAATAGGTGTGGCTTCCTGCGCCTGTGACGGGACAAACGTCAGTAGAAGGCTCAGCAGCAGCAGCGGAACAGAAAACATGAGCAGGATACGTCGCACGGTAGAAAATCCTCACGACAAAAAAGGGCGTTCGTCTAACAGAACGCCCAGTATACACATTCGCTTCTCGGCCTTCCAGACAGCGTTGGGGGAACGTAGGCTACGGCGTAGCTGTCGGAACCAACTGTGTGGCCTGCGCGGTGGGGATGCTCAGGGCGGTGGCCTGCATCTCGGCGGCGGAGATGAAGCGTACACTGTCGAGTACTGCTTGCAGCCCCGCACGAGAGGGGTCGATGGCGGTAATCGGGTCGGTGTAAACGTAGAACAGGAAACTCAGGTCGTTGACCTGTAGACCTGCGAACCAGCCGCGTGTATCAGCCGTTTCGGGGCAGGTGACAGCCGAAAACTGCGTACCAACAGCGGTTTGCCCGCCAACCGTGTACTGACGCTGTAAGTCCGTCCCGATGTTGCAGCCCTGCTCCAATACGGCCAAACGCAGCAGACGGGAACCATCGGCGAACAGGTCTACCTGACTGGCGTCCGGCTGCAAGGGATTGGCGCCGGAGAGATTGGGGAACGCCCACAACACCGCGATGTAACCCGTCCCGCCTGTGACCGGGCCGCGATACACGGTCAGCGGCAGCGCCAGCAGGCCGCCGACATCGCGCAGGATGTAGTTGGTGTAATAGGCTTCCCAATCGGGCGGCAGCGAAATCGCAAACGGCGGCGCGATGCCATCAGCGGTCAGCGGTTCGATTTGCACCACCAGCGGCGTTTCCGTCGGCGTCAGCAGCGGATCGGGCGTCGCGGTGACGATGATGATGTTCTGTATGAATGTCGGTTCGTCGGATGGGCTGGGCTGGAGCGTGGGAATGGGCGAAGGCGTGAGCGATGGCACCAGCGTCGGCGTTGGGGAGGGCGGTGTGCTGCACGCCGCGATGGCAGCAATGAGCAATGAGCAGCGAGCAATGAGTGAAAGATAATGAGTCAAAAGTCGGGAAATCTTTTGCACGGTGAAGTTTGCCTTTGTTAACCGCTGTACGCTGTAACCTCGAATGTTCCACCTAGAATATTGACATTACCCTGCGCATCCTGCAACTGCACAAATGTCCCATCCAACTGCTGGCGGTAGATGACCAGCGTCCACAGGTAGCGGCCTGCGGGCAGTTCCGGCGGGATGTCCAGTTCGTGATAATCCTGCACGACTTCGCCTGCTGTCCAGCGCGAAGTTGGGTACATGCCCATGACAGGCGCGGCAATATCGGCTGAGGGAAGTACCTGCTGCCAGGTTTCATCCAGAATGCGCAGTGAGATGGAGTAGTCGGCGTCCATACGCTGCGCGGCGCGCCACGTCAGCAGCAGCGGGACATGCGTGCCAGCTTCCATCACAGCGCTGTCCAACCTGTAGCCGCTGAGGGTTAACTGCTCGTCGCCGTCAGGTGTATAGAGCGTGGCATCCAGTGGGGTGATATTGGACGGAACAGTCATCACAGGTTCGCTGTTCAGGCAGACCAGCGCGCCGACGTTGGTCAGATGCCACTGTGGGTCTACAGGCAGGATGCGTGACAGGCACAGCGGACGATCTGCAAACTCACTATAGCGCTCAATGGGATAGACCAGCGTCACATCGGGGCGCAGGCCTTCGACGCGCTGCTCATACCACAGCATCGTGATCTGCTCCCAGTCGGCGGCGATGACCGCGTTTTCCGGCACGTCGCTCATCCCTGCCGTCAGGCGCGCGCCCTGATCGCCCGTTTTCAGCGTTTCGCGCCACAAGTCCAGCGGCTCGCCATAAGTAGCATCGGCGCGGCGTTGGGGATAGGTGCTGGCGAATTGAATGATGACGATACCAACTGCTAGAACGTATACAACGATCTCCGTTCCCCATCTTATCCTGGCGAACTTCGTTGTACGCAGCGCGGCTGCTGCTCTGGAAATCCCTCTTTGCGCCCTTTGCGCCTTTGCGGTTAAATCCGTATTTTCATCGCCCCGTGTCATCCCCATCATCGTCACTGGGCGGTTGGCAAAATTCCACAGCGCGTACAGTCCGTAGCCATACGCATAAATCAGCACGACGAACGACGGTAGATAGTAGGTAAACTGGCGGTCATTGCCGCGCCAGTTGGCGGAGAGGAAGGCTTGCAGCAGATAGCTCACTAGCAGGAACAAGCCGTTGACAAACTCGCGGCGCAGCAGCGCGACAAATCCAATCAGCGCGATGGGCACAACGGCGAGCGTGTAGTCGTTCGTCACCGTTTGCAGGTAGATTTGCAGTTGGCTGGCGATGTTGCTCAGGTTGTCGAACACCAGCGCTTCGTTGGTCAGGACGTGGCGTTCCAACAGCCAGTCCAGCCAGTCGGATGCCGTCGTGGGCTGCCACAGCAGCGGTGACATCTCCCGCGCGCGCACCAGCGGCAGAAACAGCGGATAAACGACCAGCGCAGGCAGCAGCACCAACGCCGCGCAGATTAATGTGCGCCGCCAGCTGCGCCACAATTCGGCGCGCTCGTAGTAGACGACCATCACGCCAATCATCAGTGCGAACAGGGCAAGGCTGCGGTGATGCAGCAGACAGATGCCAAAGGTCAGCGACAGCACATACAAAAGCCGATTGTGGTGGGGCGGGAGTGCGATCTTCTCCCTCTCTCCGCTGGCGGGGAGAGAACTGGGGCGAGGGGTTAGGCTGCTATGCCGTTCATGTCCCCACCACAGCGTCAAGCCCACCAGCAGCGAGGTCAGCAGGACGTTGAAGCCGTACTTGTCGGCCAGCACCGCCTGTCCCCACAGCGCCGCGCCGAAGCCTAACGTCAGTCCGGTGGTGGTGGCGACGAAACGATTGCCGTAGGCCCGCGCGAAAAACCATGTCAGCGCCGCACAGCCTAGTGCCGCAGAAAACGCCGACAGCAGATTCATGCGCCACGCCATGCTGCCAAAGGGGACGATGTGTGACCAGAGGTAGCCGAGCGTGACATACAGCGGCTGTCCGGTAGGGTGTACCAGCGCCAGCAGCGGCCCCGCGTATTGCAGTTCGCCCGCGTCGCCGCCGACGGTTCCGGGCATCAGCGTGCGTACATAAGCCGCGAAGGTGATAAAGAAGACGAGGAGCGCGTAGGGATAATTCAGTTGCGAGATGCGGCGTAGGAAGGGCATGACCCCCTCACTCCCACTCAATCGTCCCCGGCGGTTTGCTGGTCACATCGTAGACCACGCGGTTGACGCCTTTGACCTCGTTGACGATGCGGCTGCTGACGCGCGCCAGCAGTTCATAGGGCCGACGCGCCCAATCCGCCGTCATAAAATCATCGGTGGTCACGGCACGCAGGGCGATCACTTCCTCGTAGGTGCGGTTGTCGCCCATCACGCCGACGCTTTTGACAGGCAGCAAAACGGCGAAGGATTGCGAAGTGCCGGTGCGCAGCAAGCCTTCCTTTTCCAGTTCTTCCAAAAAGATGGCGTCGGCTTCGCGCAGGGTTTCGAGGCGTTCCCACGTCAGGTCGCCGAGGCAGCGCACCGCCAGACCGGGGCCGGGAAACGGCTGCCGCCAGACGATGCCATCGGGCAAGTCCAGCGCCGTGCCGACGCGCCGCACCTCGTCCTTGAACAAATCACGCAGCGGCTCGACCAGCTTGAAGTGTAAATCTTCGGGCAAGCCGCCGACGTTGTGGTGGCTCTTGATGGTCTTTGACACCTTGCTGCTGGCGGCGCTTTCAATCACATCGGGGTAAATCGTGCCCTGTGCCAGAAAGGTCACGCCTTCCAGCTTGCGCGCTTCCTCGGCAAACACGTCGATGAACAGCTTGCCGATAATCTTGCGTTTACGTTCCGGCTCGGTGACGCTGTTGAGTTCAGACAAAAAGGTTTCGGTAGCATCGACGGCGATCAGGTTGATATGCTGTTGGTCACGGAAAACCAGCGCGACCTGTTCGGGTTCGCCTTTGCGCAGCAAGCCTGTATTGACGAACACGCAGGTTAGCTTGTCGCCAATCGCCTTATGCAGCAGCGCCGCCGCCACCGACGAATCGACGCCGCCGGACAGCGCCAGCAGCACGCGCTCATCGCCGACTTGCGCGCGGATGGCGTTCACCGCGTCGTCGATAAACGAGGACGCCGACCATTTTTCCTCGCATTTGCAGATATTGAAGACGAAGTTGCGCAGAATCTCAATTCCCTGCGGCGTATGCACGACTTCGGGATGGAACTGCACGCCATAGAGCTTGCGCTTGATGTCACCCATCGCCGCATAGGGCGAGTTGTCGGATTTCGCCAGCGGAACAAAACCCTTGGGCGGGCGTTCGATGCGGTCACCGTGCGACATCCACACATGTAAATCGGGCATCAGGTTGTCGAATAAGGGACTGTGCTCCGTCTGTGTGATGACGGCTTGCCCATATTCACGTTTCTGCGACGATGCCACGACTCCACCGAAAGCCAAGGTGATGGCCTGCATCCCGTAACAAATACCTAAAATGGGGTCTTTTTCGATTAACCACTTCGGCATCTGCGGCGCGCCTTCTTCGTAGATGCTGTTTGGCCCGCCGGAAAGGATGTAACCGCGCGGCGCGTGCTGGTTCACGCGTTCCTGCGGCGCATCGAAGGCAAACACTTCGGCATACACGCCCAGTTCACGCACGCGGCGCGCGATCAACTGGGTGTACTGTGACCCAAAATCAAGAATAGCAATACCACCACTGCGTAAATCAGTCATTGACTCAACTTTCAATGGTTAGCGGATAAGCATTAACGGCGCGCGTCGAGTTCCGCTTCGTCCGGGCTGATGACGTTGATGGTGTCATCGTACATGTTGGCGATCACCGCCAGCGAGACAATCGGGAAGGTGTAGCCTGCCTTGCGCATCAGTTCGCGCCCGCCTTCAAACGACTTTTCGACTACAGAGCCGACGCCAACCAGTTCCGCTCTGGCGCTTTTGACGATGCGTGCCAGCGCCATCAGCGTCTTGCCCGTCGCCAGGAAGTCATCGACAATCAGGATTTTCTCACCCGCGTGCAGGAATTCCGCCGACACCAGCAGGTTCACTTCGACGCCTTTGGTGTGGCTGGGCGCGGTTTCGAGGAACACTGGCCCGGCCATCGTGATAGGCTTCACCTTGCGCGCGTAGACCACTGGCACGCCCATCGCCAACCCGGTCATCAGTGCCGGAGCGATGCCGGAGATTTCCACCGTGAGGATGCGGTCAACATGCAGGTCGGCAAAGTGCCGTGCCATCTCTTTACCCATTTCCAGCATCAGGTCAGGGTAAATCTGGTGGTTGAGAATACTGTCAATCTTCAGAATACCATCGCCGAGATTTTGACCCTCGGCCCGAATACGTTCGACAAGTGCTTTCATGTTCAGTCCCTAAATGGTTATTGGTGAATTGTTTTCAGTTCGTCGTTATGGCTTCAATATCGAGCACTGAATCTTACTCATTGCTCGTTACTCATTACTCATCACTATCCGGTAGGGGTGCTGCCGCCGCTTTCTTCGTATACATCGGCAAACAGCATCTCAAATGCGCTGGCACCAAAACGGCGCAGTTCGCCGCCTGCGGTTTGCCCGGCGGGTGAAGTCAGCGATTCCTGCATTCGGGCGTAATCATCATAATAAACTTCAAGGACACGATAGAAGGGGGACTCACCGAACGGACTGCCCAGCACATTGTTCACCTGCCGCCGCTGAATCAGGGGCATCCGTTCGACCAGCGCGAGGAAGTCGTTATAGGTATTCTCGAAAGTCTCCAGCTTGTCGCCGGAAGGCTTGCGGAACACGATCATAAACTTGACCATGAACTCTCCAAAGTTGAAATTGCCATGCAATTTGCGCGGCATTATACCACCGACATCAGGCGACGATAAGCGCTGGACAGAGGTATTTGCGGTGATGATGGGGTTTGTTTCTGGCGGTTTAGCAGTGGGACAGGGGTACGGCTGCCCATACCCCTGTGGTCAGTTCGTGATTTAGCCCTTGAACAGTTCGCGCACGATGATGTTGCGCTGAATTTCGCTGGTGCCTTCGTAAATCTGGAAGATTTTTACGTCACGCAGCAGCTTTTCAACCGGATATTCCTTCATGAAGCCGTAGCCGCCGAAGACCTGCACCGCATCGACTGCCGCTTTGGTCGCCATATCAGCGGCAAACGCTTTGGCATACGCCGGGACTTTTGGATTGGCGATGTTCATGTCTACCTGCCACGCTGCCTGCCATACCAGCAGACGCGACGCTTCATAGTTGATGGCCATGTCTGCGATTTTGTGACCAATCGCCTGATGCTGGTAAATCGGCACGCCAAAGGCTTCGCGTTCCTTGGCATACTTGACGCATTCTTCGAGCGCCCGCCGCTGTAAGCCGACTGCCGCCGCCGCGACTCCAGGACGACTGTGATCAAACACGCCCATCGCCAGATAGAAGCCTTGCCCTTCTTTGCCGACCATGTTTTCGGCGGGCACTTCGACATTCTCGAAGACGATTTCTGCTGTGTCGGAGGCGCGCTGTCCCAGTTTGTCGAACTTCTTGCCGACACTGACACCGGGCATCTCACGGTCTATAATGAAACAGGTCATCCCACGATGTCCCGCGCTGGGGTCGGTCTTGGCGAACACGGTGAAGAAATTAGCATGGCTGGCGTTGGTGATGAAGGTTTTTGAGCCGTTGATTACGTAGTGTCCGTTCTTTTTCTCTGCGCGCGTCTGGATGCCGACGACGTTTGAACCAGCAGCCGCTTCGGTCACACCGTAGGACACAAACTGCCCTTTGTCAACCAGACGGTCTCCCAGCCAGTAGCGCTTCTGCTGGTCATTGCCCGCCAGGATAATCGGCAAACTACCTAAGCCGTTCGTCGTAATGCTCGTGCCGATGCCTGTGCAGCCATACCCTAATTCTTCGGCCACAAGACATTCTTCAAAGGCCGTCGCGCCAACGCCGCCGTATTCTGCCGGAATGTTCATGTTAACGATGCCCAGTTCACGCGCTTTGTGGAAGATTTCTTCCGGGAACTTCGCGTGCTCGTCATACTCTGCTGCAACAGGAATAATTTCCTCGGCGGTGAAATCACGCGCCAGCTTTTGCAGCATCTTCTGTTCCGTCGTAAGCTCGAAGCCCACACCCGCACTTGCCACACTTTGAACAGCCATCTTTAAATCTCCAAATAAGATTAATCGAATCTTCGTTAGATAATTTGATTATAAATGATTTCCTACAAAATCCAATGAGAATGTAAATAGGAACCGCTTCCATCTCAGCATCAGAAAGGTTATACTCTGCCTAATTGGTTACAAGTAGAGGCACTAATGGCGCGTACTTTTATCATCGGCGATGTTCACGGACATTACCCTAAGCTGCTTATGCTGCTGCAAAACAATCACCTGATTGACAGTAACCTTTCCTGGTCAGGCGGTGATTCAACTCTGGCCTTCGCCGGGGATTTCTTTGACCGGGGACCAGATGGTATCGCTGTCCTGGACCTGGTGATGCGCCTGCAAAATGAAGCACAGCGGCGCGGCGGGCGCGTGTTAGCGGTGCTGGGTAATCATGATTTTATGATTCTGGCGGCTTATCGTTTTGGGCAGCAGTTTTCTGGCGGTGCTGGCGGCAACTTCGTCGAGGACTGGAAAATCAACGGTGGAAACCCCAGCGACTTGCAGCGGCTGAACAAGCGCCATATACAGTGGCTCCTTAATCTGCCGGCGATGGTAGCCTTCGGCGATACGCTTTTCCTGCACGCTGATGCGACGTTTTACATGGACTATGGCCTTTCCATCGAGGAAGTGAATCAATCGTTTCGCCGTGTGCTGCACAATGGCGACGCGCAAACATGGGATCAAATGCTCAGCGCCTTCAGCGAGCATCGCGCCTTCGTTCAAATGGACATCGAGCATGTTCAACAGTTTTTACGCCTCTACAACGCCAGGCGTATGGTACATGGGCATACGCCGATTTTCAGCATCATCAATGCCAGACCAGAGAACGTTAAGCAGCCTCTGGTGTACGCTGACAATTTGTGTGTCAACGTTGATGGCTGCTTGTATGCGGGTGGCAGCGGTTTTGTGTATGAGTTGGTCTAGCTATCCATAGCGTAAGTATAAAGCTGCGTTACAATCGAACCCCATGAGCGTCTGATATAAGGATTGGCCTTATGAACGTCAACGATCTCACGGGGCAAACCATTGGTCAATACACCTTGCGCACGCCGCTGGGACAGGGCGGCATGGGCGTCGTCTATCGCGCGTGGCAGCACGGACTTGAGCGCGAAGTTGCCTTCAAAATCCTGCCGCTGGAAACCGACACTGACACTGAACTGGTCAAACGCTTCATCCGCGAAGCCAAAATCGTCGCCAAACTTGAACATCCCCACATTGTTCCCGTCTATGATTTCGGAACTCATGAGTTTGACCCCGACCATAAAGTCAGTTATATCGCCATGCGTTTGCTCAGCGGCGGTTCGCTGTCGGATCAGCTCAAGCAGGGCAAGCGTTATGCCCCCGCAGAGGCCGCCGCCCTGATGCAGCAGTTGGCAGGCGCGCTGGATTACGCCCACGCTAAAGGCATCATTCACCGCGATATCAAGCCTAGCAACATCATGTTCGATGAGCATGGCACTGGATTTCTCGTTGATTTTGGCATCGCCAAGCCGCAGGATGACCTCGCCGAAATCACTTCGATGGGGCAAATCGTCGGCACGCCCGACTATATGGCACCGGAGCAGTGGGGCGCGGACAGCATCACCACCGCCGCCGACCAGTACGCCCTTGCCGTCGTGTTTTATGAAATGCTCAGCGGCCATAAACCCTTTGAAGCGCCGGATATTCGTCGCTTGCTGCACAAACAGCTTTACGAAGAACCCACTTCAATCCTGCTGCATCGTACTGATATGCCGCCTGCCATCTGGCATGTCATGCAGCGCGCCTTAGCCAAAGACCCGGCATCGCGTTATCCATCGGCCCAGGAATTCGCACAGGAACTTCAGCGCGCCCTGACAGCCGAAGAAGCCGAACTGTCGTCAGCTACCACACAAACATCACGCGCCAAAGTTAACGAAATGCCTGCGACCCGTTCACGCCTGCTGATTCCGGCGGCGCTGATTATCCTACTGTTTATGTTCGGTGGCGGCGCTGTATTTCTCGCTGCAAATTCCACTTCGACGCCAACCGTAACGCCGACGCTCGCGTTGTCCAGCACGCCGCGTATTACCTTACCCAGCAGCATTCAGACGATTTGCCTTGTAACCGATGGTGGTCTGATCCACGACGGCACCTTTAACGACATCGCCAATGATGGGATGGAGCGTGCTGCTGAGGACTTTAACCTTACTGCAAGTTATGTAGAAACCATGACCAACAACACCACATCCTACGTCGCAGGCATTGATCTCTGTCTGGAACGCGATGCCGATATTGTGATTGCGGTAGGCTTTGCGATCAGCGAAGTTACGCTGGCTGCGGCACAGGCAAATCCTGACATTCTGTTTCTCGGTGTCGATCAGTCGCTAGAGAATGGGCTTGTCAATTATGTAGGCTTGCAGTTCCGCGAAGATCAGGCGGGTTTTCTGGCCGGGGCGATGGCGGCATTGATGACTCAAAGCAATACCGTCGCTGGGGTTTACGGCCCGGATATAGCGCCTGTCGTCAGGTATCGCAGTGGTTTTGAACAGGGCGCGCGTTACATCAACCCCGACATCACCATCCTCGGCGATTATCTTGATTCCTTTACCTCAATCATGGGTGGGGCGAACAGCGCAAGACAGTTTATTGAGCAGGGCGCAGATGTCATCTTTGGCGCAGGTGGCCCGTCAGGTTCCAGTGCGATTTCCGCTGCCGCCGCGCAGGGAGCCTATGTGATCGGCGTCGATCAGGATGAGTACTTCACCACCTTTGCAGGCGGTGCAGCAGCAGGCGCAGATCGTATCATTACCAGCGCCTTAAAACGCATCGACAATGGCATTTATAACCTGGTGGAAATCGTCGTCAACCGCGACGAAATAAGCTGGCCCGGTGGTACCAACTATGTCCTCGATGTCGCCAACTACGGCATTGGTTTCGCCCCATCGCATGATGCCGCTGTGCCGCAGGAGGTTACAGATCGGCTCAATCAAATCCTTGAAGGGCTGCGCGATGGTTCAATCACCACAGGCGTTGACCCTGTGACCGGCGAACTGGTGGCTGGCGGTGATTGATGAAATAGAATAAATGTGCTACTATTTAGCCAACTTGGACAGCCACCAGGTCATGATGTCTGAAAAGCAAATAGAAGCGCTGTGTTGATAGCTCCTGTTTTAATGCCATCTCAGATTGGCTAATGCTTTCACATCACTTCAATCAAAGCTACAATTCCCCCTATTGCTTGCAAAGTTCTTTCAGGCATCTCTGGCTCTGTGGTGAGTTCAACGATTTTGTCCGAACAGTTCTGGTGGTAAACAATCTATGCCTACCCTCACCAATCGCGAAATCGCCGACATTTTTGAAACCGTCTCTGATATGCTGCAAATCAAAGGCGAAAGTATCCATCGTGTCCTCGCCTACCGCCGTGCCTCGGAAACCATCCGCGAACTTCCGCGCGACCTGCACGCCATCGCTGCTGAAGGCACGCTCACCGAACTGCCCAACATCGGTGACACCTTAGCCGAAAAAATCAACGAAATGCTGGAAACGGGCAAGCTCAAGTTCTACGACAAGCTTGCCGCCGAGGTTCCGCCGGGCGTTGTCGATATTCTGCGTGTCAACGGCGTCGGCCCCAAAAAGGCGCAGATGTTCTGGAAGCAGTCGAACATCACCACGCTTGCCGAACTGGAAGCGGCGGCGCGCGCGGGCAAGCTGCGTGACCTGCCGGGCATGGGCGCGAAAAGTGAGCAGAAAATCATCGAAGGTCTGGAATCGCTGGCACGTCAGGCGACGGGACGCACCCCGATTGGCGTAGCCCTGCCGCTGGCGCAGAATATTTTGCAGCGTTTGCTGGCGCTTCCCGGCGTGACGCGCGGCGCGCTGGCAGGCAGCCTGCGGCGCGGGCGTCCGACGATTGGCGATGTGGACATCCTCATCGAAAGCGACAACGCGCAGCCCATCATGGACACCTTCGTCACAATGGATGAAGTCGCGCGCGTGCTCGGTCATGGCCCGACCAAGAGCAGCGTGGAACTGCACAGCGGCTTGCAGGTTGATGTGCGCGTGCTGCCCAAGGAACGCTGGGGCACAGCGCTGCAATACTTCTCCGGCAGTCAGGCGCATAACATCCGTATGCGCGAACTGGCGCTGGCGAAGGGCTTAAGCCTCAACGAGCACGCGCTGAGTCCGGTAGACAGCAGCGGTACTATCATCGAAGACGCGACCAAAATCTACTGCGCCACCGAGGAAGAAGTGTATGCCGCCGTGGGCTTGCCCTGGGTTGCGCCGGAACTGCGCGAAGATCAGGGCGAAATCGAAGCGGCGTTGAAGGGGCAGCTTCCTAAACTCATCACGCTGGATGACATTCACGCCGACCTGCACATGCACAGCACATGGAGCGACGGCAAGCTCAGCGTGCGCGACATGGCGGAAGCGGCGCTGGTACGCGGACGCAAATTCATCGTCATCACCGACCACTCGCGCAGCCTGGGCATCGCCAACGGCTTGTCGATTGAACGCTTGCTCGAACAGCAGGCGGAGGTGCGGCAGGTGGACGCGGCCATGAACGGGCGTATTCGTGTGTTTCATGGCACGGAAATGGACATCAACGCCGATGGCGGGCTGGATTACCCGGACGAAATACTGGCGCAGTTGGACTTTGTCATCGCCTCGCTGCACGTCAGTCTGCGGCAGGAGCGCGCCCAAATCACACAGCGCCTGCTGAATGCGGTCAATAATCCGCATGTAGACTTGATCGGACACCCGCGCGGGCAGTATATTCCTGACCGTGACCCTGTGGACGCCGATATGGATGCCGTCTTTGAAGCCGCGCGCATCTCCGGTATCGCGCTGGAAATTAACGCCAATCCGCGCCGCCTTGACCTTGAAGCACCTTTTGCGCGGCGTGCGGTGCAGTTGGGTATCCCGCTGTCCATCAACACCGACGCGCACGATGAAGACCACATGGATTTCATGCCCTACGGCGTCATGACCGCACGGCGTGGCTGGGTCGAAGCGCCCTCGGTCATCAACACATGGTCTTTGCAACGATTTATCGAATGGACAGCCAGCAGAGGGAAATAGCTATGTCCGATCTGCCTACTTTACCGCCCGACGACTCCGATCAGGAGACCCGCCGCGCCGCGCCCACCGAGTACGGACAGGTGCCGCCCGTGCGCCGCAGCGTGGACAGCAGTTGGTCGCAGCCGGGTTCGCCGCCGCCGCGCAGCCTGCCCGATGACAGCCGGGCGATGCCTCCCGTTAACCCCGGCACGCAGCGCATGACGCCTGTTGTGCCTCCAGCCTCCGGCGAAGGGCATGTGCGCCAAACCAGTGAACTCGCGCGCGTCAGCCCCAAACGCAAAGGCAAAGCGCGCGAACGCCGTGACAGCGGCTTGTATCTGCCGCTGTGGTCGCTGGCACTGATGATGCTGATTGTGCTGGGCATTTCGTTCAGCATCGTCGTAGTGGTCATGATGCTGGGCGCGCAGAACGCCCCCGCCAGCGATGAGCCGGTGTTCGTCATCGTCACCGCGCCAGCGACAGCTTTCCAGTCGGGCAGCGCGCAGCCTACGACGGTGCTGGCAACCGCTACCATTCCGCCGGAGTTCGATCAGGGCATTCAGGGCACGCTGCCGCCGCTGGCGCTGCAAGGCCCCACGCTGCCGCCCGTCGTGTTTACGCCGACGCCGCTGACGATTGCCGTAGGCAGCACCGTGCGCGTCAATGCCATCGAGTCGGGTTTGAACGTGCGCGCCGAGCCGGGGGTCAACAGCACGCGCCTGTTTGTCGCCGCCGATCAGTCGCTGTGGCTGGTGGTGGATGGGCCGCTGCAAGCCGACAGCCTGACGTGGTGGAAAATCCAGAACCCCGACGACCCGACAGAACAGGGCTGGGGCGCGGGGACCTATCTGGAAGTGGTCGCGCCGTAGGAAACTGGACAGAATAAGTTATACGGTAGGATTAGAAGATTTTCTTTTACCTACAGCCTGTATTTATGCAGGAGATGTTTTTAATGAGTAACAGGCTCGTTTTTGATATACTTCCATTTGATCCACTTGTCACACCAGACGCGAAGATACACTTGCCTATTGATCTTGATGATTTTGTTCGTCAGCTTCAAAACACATATCCCAATGGCGAGATTCGCGTTACCAAGAACGAAGGAAACACATCCATAGATCTATCTATTTGGACGGAAACAGAAGGACGATGGTGTGTTGCAAACTTTAGCGAAACCCATAATTATTTCTGGGTTAGCGGCTGGCCAAAACGCATTGCCAAAGAGTTAATTCTTTGGTATCGACGCTATATTCCTCCAAAATACCCATTATTCCTAGTCATTCCAGAATATGGATATGTCACCGAGCTAACTGCCCATCTGTCCTCAAACGAAATTGAAAAAATGTATCCTTATCCAGTCTCCGACGATTGAGCGCAGTTAAGAATTGAGTGTCCGCCGAGATTTCAGATAAGTCACTAGAGATAGTTTGCGAATACGGTATACTTCGTCACCAGACCGTAGCAACGAAAACACTCGCTCAAAAAAGTTGGCGAACCTGCGAGTGCTTTCCTTTACATCACACCACCTCAACCGCTGTTTAAGTCGAGATCATTCTCACCCGACAACGAACCCTTTGCGTCCTTTGCGCCTTTGCGGTTCGATGGAATTTTCATCCCGCATGGCGCACAGCACCTCATAGACACACGTCTAAATCATTGGCCGCAAAGGACACAAGCGCATGGTCTGTGTCCTTTGCGCCAAATTCATCGCTAGAACGCCGTTTCCTTGTCCGCGATTTCGTCCATCAGCGCGTGGAACTCCGGGATGCTCAACTGCTGCTTGGCATCGCTCAGGGCAACAGGCGGGTTCGGATGCACCTCGACCATCAGCCCGTCCGCGCCGCTGGCTTTCGCCACACGCGCTAATGGCTTGGCGATGTCACGCCGCCCCGCCGAGTGCGAGATGTCCACAATCACGGGCAGATGCGACTCCAGCTTCAGCACCGCCACGCCGCCGATGTCCAGCGTGTTGCGTGTCGCCTTCTCGAAGGTGCGAATGCCGCGCTCAATCAGAATCACGTTGGGATTGCCGCTGCTGACGATGTATTCCGCCGCGTACATGAATTCTTCCAGCGTTGCGCCCGCGCCGCGCTTCAGAATCACCGGACGGTTAATCTTGCCCAGCGCCTTCAGCAGGAAGCTGTTCTGCATGTTGCGTGCGCCCACCCAGAAGATGTCCACGTAATCCATGAACATCGTGATCTGGCTCAAGTCCATGATTTCGCTGGTGATGACCATGCCGTACTTATCCGCCACCTGCCGCGCGATTTGCAGCCCCTGTTCGCCCAACCCCTGAAAGTCGTAGGGCGAGGTGCGCGGTTTGTAGGCCATGCCGCGCAGAATCTTGATGCCGCGCTGTGCCAGTGCCGCCGCCGCTTCGTCCATCTGCTCGAAGCTTTCCACCGCGCATGGGCCGGTGACAATCGAAAAGCCGCCGTCGCCAATCACCGCGCCGTTGGGCAGTGTAATCACCGTGCGCTGGTCAGGAGACTTGCGCTGCACCAGAATCTTGGCTTTGGCCTGCTGTTCTTCCAACGCCATCGACGCGCGGAAGATTTCGCGGAACAGTGCCTTAATCGTTTCGTTGCTGAAAGGCCCCTTGTTGTTCTTTTCCAGATTGTGCAGCATGAAGGCTTCGCGCGCCGGGTCGTAGAACGAGACCCCCATCTGCTGCTGCACCTTGCCGATTTCTGATACGACCACTGCACGTTTGTTCAGCAGTTCCAGTATTTGTTGATTAATGATATCAACCTGCGAACGCAGTTCCTGTAGACGATCTTGAGACATGACCTTAACCCTTTTTGAGCCAGATTTTTTATCGGCAAAATTATACTGGACGCTCTCAATAATGCCGAATTTAGAACATTCGGAACAGACAGTTCGTACAAATAGGTAATCAACCGCTGTATAAGCTGTACAATATGGGAGATAAGCCATGCATACTACAACAAAGCACGCAGATTATGGGATTGATGCCCCTACCGTCGTCCGTAATCTGGGAGTGGCGGGTATCAGTGCCCTGCTGTTGGGAAGTGGGTTCGCATACCTGCTGCATTCAATTCAGTCGCTGGTTGCGCTGCTCCTTGGTGCGTGGGGCCTGCTGGCCGGCGGCTCGATGTTAGCGACAAGCGCCCTGATGATTTGGAGCAGCAAAGTCGGCAAGCTGCGCGAGCGCGAAAAACTGCTGGATACGATTCAGTGGCGCGGTGATGAAACAGTGCTGGATGTAGGCTGTGGACGTGGGCTGCTGCTGAACGCCGCTGCCAAACGTATACCTAATGGCAAGGCTGTTGGTGTAGACATCTGGCAGGCACAGGATCAATCGGGCAATCTCCCGGAGAACACAATCGCCAACGCGCAGGCTGAAGGCACTGCCACGCGCGTCGAACTCAAAGATGGGGATATGCGCAGGCTGCCATTTGCGGATAGTGCCTTTGATGTGGTAGTGTCGAGTTTGGCACTGCACAATATCTACGATACGGCAGAACGGCAGCAGGCAGTACACGAAATTGCACGGGTACTGAAATCAGGCGGGCACCTCGCGCTGCTGGACTTTCAGCACGTCGATGAGTACGCCGATGTTTTGCGTGCCCTTGGTTGGGAGAGTGTGCAGGTCTCAAACACACATTTTGGGATGTTCCCGCCTGTAAAATGGGTGACGGGAACAAAAAGGTAAACGATGGAAACGATTGATTTACGCAGCGACACGGTCAGCCACCCCACACCCGCCATGCGCGAGGCGATGGCCAACGCAGTGGTAGGCGACGATGTTTTTGGCGACGACCCGACAGTCATTGAACTGGAAAACGAATCCGCCGCAATGCTCGGCAAGGAAGCCGCGTTGTTCGTGACCAGCGGCACGCAGGGCAACATCTGCGCCATCCTGACACACTGCGGGCGCGGCGACGAAATGATTCTTGGACGCACCGCCCACACCTTCTGGAACGAAGCAGGCGCGGCCTCCGGGTTGGGCAGCGTTCATCCGCACATCCTGCCCGTTCAGCCTGATGGCACGCTGCTGCTGGACGACATTCGCGCGTCCATTCGCCGTGACAACGTTCACTATCCGCGCACAAAACTCATCTGCCTCGAAAACACGCAGGGCGGCGTGGGCGGCATTCCCATTTCCGCCGAGTACACGGCGCAGGTTGCCGACATCGCTCAGTCACACGGGCTGAAGCTGCATATCGACGGCGCGCGCCTGTTCAACGCGGCGGCAGCTTTGGCCAACGGACACGGCATCCGTGAAACCGCGCGCGAACTGGTCGCAGGTGCGGACAGTGTCTCCTTCTGCTTATCCAAAGGCTTGTGCGCGCCCGTCGGTTCGGTGCTGGTCGGTTCGCGCGCCTTCATTGCTGAAGCGCGCCGTGTGCGTAAGATGCTCGGCGGCGGGATGCGGCAGGCAGGAATTCTGGCGGCGGCTGGACTGATTTCCATTCGTGAAATGATTGACTATTTGCCGCAGGATCACGCCAACGCCCGCCGCCTCGCTGAAGGGCTGGCCACAATCCCCTGCATTGACATTGATGTCTCGCGTGTCCTCACCAATATGATCTTCTTTGACCTCAAGGCCGACGCGCCGCTGGACACACCGATGCTGGTCAAGCGCCTCAAGGAACAGCACAATATTCTGCTCAATCCGGTTTATGGCAGCACGTTCCGCGCCGTCACCCATCACTGGATCACACGCGAACGGGTAGACTGCGTTGTTGACGCCATGCGTACCCTGTTGGTGCAGTGATGTATCCACCAGACGAACCCCAGCAAACGCCGCCTTATGAGCCGCCGCCGAACGATGTGTCCGACGCGGACTATAAGCCGTATGTGCCGCCGCCAGTGGACGAGGAGCCAAAGCCCAAGCGCGTTGCCTATCGTGGTGAAGCCAGCGACCCGCTGTTTGGTTACATCATCGCCATTGCCCTGAGCATCGGTCTCCTGCCGCTGCTGGGGCAAAACGGCGCGGATTTGCGCTACACGCTGGCATGGGGCGCGCTGGCAGCGTTCGGCGTGCTGTCCTGGTTGCTGGGCAGCGGCACGCGCATCGCGCAGGAGAGGCCGGAAAATCTGGTGTGGGGCGTGATCTTTGGCTTTATCGTCGGGGTGCCGCTGTTGGCATTCGGCGGCAGTACGCTGTCCACCACCGTCAAGCGCCTGTTCGAGGGCATGACAGTAGGTTCGCTGCTGGCTTACCTGATTTTCGTTATGCCGCTGGCCGAGACTCTATTCTTTCGCGGCTTGCTCCAGCAGGGGCGCTCCCTCTGGTTAGTGGCGCTGCTCAGTACCATCTGGTCGGCGCTGCTCTACTTGCCACTGCTGGACATCAGCCGTTATCCCGCGCCATCGGTGGTGATCGCCGTCGCCCTCATCATGATGAATGTGATGTACAGCTATGTGCGCCAGCGCAACGGGCTGGCAGCGGCATGGTTGTGCCAGATCACCGCCAACATCGCCTTGTTGGTGGTGCCATTTATTAGCGGGTAATCGCCATGAGAATTTTCATCAGTTACGCTCACGAAGACTCTGCGTCCCTGCTGGACATTGAACGCGCGCTAGGCATTCACGAGGTCTGGTTCGATAAACGCCTGCATGTGGGACAGGTCTGGCAGACGGAAATCGAGCGTGAAATCGGCGCATCGCACTGTCTGTTGTTCCTGCTGTCCGCGCGTTCGCTGGCGTCTGAATGGTGCCAGAAAGAACTGGCGATTGCCTTACAACTGGGCAAGCCCGTCGCGCCTGTGATGATTGAGCAGCTTGATATTCCCGAAAGCCTGAGCAGGTTTCAGGTCATCAGCGCCGTTGATGGGTTCACGCCAGACACCACGATCCAATTACTGAACGGCCTGTTTGAAATCGAGCGGCAGGTGTTTAACCCGCTGCGGGCGCGGCGCTCTGGACAGAAGCCGTCCGCGAAAATTTCCATGCGCGATTTGTATTTTGCCACCACCAACGTGCGCAAAAAGCAGATGTACGAGCGTATCCTCAACGTCGAATTGCAGACTGCGCCCGTGCAGTTGCAGGATATTCAGCATATCGACGCCGCCGAGATTGCCATGTACAAAGCGCAGCAGGCCTACGACATCCTGAAGAAGCCCGTATTCGTCGATCATGCGGCGCTTGCGATTCGCGCGTGGGGCGGACTGCCCGGCGGACTGGCGACCACCTTCATCAAAACGGCAGGTTTACATAACCTGTGCAAGATGCTTCAGCCCTTTGACGACAAGTATGCCGAAGCCATCTCGGTGATTGCCTTCACCGATGGCCAGCTTATGCGTAAGTTTACAGGGGTACTGGTGGGGGAAATTACCGAACAGCCGCGCGGCGACGGCTATAGCTGGAACAATACCTTCATCCCCAAAGGCTTCACCAAAACGCTTGGTGAGATGACCGAAGACGAAATCAACTCCATCTACAGCCGCCGTCAGGCTATGATTGAGTTCATGCGCTTCCTGCAATCGAATTATGAGCTGGTATAATCCTCAAACCCCGGCCAGTCGTCACCCTCATCGTTCAGCCCCAGCACGTCGCTCATCAGTACCGCGCCTTCATTGCGCTGCGGCAGGCGGCTCAGGTAACGCTCGGTGACCGCTACGTTGCTGTGACGCAGCAGGCGGCTGATGGTTTCGATAGGAGTCCCCGCTTCTTGCAGCGCTCCTGCTACAGAACGGCGTAAGTCGTGCGGCGCGACATGTCCAATCTGCGCGAAATCCGCCGATTCGCTGACGATGTACCAGATGCCATCAGCCGTCAGGGGGCGATGGCTGACGCGTCCCAGTTTGCCTTTGTAAATGCGGCGTACCAGCGGCGTTTCTGGCGCGGGTCTGGGGTCGCCCGGCGCGACGACCTGCCGCCATTCTTCCAGCGCGCGCAGTACCGGACGCGGCACATCAATCTGCGCGTGCTTACGTCCCTTACCATGCACACGCAGCACATAGCGGTTGTTCTGGATGCTGAGGTCGCCCCACGTAGCGTTCGCCAATTCTTCGCGGCGCAGCGCCATCGTACACAGTGTCGTAATCACCACTTTGTTGCGCAGACCGCCATTGCGCGATTTGGCAATCATCGGCGCAGATTCCATCAGCAGCTTGATTTGCTCTGTCGAGAGCCAGCGCCCCGGACGCTGCCCTTCTTCGGCACGCGGCGCGCGCACATTGCCCATGCCCGCGCTGATGTGGTCTTCCAGCCAGCCCGCTTCGGACAGCAGGCTTGCCAGCGTAAGAATCGAAGCCCGCGCCTGTCCGATACCCTGCTTGCCATTGCCCGCCGCTGACAGCCGCCCCAGCCACGCGCGGAACTGCATCGGACTCAGGCTGTCCACCAGCGTTTTGACAGGCAGCATTTCCATACGGCGTATGCGCGCTTGTCCCCGTGAAGGTTTCATGCCTGCGATGCTGACGAGGTATTCGTCCACCCAGCGGAAATACGCCCTGTGCGTGTGGCGGCTGCTGGCACGTCCCGGCAGCGCTTCAATCAGATTGAAGGTGAGTTCCTGTACCCCTTCAGGGATCATCAACTCCATTGGCAACCGATCAAGCTGAGTTTTCTTTTTCATAGTGTGACCATCTCAACAAAACACCCTCTGTTATTGTAGCAGAGGGCGTTGATTTCACCACTTATATTCGCTTCAGATTACGAACATTCGTTTTATTACAGGCTGGATTAAAGGTTCATTTGAACCTCAATTGCGCCGCCTTTTGCCCTGTCGTGAATCACACCTGAGGTTCTTATACTTTGCATTTTGTCTTTCTACTCATCACTCATCACTCATCACTCGTTACTCGTCACTCGTTACTTGGAATTGCAGCAATAAATCAGGGCGTCGGCAGCGGTTCACGAACCATCGCTTGCATCCGAATGCCCACCTTCGGACGCAGCGACACGAACGAAATCGGTTCAATGGTCTGCCCCGGTTCCAGCGCCAACCGATAACGCTGGGCGATGGTCGCCAGCAGCAGCCGCGCCTCCATCAGCGCGAACTGGTTGCCAATACAGATACGCGGCCCGCCCCCAAACGGGAAGTAAGCGTATCTGGGGATTTGTTTCTCAAAGTCTCCCTCCCAGCGCTCCGGTAGGAAACGCTCTGCTTCAGGGAAGTAGCGCTCGTTACGGTGCGCCGCGTAAGCCGCCAGCAGCACCCCGCCGTTCTTGACAAAGCGATAGCCCCCGACCACCGTATCCTCCATTACGGTACGCGGGATTAGCGGCACAGGAGGATACAGGCGCATCGTCTCCTTGATGATGCTGTCCGTGTACGGCAGTTGATCGTGAACCGTTGGCGCGCGTCCGCCTAGCACCTGTTCCAGTTCCGCGTGTAGTTTGGCCTCGACTTCGGGATGCTGCGACAGCAGATACCACGCCCATGTCAGCGTCACCGCCGTCGTCTCGTGCCCGGCGATGAACAGGGTCACGGATTCGTCGCGAAGCTGCTTGTCCGACATGACGCTGCCATCTTCGTCGCGCGCCATCAGCAGCATGGACATCAGATCGCCCGTATCTTCACCGGATGCCCGGCGCTGCGCGATGATTCGGTGGATAATCTCATCCAGCGTATTGATGGCTTTCGTCTCCCGAACGTTCGTCGGCGTGGGTATCCATGCAGGCAGCTTTACAATGCCACCGGACTGGGAGATAAGGTTATCGACCAGCGCGGCCATCGCGCTGCTGACGCTGTGTGTGTCATTGGAGACATCGGCGTTGAACAGCACTTTGCTCACGATGCTGAGAGTGAGTTTCATCATCTCCTGACTGATTTCCAGAGTTCCAGCATTCCATTCATTCAGCATTCGCTGTGTGTGTTCAACCATCGTCTGGGCATAGGTCTCAATCCGCTTGCTGTGAAACACCGGCTGCATCAGTTTACGCTGCCGTTTCCAGAAGTCGCCGTCGCTGGTAAACAATCCGTTGCCCATCAGCCGTCCAAAGCTGCGCTGAACAATGTACCCTTTGCCGAAGTTGGGAGCCTGTTCAACCACTGCTTCGTGTACCAGATCAGGGTCCCAGAGGATATAAATGTGAAATGGCCCGATTTTATAATAGGTTATCCCATTGTAGGGACGCAGCAGGTTCATCATGTCTTGCAGGGTTGCGATACCCGGCTTGCCAGCCATTTGACGAACAACGGTGTCAATCAGACTGAATTTTGGCCCAGGTGGAAACGGAGTGTTCATTTAGAGGCTCCATATTGCTGGTTATTACAGAACAGGATAAGCTGTAAGCAAAGCTGCCGTCAATCAGGCAAACGCAGCAGTTTTTAAGAGCATTCAGGATTGGGCATGTGTTCAAAGATCAACACCCCGGCGACTGATCGTTTCCAGCGCCGCCGTGAACGGACTCGGCGCGCGCTTCGAGATGCTGCTGCGTCGTTGGTCATCGAAAAAGGCTATGATGCCGTGACCATTCAGGACATCACCGAACGCGCTGATGTCGGTTTGGGGACGTTTTATCTGCATTTCCAGCACAAGGAAGAAGTGATTTGGTTGGTGATCCGTGAAACGTTCGAGGAAATGGAGCGCGTCAGCCGCCAGTGGTTAGCAGCTTTGCCGTTGGAGCAGCGCGATTACCTGAGCTTCGTCAGCTTCTTTCAGTACATTGGGCAGACCGGGGGCTTACTGCGTGCTGTCGCTGCTGGGCGCGCGGGCGCTTCGCTGACTGAATATATCGCGCGTTACACGGCTGATCGTGCCAGTCAGCGTTTGCTTGAAGATGATCCCTTTGTGGCTTTTGACATTCCACCAGAGGTCGCCGCTCAGTTCATGGCGGGGGCGTTGATGCGCCTGGTACGCTGGTGGATTGAAACGCCCAACGAGTACACAGCCGAACAAATGGGGGCCATGTTCTTCAAACTGCTGTATCGCAAGGAGGTTCCCGGCAGCCCCTAAGCTGACATATAAAGCGTATCTGATAGAAGAAATTATGTAGTTGAACCTCTATAATCTTTATGGTGCGCGTCGGAATAGCACGATAGCTTCGGGAGATTGCGCTAGAGGCGTCATGGAGGATGATGTGGATATTGTGCGCTGCGAATCGTGTAACGGATATGGCTGGATCGAAGATGAATTCAGCGGGGAGACCGAAGATTGTGACTGGTGCAAGGGCACGGGGTACGTCTACCGTGATGCCGCAGGAGTCGATCACGTTATTGCGGCAGAGGATTATGGCAAGGTTGCCGATACACTGGAAAAGCTGGAAAATGAGCGCTTGCGTGAAATGGGTTATTCCGGGCAGGCAAAAAAGCCCTGGGAACAGGCGGTACGTGGCGAGAACAATCTGTTGAAACCGCGCTCGATTGAGGAAATAGAAAACGACCAATCGTCGTGATTGGTCGTTTGAGCGGGCGACGAGATTCGAACTCGTGACATTCTCCTTGGCAAGGAGACATTCTACCGCTGAATTACGCCCGCAATTGCTGTAAATATAGCGTACTCACCCTCGCTTGACAAGGGTGAAAATGTGATGGATTCATAAGAATTGTGTCAAGCTCTCACTTTCGCGGCCACAGCTTGTCGCTATAATTAGCCTCATGACACTCAAAAAACTACTCCCACTTTTACTCATCTTCTTTGTACTGCTGGGCTGTGATCCGATGGCTCCTCAGCCAACGCCAGGGGTCATCATTATTACGAATGTACCCACCCGTACCCCGGTGCCGACGCCAACCGTCCCGACGGCGACGCCGACGATTGCCCCTACCCGCACGCCCTTCGTCACGGCGACTCCTACGTTGTTCCCCTGCGCGGAAGAAGGCGGGCAGGTGATTCGTTTTGACCGCAACGCCAGCCAGGTCGTCGATGAAAATCTGCGTTACCGGGTTTACATCCCGCCCTGTTATGTGGAATCCCAGAAGCGTTATCCCTATGTGATTTTGCTGCATGGGCAAGCATCCACCGAGTCGCAGTGGGAAGACCTTGGCGCGGTGGCCACTCTCGACCAGGGGATTCGCCTTGGCGCGCTGCCGCCTATGATTCTGGTGATGCCGTTTTGGGGCGTTGTCGGCAACGAGAATGCATTCCCGCCCGATCCATCGTATGAGACTGTCGTTCTGGATGAGCTGCTGCCCTCTATTCAGCGGGATTTCTGTACGTGGAATGACCGCGAGCATCGCGCCATAGGGGGAATTTCGCGCGGGGGATTCTGGGCGTTCAGCATTGGCTTACGTCATCCCGACGTTTTCGGCATCATCGGCGGGCACAGCGCAGTATTCCCCGATGATCCTCAGGTTGTGCCGCCAGCCTTCAGCCCGCTGGACATGGCACGCGACTCGGCACTGCTGCCGGACGCCGATTTGCGCATCTATATGGACAACGGCGCGTCTGACCTCGCAGGCGAAAGCCAGCAGTTACTTTCGAGCCGTCTTGCCGCGCGCGGTATTACACACACCTACATCATCAATACGATTGGTGGGCACGATAACGACTATTGGTCAGCCCATGTCTCGGAGTATCTTGCGTTCTACGGGCGCGATTGGCCGCGTAATGCCGCTGAACTGCCAAGCTGTCTGGAACCGAGTCCTTAGCAGGTGTAAGTGGTTAGCCAAACCGCAGCGGCTAGCCACTTCTGATTATTTAACCAGCCCTGCACGTCTCATGTCGTACAGAATGGCTTTCTCCCACAAGGCTGCTGTATCCGTTGGGAAATAGTGCATCCCGCGCCGCAAACATTCGTTGCGGATACCCTCTCGCCACGCTTCCAGCCGTTTTATGTAAAGTTCACGCATTCCCCCGTCGACACTGACTTCCTGCGGGGTTCCTGTTTCTGAATCCATCAGCCGTAAGTCGCCTGCAAGCGGCGGCGTGATTTCATCGGGTGACAGCACATGCACCAGCGCGACTTCGTAGCCCTTGCTCAGGAGATGGTTTACGCCTTCAGTGTAACCACTGGGTGAAAACATGTCGCTGATGATGATACATAACCCCGGTCTGCCGCCACGCAGGGAGTAGTTCTTGAGGGCCGCGTTCAGGTCTGTCGCGCCAGCCGGTTTTAACCTATGAACAAAACGCAGCATCGCCACGCTCATTCCGCGTCCCCGTACTGGCCCGAAGTGTTCCAGCCCACGATCAGAAATCGCCGTCATCAGCATCCGGTCATTGCTGTTGAGCGAGGTGTAAGCTAAGCCTGCGAAGATACGTTTGGCGAACAGCAGTTTATTCTGGTCGCGCTCGCCTTCTTTGGGCCAGTCCATGCTGGCAGAAGTATCAAGCAGAAGGTGTACTGCCAAATCTTCTTCGTCTTCGAGCAGCTTGATATATGGGCGTTCAAGGCGCGCATAGATATTCCAATCCATGCGGCGCAAATCATCCCCCGGCGCATAGTTGCGATAGTCGGCGAACTCAATACTGGTGCCGCGTTTGTTGGAACGGCGCTCACCTTTCATGGCACCTGCGCGCACGCGCGTTGCCTGTAGGGTGACTTGTTCCAGCTTGCGCCGCGTAGCCTCATCCAGCAGGACTTCGTTATCAGGCATCGTTCATCACTTTCGGGAGCAGCTTCATACTTATCGACTACGTTTTGGGAACGCTGCGCAGCAGTTCGGCGATGATGTCGTCAGGACGAATCCCTTCTGCCAGACCTTCAAAGTTGAGCAGCAGACGATGACGCAGGGCAGCAGGGGCTACGGCCTGAATGTCTTCAAAGGAAACGTTGAAGCGTCCTTCCAGCAGCGCGTTAATCTTGCCGCCAATAATGAGGGCCTGCGCGCCGCGTGGGCTTGCGCCGTAACGTACAAACTGGCGTACTTTTTCTGATGCACTGGGATCAGTCGGATGGCTGGCAACGATCAAGCGCGCCACATATTCATTGACATGGCTGGCAATAGGGGTATTGAGCGCCAGCTTACCCATGCCAATGACCTGCTTGCCGTCGGCAACTTTGTGTGCGGTGGGCGTATCCAGTGATGTTGTGCGTTCCAAAATCGTCACCAGGTCGCGAACTGTGGGAAACTCGACGTTCACCTTAAACATAAAGCGGTCAAGCTGGGCTTCTGGCAGCGGGTAAGTGCCTTCCATTTCCAGCGGATTCTGGGTAGCCAGCACAAAAAACGGCGGTTCCAGTTTGTAGCTGCGGTTCGCGACAGTGACCGTTTGCTCCTGCATGGCTTCCAGCAGCGCGGACTGTGTTTTGGGCGTCGCGCGGTTGATTTCGTCTGCCAGCAGCAGATTAGCAAACACTGGCCCGGCGCGAAACGTAAAGACACGTTTGCCGTCTTCAGTCTCTTCCAGAATGTCTGTGCCCACAATGTCAGAGGGCATTAGGTCAGGCGTGAACTGAATTCGGGAGAATTTAAGCTCCAGCACATCGGCAAGCGTGCGAATCAGCGCGGTCTTGCCCAAACCGGGCACACCTTCCAGAAGAGCGTGGCGTCCAGCAAGAATACAAATGATAACATTACGAACAACTTCGTTCTGTCCCACAATCACGCGGGCGACTTCGGCTTCAATAGCCCGCGCAAGTTGGCTGAATGCTTCAAGGTTAATATCGGTTGCAGGTGCATTGGTCATGTAACTGTCCTTAGATGCAAAATCAAGCTGCTTCTCTCTTGAATTCGATATACTATAACATACTACAGGTATCCCGGTCAGTTACGAGGCAGAAATCAAAGCGCAGGATTTGGGAATCATAAAAACACTTATCAGACAACCGCACCGGGCAGGCTTTTTGTTCCTAATCATGGCGATAGGGCCATTCTCGTGTGGATGTTGGTACGGTTTTAGAGGGAATTGGCGGCAGCGGAAAACCACCGTGCCGCCAGTTAAACTTCCTTAGGGCGCTGTGTCGTTATCGCTGCTGCCGGGTTCGAGCGAGGTAAAGTAGCCGCGCACAACGTCACGCAAACCAATTGGGATATAATCACCATCCAGCGCACGGTTGACGGCGTCTGAATAATCACCAAAGACTTCGTTGTAGGGGACAACGCTGGCCCCATCAGGATTTTGCGCGACATCCCCCTCGGAAACCGGTGCGCCTTCGGGGTTAGCCTCAAGCTGAATATCCTCGTTGCCCTCACCCCCAATATTGCGCGGTGGGGCGACAGGCTCAAATTCGCGCACACCTTCACCATCGGGGTTATTATCTTGTCCGGGCGGGGTATCGCTAGTTTGCCCTTGATCGTCCCCCCCGTCACTTCCTTCCTGGTCACCTGCGCCGCCGCCTACATCCTGACTGCTGTTTGCGCCTTGGTCTGTGCCATTCTGTAACTGCTGGACACCATCGTTGGCTGATTGCCCGCCCTGAGCCTCATTGCCCTGGTTTTCCCCATTGCCTTCCTGGCCATTGCTTTCACCCTGGCGTCCATCCTGCTGCCCGTTCTGTCCACCTTGCTGATTTTGCTGTCCTTCCTCGCTCTGCCCTTCCTGTCCTTCCTGTCCTTCGTCGCCTTCCTGCCCGGATTGACTCTGCTGTCCCTGATCGCCTTCTTCGCCCTCTTGGCTTTGTCCTTCCTGACTCTGCCCCTCCTGGCTCTGGCTGTCCTGGCTTTGCTGGGACTGCTGCGCAATCTGCGAGGCAGACTGCTGTGCCGAGTCAGCGTTCTGCTGCATCTGTTGGGCGCTATCAGACTGTTGTGACTGCTGTTGGGCGCTCTGCTGCAAACTGTCGAGCGCTTCCTGGATAGCTTCCTGGGCGGATTGTGTATCTCCATTGCGCAAGGCATCCGAGGCTTGCTGCAAGGCGTCCGAGGTGCGAGGGTCTGCACTCGCCAGTGCATCCGCCGCTTGCTGGAGCGCATCCGCCGCTTGTTGGCGCTGTTCTTCGGTCATGCTGTCCATGTTTTGCGACAGATCGTTGAGCAGTTCATCCAGTGAGGGATTGTCGGACTGAGTATTTTCAGTCGATTGGGAGTTCTCCGCTTGATTCTGTCCGTCAAGTGCCTGGGCTGCCTGCTGCAAGGCGCTTTGCTGCGAGTCGATTTGCTGCTGCGTCTGCTGAGCCTGTTCCTGAAGGGCTGCTTGCACATCATTCATTGTGGCAAACGCTTCTTCAGGCGAAATTTCAGGGTCCTGTAAGCGATCCTGCGCTGTCTGTAGAGTTTCGAGCAGTTCATCGCGTTCCGGCTCGCTGAGCGACGGGTCTGCTGCCACATCTTCGGTAATCTGCTGTACTTCATCGGAGGCATCGGCAATGGCTGCGGCTTGCTCAGGGTTGGCGTTGGCCTCGTTCTCAGGCGCGAAAACTAACAGGAGTATCGCCAGCGTAATCAACAGCCCGGCGGCTAAGGCCCAATCACGACGTTTGGTGGTCAGCGGTAGGTGCTGGTTGGCACGGACACCGCGTGCGCGATTCAGGGCGTCTTCGACCTGATATTCAACAAGTTCATCATCAGCGTGGATGCGTCCTTCGAGCAGCTCGAGTGCAGTTGACACGCGTTCGCGCAGCCCAAACATCACGTCAAAATGGCGTGCAGATTCGACTGTGCGCTGTGGACGCAGCCAAACAATCAGGAGCATGATCAACGCCCCGATGGCCACAGCCGCAGCGGTAGCGAGGACAATCTGAATGTCGGTGATAATCGCGCGCTCAAGGCGTGTGTACAGCGCAATTCCGATGCCGAGGATTAATCCCGGCAGGATACTGCGTGGGAGCCACGTCCATGAACGCAAAAGTCGCAAACGGCGTTCCCAACCGCTGACTTCGCGGCTGAGCGCGCTGCGGATATCACTGGGGATAGATTGTGCTGCCATGCACACTGTCCTTCAAATCATTTATGCGATCAATACACTATCCCTATTGACGCTGAGATAGTGCAATTTTGTTCCAAGTCCATTCTTATTGTAAACGAAAACGACAGGTTTTGTCCTGTCGTCAACGATCATTCCCTAGTTACAGGTTGGCAACTTAGGGGACATACTGCTTGCGAATGGTCGGAATGAGATAATCGTGAAAGGCGCGCTGCATATCGTATTCCGGCTTCCAGCCCCAGTCGCGCTGTGCGGCACTGTCATCCATTTGCGCGCACCATGAATCGACAATGCCCTGTCGCTGCGGATGCGGTTCAAAACTGATTTGCGCTGACGGGAAAGCACCTCGCACAATGTCGGCAATGTCGCCCGCCGGCAGGCTGAAACTTGTCACATTATATACAGTACGAGTCAGTTTTTCGCGCGGTGCGTCGGCGATTTCCAGCAGCGCACGTATGGCGTCGGGCATTGCCATGAAAGGGATAGCCGTGTCTGGCCGCACAAAGCAGGCGTAGGGGCTTCCTTTTGCCGCTGCGTGCAGCATTTCCGGCGCATAATCGCTGGTTCCGCCCGTTGGCATGGTCGTCGCGCTGATGAGGCCGGGAAAGCGCAGACTGCGGAAATCTACCCCGGAGCGCTGCGGTACGTCGGCAAGCTGGCGATAATGATGGGTATAGTAGCGTCCAATATGTTCGCCATACAGCTTGTTGATGCCGTACATGGTGGTCGGCATGGTGAATTCGTCTTCCTTGACAGGCGGCACACTGTTTTTGGTCGCCAGATCAGGCATACCGTAGACCGCTACTGAGCTTGGGAAGATAAATTTCACCGGACGCCCACTGATGCGCGATTGTTCAACCGCCAGTTGCAGCAGATTAACGGTACCTTGTACGTTAACGCGATGGGCGGCTTCTGGCCTGAACTCCGAGTGAGTAGACAGCAGCGCGGCGAGATGGAAAATCGCCACAATCTCGTATTCGCTCACCAGCGTTTCCAACAATCCTGTGTCCAGAATATCGCCCACTATCGTCTCATAGACTTTCGGTTGCATGGATTTATCCAGCCCACGAATATCCAGCACCATCACGGGCGGCATATTCGGCGTGGCAGAAAGCTGATTAATGAGTCCGTGACCAACTTCCCCGTTGGCACCGGTAATAAGAATGACTTTAGTTCGCATGTGTCCCAAATTCCTTGTTACAAAGAGGCTAGCGCCCCAGCAAATCAAACATGGCATAAGTGTCCAGTACGTGTCCATCAGCGTCAAGTGTCAGCCAGTTCGAGTGTCCCCATTCAGCCGGAACGCCATCGAGCGCAAACAGCACGACACCGATTAAACGTGCATCATTAGCCCAGGGAGTCCAGCCAGTGGTGGGGTACTGTTGATAGCGTCCATCATTCCCGTAAAATGCCATGTCCAGATACTGCCGTACAGTATCAACGTCTGGCAGCGGCTGTGGGGCATTATCAAGCGTATGGGGGACAATACTTTCGGCGTGACGCCATCCGGTTTCGGTAATCATCACGGGAAGTTCTTCTACGCCGAAATCTGCCAGCTTCCATAATTCCCATTCATAACCATTGACGCCGCGATTGAAAATACCTGCCGGGGGTTCCTGATGGCGCAGATTAACCGCGCCGTTGAGCATGTCGCGGCCATAGGTTTGTACCCAGGGCGGCTGCGTAAATGGCCCCTGCGGATAGGAATGGCTGGCCCAGACATCAATCGACGAAAATACATCGGGATACGCCAGGAACATGCCGTCCAGAAATGATTCCTCGTCAAGGTAATACATGCTGTTGTCAAAGGGGATGCTGCCCGTGTTAGGCGCGTAAGGGTCGAGGCCCGCATTCAGCACGCGGATTTGGGGATCAAGCGCGTGCAGCGCTGCGGCGACATCCATCAGGTAGCGCGCATAAGCTGCCGGGTCAGGGCGTCCGCCCCATTCGTCGCCGTGATTAGGCTCATTCCCGACAATGACATAGTGTTCACTGGCGGGCCATTCCAGCCCTGCGATAAAGGCGGCGAACTGCGCGGAAATCATGCGATAGCTGCCATCAGCGTCAGCCGTTGGCGCATTCCACCAACGCCTGCTGTGATCATAAGTTGTTGCCAGCCGCAGCACTGGCGTCACCGACAAAGAATCGCACAGATCTAAAAAGTACTGCCATTTTTCTATATTCAGATCGTCGGCCCGAATCAATTCAACGACGTAACCGCCATCACCCACCCACTGGCGCGCATATTGCAGATGTTCAGCCCACAGCGCGCTATCCCAACTGTTGCGCCCATCATCCAATAACAGATGCACGCCTCTTTGGTTCGGACGAAGCTCTCGGAGATAGAATACCCAGATAAGCAGCCCAAACGTGGCAATGAAAGCCAGCGTTAGCGCGAGTCTACGGGTGACTTGCCACAGCATTGCGTTCCTTATGTTGTTGAATCATTTGCAGCGCTTCTTCCTGCGATGTCGCCAGATCGAAGGGCTGCGCCAGTATGGGATACATCGATTTAATCGACTGAAACAGGTTGCGCCAGAAGGCAATCAAGCCGTGCAGCACGATAATATCCAGCACGACGTTCGGCGCAACACGGCGCGCCAGAACCGGAAAATGGGCGATGATATTCGGCGGGATATGCTGTTGCGCTTCTACGTCGCAGGGCATCACCAAAACATAATACATATAGTCTACTGATTGCGTTAATCGATGCGCTTCATCGACAGCCGTATAGACCTCTTCCCATACCCACTTGCCATAGAATTCAAACGCCAAAATGGTATGTTTAGGGTCAAACCAGAAGACTTTTACCGCCATGAACTCCCCCCTCAATTGAAATACACTTTAACATTTTATGAGGGGAATCCGATTTATGCCATCGTGTTCTGTGGCGGTTCGGCACTAAGCCGTGCGCGACAACTTCTCCTGGGTGCGGATTTCGCTGAGCTGCTTAACGGCTTCCATCTCCGACGGCACCATTCTGACGCGCTGGCCAAACGGCGGATACAGCTTGACCACTGCGTTATACATAGAGCGCCAGATGGGATTAAAACCGTTGACGACCATTGCGGCGGTGCCAGCGTTGGGAGGCAGTTTGCGGGTAATGATGGGGAAATGCGTTAGGATGTGCGGCGGAATGTGGTGACGGGCATTATCGTCGCGGGCGATGGTGATGGCGTAAACGGTGTGTGGGACACTGGCCATCAGCCCGCGCGCCTTTTCAAATGCCCCATAGAACTCATGCCACGTCCACTTGCCATAAAGCTCGTAAATCAGAATGTCGTTTTGCTCATCCAACCACTGCACTGTAACGGACATGACAGCACTCCTTACTTAAACCCATTTGGATAAATGTACGGAGTGCTGCCACAGGTTGGATTGTAAAAGAGCATAAAAATTGCTCTACGCCAGCAGTGCCTCTACCGCTGGCAGTTCAACCCCTGTCCGGGACTGAATCATTTCAGTGGCTTTGCGGATGTTGTTGGTCAGCGCTGCACGTCGGCCATTCTGAAGGTTCTTCAGCGCCTGTACGTTGTTCGTCAGCCAGTAGGCGCTGGCCAACACCTCAAAGTATTCCAGATGTTCGACCTTTGTGCCGGTCTGTCGCTCATATTCCGCCAGCACAGCACTGCGGTACTCGCTCAGTTCACTGCGTTCCAGCAGGGTCAGCGTCCAGCCAAGATCGAAGCGTGGATCGGAAATTTGCCAGCCCCAATCGATGATAATCCCTTCATAGGCCCCTTCTTCGGTGATGATGATGTTATGCGGGTGAAAATCGCGATGCGTAATCACCGGACGTTTGCAAGGCACCAGATCACGGCGCGCCTGAAGCCATTCCACGACAGGCTGAATTTCGCTGCCGGATTGTTTCAGGTTATAGATTTCGCGCTTAATCAGCGTATATTCATCATTGACCTTGAGATTGGGCACCAGGACTGACCAGGGCAGCGAGTGTAAATCGGCCAGCAGCCCGCTGAAAAGATTAATCAATTGGCTGCGGCGCTTATCGGGTGCATGGGTGATCGCGTCCCACATGCTCTGCCCCTCGATACGCTCCATGATGACAAAAGCCGCCCCAAGGTGCGCTTCATCGACTTCCACCAGCGTGTTTCCCGGAACAGGAAAGCCTTCATTGTGCAGGCTGTGCAGGGCATGGCGTTCCTTCAAGGCACGATCTACGCCCATAATTCCCTTTGCGTAGAGTTTGAGTACCCGCGCTTCCGAGTACGACTGTCCATTCATATCATAGGTCAGGGTGTAGCTGTAAATATCGCTGGAAGCGCCGTTGTTCAGTTCCGCGAAGTCATGAATGACGATGTTTTCACGACGCGGGAATTTGACCTGATAGTATATTGTCAGCTTGACCTGGAGTAGGTTTATGTTCACTTGCGCCTCAATATCACACGAAGAGGGGCAGATCGACTGATTCTGCCCCTGTGCCTACAATTCATCTGTATTATAGACGATGTGTGCCTAACGAATCACACCTAATTCCTTGCCCACCGCTTGAAAAGCGGTCAGCGCCTGCTCTAAATCATCCTGTGAGTGAGCAGCAGTGTTCATGACGCGGATGCGGGCTTTGCCTTTGGCAACTGTTGGGAAGCCGATAGCCATCGCAAACACGCCATTTTCAAACAGTTTGCGGCTGAACTGCTGTGCCAGCGGTGCTTCGCCCAGCATCAACGGGATAATCGGTGTCGTGCTGCTGCCAACATCGAAGCCCATCGTTTTAAGTTCGCGCTTCATGAACTCCGCATTACTCCACAAACGCTGAACAAGTTCTTCCGAATTTTCCAGCATGTCAACGGCTTCGAGGCACGCCGCGACATCCGGTACTGTCATGGCGCTGCTAAACAGAAACGGGCGCGCACGCTGACGCAGCCAATCGATAATCACTTTACGTCCGGCAACAATGCCCCCTACTGCACCAAAGGCTTTGCTCATCGTGCCGATTTCAATGTCCACTTTGCCGTGCAGGTGGAAGTGATCGACGATGCCGCGCCCGCCGCGTCCGAGAACGCCTTCGCCGTGTGCGTCATCCACCATCAGCAAAATCTCGTTGGCTTTGGCAATTTCATGCAGTGCATCAAGCGGAGCGATGTCACCATCCATGCTGAAAACGCCATCGCTGACGATCAGGTGGCGGCGATCAGGATTAGCACCCAGCGCCTCGCCGGATTTGGAGACATACGTACCTGCTTTGACCTGCGCAATTTTGTCGCGAAGGTCGTTCATATCGTTGTGGCCATAGCCAACAATAGTCGCGCCGCTGAGACGGCAGCCGTCGATGATGCTGGCGTGGTTCAGCGCGTCGGAGAAAATTACATCGCCTTTTGTGACTAAGGCCGGAATCGTCGCCAGATTCGCCGTGAAACCACTTTGCAGCGTAATCACAGCTTCCGCCCCTTTGAAGCTGGCGAGGCGTTTTTCGAGTTCGACGTGTAAGCTCATCGTGCCCGCAATGGTACGTACCGCGCCCGGCCCAATGCCGTACTGGTCGATGGCGCGTTTGGCCGCTTCACGCAGACGCGGGTGGTTAGCCAACCCAAGATAGTTGTTAGCGCAGAAGTTCAACACCTGCTTGCCATCCACAACGATGTGCCCGTCCATCGGGCTGTCAATCGTGCGGATGTTGTTAAACAGCCCCTGTGTTTTCAAATCTTCTAGCTGTGCAGCCAGAAAATCGGTTTTCGAGTCCGTGACATAATCAGACATAAATTCCTCACAAACGAAATTTGCCAAAAGGACAACACGGCTTCGTTGTCACCTATTGTATCGAGTGTGGGTCAAGTGGAACACTGCGAGTCATCCATCAACGCTGCCGTGATATAACAAGACCGCCAGACACAAATTGACGAACACTGCGGCGGCTGTTGCTGCCCAAAAGCTCCTGAACAGATATCCTGCTGCAATTACGGGTATGCTGCTTACGATGACAGCATACGTGTAGGGGATGCGCCGATGAAAAAACTCCTGCTCTATAACCAGTTCGAGCGCCTGGCACAGTCCGAGGGCCACAATAATCATCAGCGCCAGCGGAAACAGCGCAGCCCCGTTGAAACCAAACGACACGAGCAAGGCACACCAACTGCCCAGGCTGGAGACCAGCAGAGGATAGAGCGTATCGGCAGTGAAAATGCGGAAGATGCTCGTTGGCAGAAACTGGCGCAGAAAGGGCTGCGTGACATCCTGGCGGAACTGTTCAACGAGTTCCGTCGGGCGGCCCTGCGACAGGATGAGCAGCACAAATAACCACGTCTGTAGCTTTTGCCATTCCCCAAGCTGAATGATCAATAGGAGCAGCAGAGTAAGCGTCATGCCGCGCATAAAAAGTTGAAATAGGCTTTTGGGCGACAAACGCAGCAGGGTAAGCAGCGCGCGTTCCCAGCCTGCGCGATGTACGCCAGCGTTCTCTGACAGCGATAAGCCTAGCTGGTTCAGCTTAATCAGTTGTGTCTGATGTTTTGCGCGCGCAATAACATCGCGCTCAAAGAATTGTCCCCACATCCCTAAGCGCTGAATGCGTGCATACGCCTGGCTGCCGTCCGCAACAAAAGCCATATCAACGCGGTTGCCAACAAAATAGAGAAGGGTCAGCATCGTCACTAAAGCGGTGAGTAAACTGCTGGCCGTGCCAGGCGACAGCGGCGCAGTCATCAGGGCACGCCAAAGCTGGCCCGTCCACAACCCGATAGCTGGCACTAAACCCACCACCAAGGCCAGCAGCGGAATTATCAGCCAGAAAAGCAATCTTGTGGCCTGTGGCATGGGCCGAGCTTTTAGCAGCACGCATATCCAGAGGGGCGCCGCACTCAGGTAAATCAGCGGTGCGGTAAACAGCAGCACCTGCAATCCGATTACCCCCACCTGTTCGGGCACTGAACCCCAGTTCAGCAACATGCTGAGCAGACAATTTACCGCAGCGAGGAATACCGACGGAAAGAACAACGTTCGGATGAAGTTCTCTAAGACCATCGTTCCCCGCCGTATTGGAGACGCGGCGATATAGGCAATTTCCTGCGCCATCAGCTTCAGCGGCGAGTCCCTCAGCAGCATGACCAGATAAAGGAACTGGATCACAGCAACGCCTATTGGGATGGATGTACCCAGTGATGCGGTCATAGTGGGTGTGAGGGTTCGGCTGATCTGGTAGACCTGTTCTACCGCAAATGACCACATAGCCAGCAGCCAGAACCCCCAGAATCCCAGCACATAAATCAGATACAATCGGCCGCCATCACCCGTGACGCCCAGAAATCTCAGCCAGTAGAGGATGCCGGATTTCAGCCGTTTCCAATCCACCCACGTCAAAGTCAGCAGTTCGTTAATCATGGTTGAGGATGTGGGCAATATCTGTATCCGCCGATTCAATCCGTTTGATCTGCTGGTCACGCAGCAGGAAGAAAACGTCCGGTTTCCCCTCATCCGGCAGTACATGGCTGCTGAAAAGGATGGACTTGTTTCGGGTGCGGTACTCTTGCAGGTAATTCCACAGGAATTGAACGGAAACTGCGTCGAGCGCTCCCAGCGGCTCATCCAACAAAAGCAGCGGCGGGTCAACCAGTAAGGCCATGCACAAGGCCAGTTTGTAACGCATCCCGCGTGAGAAGGTGAAGGGGAACGCTGAACGCTGATTAAGCAACTGAAAGTTCTCTAACAACATGAGGCCGCGCTGTTTCCAGTCTGCTGCTTGATGAAGGCGCGCCACAAGCTGCAAATGTTCCCACGCAGTCAGCTCATCATAAAAGTCTGGCGCGTCAGGAACGAGGATGACCATACGGCGCAGTTGTTGTTCCTGCCCGTGTATGGATTGGTTGTTAATGCTGATGTCTCCGCGATGCGGCAGCGTCCATCCTGCGATGCAGCGCAGCAGCGTGGATTTTCCAGCTCCGTTGTAGCCGATGAGTGCGGCAAGGGTGCCATACTCTAACTCTAGCGACAGATTGGAAAGTACTTGCTGAGGTCCGTAGCTGTAATCAAGGTCGTTTATCGTAAGCAGCGGCATTCAAAAGTCTCGTTGTGTGGCGGATGGTTATCATCTATACGTACTAAGCTAGATGATGGTTGCCATTGTACTCCCTTAGCTGGAAAAGACAGTATGGGAAATAAAAACCCCACACAGCGGTGGGGTTCACATGAGGCCGATTGATGCAGCTTACGTTCGCTGCATTTGATACTGTTGATCGTGGACAAACTGCTGGAACTGTGCGAATGAATCCATAATCCACAGCGTATCGTGAATATGATGCGGACTTGGCGCAACGGGAGCCATTGTTTCAGGGTCGAAGGGCAGCTTACGCATTTTGTCCGTAAAGGCGATCTGAATCTCCTCAAACGAGGAGAACAACCCCGCGCCGAATGCCTTCACATCCCCTTGCTCACGCATCATGCCAAACTCAATGGTGTACCACCAGATGCTCCCCAGTCCTCTGCGTTCTTCCTTGGAAAGCTGCACCATAATCTGCGCATAATCGTAAACAAGGTCAGCGTAGGCTTTGTGCGCCATCATGGGCAGGTGGCCGAACGTATCGTGCCAGATGTCAGGTAGGGGTGTGTAATCGAGGTTATCCCGATCACGGATATACTCCGTAACCAGAAACTGACGCTTTACCAGATGTTCAAACCAGTCCTGTCCATTGGAATACTGGACATCGGTGCTGATCAATTCCCATCCCACCAACTCCTGAAAGCGCTCGTTCAGTTCGTTGAAGTCCGGCAAATGATCCGGTACAAGGCCCAGCAGTTTATGTCCTTCCAGATACATCTGGCAGGCATGTTGTTCGACATTCGGGAACTGACGTTCAAAGAGGACTTGCCAGACCTGATGGTCAGCGGCAGACCATTTCTTGAAAGGTCTTCTTGTGCTCACGGATGTGATTCTCCCTCAAACAGCAGGTATCTTTCGTACTATAGCAGCAAATGAAATACCTTAAAATGGGTGATTGTGCAATTTGACGATATTTTCATAGATATTTTATACATCGGCGTTACCACACCAAACCGGAACGAGGTAAGAACACCAGCGCAGAAGCGATCATAAATCCTGAAAATGAACGTTCAGAGAATGCAAACAATGACGCTAAATACTCAACTCATTCAGGTTTCAAAGACGATCAACTTACCAACGAACACCGATTTTGAACTAGGCCGCATCCTGACACGATTGGAGGATGCTGGCACTGCCCCCGGTCTGTATCTCGGCCAACGTGCGCCTGACTTTACGCTGCCCGATGCTGTAGGACGACCTGTTTCATTGCAGCAGCGATTGGATAAAGGCCCTGTCGTAATCTCCTTCAATCGCGGTGCATGGTGTCCCTATTGCAATACAGAACTGCGCGCTTTGCAGGACATCCTGCCGCAGATTCTCAGCCTGGGCGCATCCTTAATTTCTGTCAGCCCACAGAAACCGGATGACTCACTCTCGCTCACCCAACGCTATCTGCTGGAATTTGACCTGTTGAGTGACACAACGCAGAAAATCAGCCGGGACTTTAAGCTGTGGTACGAATTCCCGACAGAACTGCGCATGTTCTATTCAAACATCTATGGGATTGATGTGAGCAAAGAAAATGCCAACGGCGAATGGACGCTGCCTGTTCCCGGTACGTTCATTCTGGATCGAAGCGGCGTGGTGCGCGCGCGCCATGTAGCGATGGACTATCGTCAGCGCATGGAACCTGCCGAAATCCTGACCACGCTGCGCCGTTTACGTTCGGCAGCATAGCAGGAAAAAAGGAGTGTTTACCATCCTGCGGCAAACACTCCTTTTTGATTCAATCATGATTGTTCAGTCTTCGTGATCTGCGTAGTAGTCTGAAACCACGATATGACGGTCACGCGGCGGACGGACATAATGCTCATCCGCAGGTGGGCGCGGCGGCAGTTCAATGGCTTTAGGCACCACATCCTCATAAGGAATCATGCTCAACAGGTGGCGCATACAATTCAGACGCGCGCGCGCCTTATCATTGGATTCAAGCTGATACCAGCGTGATTCAGGGATGTCTGTGTGTTCCAGCATCAAATCCTTGACTTTGGAATACTGCACCCAGCGGCTGCGTGTCTCGATGTCGATGGGGCTGAGTTTCCAGCGGCGTGTGGGGTCTTTGGCCCTGCTCTGGAAACGGCGTTCCTGCTCAGCATCGCTCACGGAGAGATAATACTTGATGAGGATAATGCCAGCCCGCACCAGCATTCGTTCAAATTCAGGACAGGAGTGTACAAACTCCCAGTATTCCTGATCGGTACAGAAACCCATCACACGTTCAACGCCCGCGCGGTTGTACCAACTGCGGTCAAAAATGACGATTTCGCCTGCTGCCGGGAAGTGCTCAATGTAGCGCTGAAAATACCACTGCGTGCGTTCGCGGTCTGAGGGTTTGCCCAACGCGACCAGCCGCACCCCGCGCGGATTCAGCGGTTCGATGATGCGTTGGATAATGCCGCCTTTGCCTGCTGCGTCTCGCCCCTCGAAGATGACGATGACTTTGAGTCCCTTGTGCTGTATCCAGTACTGCATCTTCACAAGTTCAAATTGCAGGCGTACCAGTTCCTTTTCGTAGAACTTTTTTCCAAGTTTGCTAATATTGCTTTTTTCGTCTTGCAGTTCCAGTAAATCCGCCTGCTGATGCTCAAAAGAGTGTTGGTGCTTCTTGTCCTTTTTCTTATGTTTTTTCTTGTCCTTCTTACCGTTCGCCCGATCCTGATGAACTGCCACATCATCGCTTTCCATCGTGTTACCCTTTCATCGGAAAAAGAAGGTTAAACAACTCAACTATAGCGCCATTTTAACATTCTGCTCAACTGTGATTTGTCCCGATTTCCCGCGTGATTTGGCAGTCCGTTTGCTGAAGTTTCAGGCAGATGCGCCGGAATAGTGGCGGATTCCGATGCTCCAGAAGATGCGCGAAAGGGTCAGCATGATAGCGGCCAACGCCAGCGCGCCCAGCAGCGCCTCAACCGTCAGGCGTCCGGTAAGTGCTTCGGCGGGCACCGTGACAGCGAAGGCGATGGGCACAAGGAAAGTCAGCATAAATTGTAGCCAGCCGGGATAAATGCCCACAGGCCAGCGTCCCGCCTCATACATGCTTTCAAAAATCACCAGAATGTTGTCGATGCGCACGAACCAGAAGGCAAATGTCGCCAGAATCAACCAGAAACTGTAGACAATCCCGGCGCCTGCCAGCAGCGCAATGCCGAAGCCTGCCGCCTGCCCCGCGCCGATAGCGGCACCAATCTGGGCAAGGCCAATGCCTAAGATAACGATGCCGATGAGCACATCGACCAACTTCCAGATTTGCACCTGACGAATGCTCACCAGAAGCTGGGCGTCCTGCGGCTTGACCAGTAGGAAGTCCAGCGTTCCCTGACGCACGTCTTCCATGAAGCGCTGCATACTGGGCTGGATAACGAGGTTGATGAGTCCGCCGATCATGAAATAGACGCCCACCACTGCCAATAACTCAGGCGATGTCCAGCCGTTGAGGTTAGTCGTGTGGTCGAAAACGACAGCCAAACCACCAAGCGCAACGATGAGCGACAGAATCGACTGGAAAATCTGCACGACGAAGTTAACGCGGTATTGCAGTTCGTTCAGAATGCCGATTTTAAAGTAAAGCCCGACAAGTTTTAGATAGGTCATAAAGTCTCCCTACTCACTGCCTGATAAACAGGGGATAACAGGTCACGGTTGTTTTCTTTCAGTGCTATGCGCCCACCGCCGCGTAGCGTTTAATTCCTGCGCGCCACACCAGCATCAGCAGCATGACTTCGATGCCCAGCCAGATGGTTTGCATCCCGAAGCCGATCAGCGCATCATCAGGCGTCACTTTGCCCAGCAGCAGTTCTACCGGGAAGGAAATCATCCAGCGAAACGGCAGCACACTCGCGGCCACCTGAATGGCGACGGGCAGCAGGGCCAGCGGAGCAAGGCGTCCGGTCAGGAAGATTTCGGAGACAAACAGGATTTGAAACGCCGAATTGGCGCGCGTTGTCCAGAAGGCGACCAGCCCGATAATCCAGTGCGACAGGAAGCGGATCAGGTAGGCCATAATCATCACTGGGACAAAGGCCAGCACTGACCAGAGCTGAAAGTTATAGGTCGGCGGGAAAATCGTCGCCAGCGCCAGCATCATCAGCAGGATAATGGGCAGCGCCACCAGCTTGTAAGCGATGTTCTGCGCGATGTCGATATGAATCGGGTGAATGGGCTTGAGCAGCATGTTGGAGAATTCCCCCTGCCGCACACGCCATTCAATGGCATCCGGGGACAACGTCACGGCGAAGTGCCGTACCAGCATCCACGTGATGTAGTAGGCAGCGAAGTCTCCAGCCGTGAAGCCGCCTACCGCCCCTTGCTGTGTCGTGATCGTCGTCCACACCGTCATGTACACAATCGGCTCGGTGATGAGACTCAAAATCCAGATGGCGAGGTTGGCGCGATACTGGCTGACAACGGTCATTTCCGTCGTAAACTGCTTGCGGTAGATCTCAAAAAGTTTGCGCATACGTGTCAGGCTCCTACTGCTGAAAATTGCTTCAGCCCCATTACCCATAAACCCTGTAACAGCAACAACATCGCCCCAATCCACAGTAGCTGCACCACACAGCCTTGCAGCACCTGATCGGGCGTCAGACGACCCAAGACGACATCAATGGCGAATGGTTCAACCCAGCGAAACGGCAGAACAGAAGCGATAGCCTGAATGGGCTGCGGCATCAGGTCGAGTGGGGCGAGTCGTCCGGCGAAGAACACTTGCGCCACCACATACATACTGAACAAGGAACTCATACGCGTCGTCCAGAAAGCGGACAGCCCAATCGCCCAATGAATGAAAAAGCGCAGAAAACTGGAAAGCAGTAAAACCGGCACAAAAGCAGCGAGCGACCAGAAAATCGGCTGAAACTCCGCGCTGAACAGGACAATCAACGTCAGCGAGATGGGAATCAGCAGCAGAGTCGTCCATACCTTGCGCGCAAGGTTATCAGCGATGTCCCCGTGAATGGGATGGAGGGGACGCAGCAGCAAGCCCGACAGCTCTCCGCCGCGAATGCGCGATTCCATGCCGTTAGGGCCGGGTGCCGCCGTCGCCTGTCGCACAAACATCAGCGCGATATAGTACGCCGCGAAGCCGCCGGCGGTATACGTGCCCACGCTGCCGCCCTGCGCTGCGGTGATATTCTCCCACACGGTCAGATAGACAACAGGTTCAGTCACCATACCGAGCAGCCATAAAACCAAACTCGCGCGATACTGCGCCCTGACCGCAAATTCAATCTTGAACATCTGGCGATAAATGTCCAGCACGCTTAACCCCCAACCGCACCGTAACGTTTCAGGGCAATACGCCAGCCCACCAGCATCACAATCGTCAGTCCCGCAATCCACAGGATTTGCGCGATAAAGCCGCCTCCAATCTCGTCAGGCGACAGCCGTCCCATCGCCAGCTCAATCGGAAACGCCAGCATCCAGCGAAATGGCAGGAACGAAGCAATCACCAGCAGCGGCGCAGGCAGCAGCGCCAGCGGTGCCAGCGTGCCGCCAAAAAACGTCTGCGAGATGCTGTACATCTGCCAGATGGCGTCCAGACGAGTCGTCCAGAAGCCCACCATCGCCAGCGCATACTGCGCGATGAAACGGATGGCCGCCCCCAAACATGCCGCAGGAACAAACAGCAGCCATGTCCACCAGGTTGTCGGGAACTGCGCCTCAAAAATCAGTGCCATAGCGATCAGAATTGGAATGAGCGCAATTGAGGAAAACAATTTATAGCTGATATTTTCGGCAATATCCGCGTGGATTGGGTGAACCGGACGCAGCAGCAGTACCGACATATACCCTTCCCGTATGCGCCACTCGAACAGCCACAATCCCGTCGCCGCCACAAACTGACGCATGAACGTGAAGATGATGTAATACGTCGCCAGTGTACCGCCTGTAAACCCATTCACTTCGCCGCCCTGAGCAGCCGCAACGGTGCGCCAGACAACCAGATAAACGACAGGCTCAACCGCCATTTGCAGCATATTCAGCAGCGTGCCGATGCGATATTGCATTTTAAGAGCAACTTCGACTTTGATCTGCTCTCTGTAGATTCCCAGCAGGTTGGCCATCTTAACCTCCTACCGCTGCGTATCGTCGCAGTCCGGCTTTCCAGACAATTTGTGACAATCCCATGAGCAGCAGCAACCACAAACTCTGTAAGGCAAAGCCTTGTAGCGCCTCCAATGGGGACAATCGGCCCAGCACTAACTCAATTGGAAAGTAAAACACCCAGCGAAATGGCAGGAGTTCCGCAGTCGCGCGAATCACGGGCGGCAGCAGCGGCAGTGGAGCCAGCGCGCCGCTGAGAAACGTCTGGCAAATGATGTAGATTTGCCACACAGCATCCAATCGCGTTGTCCAGAATGCCGCCGTCGCCAGCGTCCACTGCATCGAAAAACGCAGCATTCCGGCGATGACCACTGCCAGCGGAAAGGTCACCACCGCCCACCAGGGCGGACTGAAGGCGACGTGAAAGGCAAGCCCAAGTCCTCCAGCCATGACTAACAGAATCGGCAGCGACATCAGCTTCTGGCTGGTCGTCTCGGCGATGTCGCCGTGTATCGGGTGCAGCGGACGCAGCAGCAGCATCGACATCTCACCATTCTGAATACGCCGCGCAAAACGGTACGGGCTTGGCGCAGCCCCCATCTGCCGCACAAAGATATAGGTCAGATAATAAACAACGAAGTCCGATGCGCTGTAGGTCTCTACCGTGCCACCGCGTGCTACCGCAACATTGATCCAGACCACCATGTAAACCACTGGCTCGACCATCAATCCCAATAGCCAGATGGCCATGTTAAAGCGATAGTGTGCCTTCACCGACGTTTCCATCTGGAAAAAGGCACGGTAGATACTAATCACCCGCCATAGCTTTCATGACCTTGCTGTCATCCGGCGTAGCGAAAATCTGCTCAATAGCGTCTTCGATGGGCGGGTCTTCGATGCTCACATCAGATATGGGCAGTTCAGCCAGCATCTGTGCCGTGATACGTGCGGTGTCCGCCTTGGGCACGCGCAGACTGATATGGCTGTTGTCGGTATTAATAACTTCTCCGTAAACAGCCAGTCTTTGCGGCGCGATCCCTTCTTCGCCCAGTTCCACGATAATCGTTTTGGTCGGATTCATGCGCTGAACCAGTTTGGCCAGGTCACCGTCGAACAGGATTTTGCCGTGATGGATGACCACCACGCGCTTGCACAACGCTTCAACATCCGCCATGTAGTGACTGGTCAGCAGCACGGTGGCGTTGTGACGAGTGTTGTATTCCTTGATGAAGTTACGGATACGGCGCTGGGCGGTAACATCCAGCCCAATGGTCGGCTCGTCAAGGAACAGCACCTTCGGTTTGTGCAGCAGCGCGCCAGCAATTTCGCATTTCATACGTTCGCCGAGCGACAGGTTGCGCACAGGCTTGCCCATCAGCGGCGTGAGGTCAAGCAGGTCTACAAGTTCGTCCAGAGTCTTTTTAAAATCCGCTTGAGGAATACGATAAATAGCCCGATTTAATTCAAAAGAATCCGCCGCCGGAATATCCCACACCAACTGATTGCGCTGCCCCATCACCAGTGTAATCTGGGTCAGGAAACCACGTTCACGCTTATTGGGCGTAAATCCGAGGACATTGGCGTCGCCGCTGGTCGGGTGCAGCAGCCCGGAAAGCATTTTGAGAGTCGTTGTTTTGCCAGCGCCGTTTGGCCCCAGAAAACCCACGACTTCGCCCGATTGCACTTCAAAAGAGATGTTGTCTACCGCTTTAACTTCACGCGTTTTACGTTTCACTAAGCTGCGCAGCGCAGCCTTCATTCCTGCTTCGCGTTCCGCGACAATATAGGTCTTGCGCAAATCGTGGATCTTGATAGCCGGCGTAGATGCACTCATACCGTGTTTTTCCTATTCATCTGAAGTGGTTTCATCAGAATCGTGTTTCGAGGGTTCTTTAAAGTCTACTAGGGTTCGCTAGCTTTGTCCAGTGCCCAGTTAAAAAAATTAGAATACTCTTTTTCTTCACTCTAACATACTATTTGTGTTTCCATGCAAATTTGTTCAAAATCAGTACAATGGAATTATTTGTAACAGGACGATAGTAAATGGCAATGTTAATTGCGAGTCGATACGAAATTGGCGAACCCATTGGCGATGGTGGTATGGGCACAGTCTACAAAGGGCTGGATACCCGCACCAAACAACCTGTCGCCATTAAACATCTCAAACCAGAGGTCATCGCTCTGGAGCCAGAGATTGTTGAACGTTTCCGCCGCGAAGGACAGGCGCTGCGCCAGTTGAACCATCCCAATATCGTCAAGGTACTGGCGATGACCAAAGAAGGCAAGAGCTACTACCTGATTCTGGAATATGTCAGCGGCGGATCACTGGCCAATCTCCTGCGTACCCAACAGATACTCCCTTTGGAGCGCATTCTGTCCATCGCGCTTGAGCTTTCCGACGCGCTTGCCCGTGCCCATCACCTCAAAATCATTCATCGTGACCTTAAGCCCGGCAACGTACTCCTAGCCAACGATGGCACGCCGCGCCTGACGGATTTCGGCATCGCCCATCTGGGTGACCGTTCCCGTCTGACGGGTACCCAGACCGTTATGGGAACCTTAGGCTATCTCAGCCCGGAAGCCCTCGACGGCAAGCCGCTTGATCCCCGCGCTGACATCTGGTCGTTTGGGGTAATTCTGTATGAAATGCTTACGGGTAAACTGCCCTTCAACGACCCGACGGCCAGCGCCATGATGATGTCCATTGTCCACAAGAGTTTCCCTTCACTTCAAGAGCTTCGGCCAGACATTCCCCCGGCCTTGATCACCCTTATCCAGCGTATGCTGGAGAAAGACCCGGCACAGCGGATTGCCAGCGTGCGTCTTGTCGGCGCGGAATTGCAGGCAATTATGCAGGGCGGCCAATCGGTGTTAATTGCGCCGCCAACAGCCCCCTCCGAAGAGTCTGAGGAAAACCTGCTGTTTATGGTGGTCCAGCGCTTGAATGCAGACCTGATTGGGCTGGCGCAGAAGTGGGAGAAGGAAGCCCGTGATGCCGAAACGCGCGGGGCGAAACCTACCCTTGACCGCCAGACGGCTTACTTCCATCGCGGCACGGCTAAGGGGCTGAGCGCGGCTGCTGCTGAACTACGTTCCCTGATTGAAACCACAGGAAAAGAATCCGCTGCACCTACTGCACCGCCGCAGATTTATGCTCCTGTAACGCGCAAGGAAGCCGCCACCTTTTTAGAAAACGTCGGCATGAAAGTGAGCTACCTGTACGAGGATAAGGGCTACATCTTTACGGCCATTTTCCCGAAACTGCCGCTGACCTCAATAGATGATCGCATTCGTAAGATGCGTGAGATGGCACCGGGCATTGTGATTGTTGAAGCAGGCAAGCTGCCGGATACAGGCGAACCTTACATTGATTTCGCCTTTAACGAGCCGCCGCTTTAGCCGCCGATCAACGTTAAAATCATGCTATTGTTGTCAATTGTGATGCTCTCGACGTTTTGCACTGAGCCGAAGCGCGCTAGCAGGAGGTTGTCCAGCGTAGCGGTGATCAAGGGTATAAGGCTGTTATTAATCGCCGTCAGATAGCTTTGGGATACGGTGCCGCCGCCGAGTGTTGTGATGCTGGCGATTTGCAGCGTGACAAAGCCATTCTGGTTCGTCACCGTAACGCTGACCTGTCCAACTTCACCCGTATTCAAGCTGACCGTCAGATTGATGCCGTTGGGGACAAAATCAGGAACACCCTGAGCGATAACTGGGTAGGCCGAACGTTCCTGCTCAAAGGCGGTGAAGAATTCGTTCTCACTGATCGCGGCTGACAATGGTGCGGTTGTAGCAGTCGGTGTGAGAGTGAGCGTTGCGGTTGGGGATGCGGCCACGTTGACATTTATGTTAAAAGTATAGTTACCGATGGTAGTAACCCCGTCAGACACCGTAAAAGTGAAACTATCACTGCCCCCACTCGTGTGGGTGTAGGTGAGCGCATTGGCATCGATTTGTTCTTGCGTGAACGTACCTCCTAAATTGAGCGTGCCTTGTGTTGGTGGCGAGACAACACGATAAGTTAACGTCTGGAAAGTGTCAGCGTCAGTGGTGAGTAGTGTTGCCCTGTCGATGACTGCCGTTTGCTGTTGATCAATCGTCAGCGGCATATTATTGATGAGCGCTGGCGTGTTGTTCGGTCCTCGATAGAAGTGCAACGCATCATTGATGTAGCTAAGATAAGGGATGCCGCTGTGCATAACTAAAGAAATATGATCTCAAACTGCCGATTTGTATCATAGGGTAGAAATGAGGGCGTGTTGCAGGTAGTAGTACTTTCACATCGGGCAATGGTGACGTAATCGTTCGTGCCATCAGACGGGTCTATTCTGAAGCCCACGACAGGGACATCATTGTCTAATGCTAGGGTGGAACCATATCCGCCAACCTCTGGAGCAAGTACAAAAATGGAAGGGTTGACGCAGGATGTAGCGCTTTCACAGAGTGCAAGTCGGGCATCAAAACCGCCGCGAAATAGAATCCAAGGGATATTATTACTGTTAAGTGCCAGGCTGGGTTGGTTAATGCTTCCCGTGATGGCTCCAAAATTGGAGATTGTTGGGGAACTACAAGAAATACTACTATTGCATCGGATAAGGCGTGTGGTGAGGCTATCGACAATAATAGGGATATTGTTGCTATCTAACCTAAAATCAAACGCACTCCCACTGCTCGCAATAGCCCCTATGAATGACTGTGTGTCGCAAGTGGTCGCGCTGTTACAACGAACTATCCTAATAAAATCCCCGAAATAGGTGCGATAGGCAATATAAGGAACATCATTGCTGTCTAACTCCAATGCAATCGCCCCGTTGGTCGTATAATTTCCTGGGAAAAGATAGACAGATGGGGTGCAACTGACGTCGACGCAAAACGCCACCCTCACACGGCTAAGATTGAACTCGTAATAAGTCATAACTGGAAGATCTTGGCTATTCATCTCCATCGAAATTTCATAGGCTGTTTGAGAGGCGGAATCGATTGTACTTTCCACATTCTGGCTGCAATCGGTTGTTAAGCAGCGTATCAGTTGGAGGTGGGTTGCCGCATCTTGATAGGCGATATAGCTTAGTCCGTTACTGGTGACACCTATTGCTGTATCTGAGCCAGCAGTGATTGGACGAAGGGATATGTCTACAGCCGAAGGTGGACCGGGCGTAAAAGTTGGCGTTGAAGTTGCTGTAGCAGTTGCGTCAATAGCAGCCTCAGCCGCAGCTTTCACAAGGATTGCTCCGCAATCATAGGCAGGTCTTCCGGTATTGTCGTATTTTCGGGTGTCATAACTACTGGAAGCGTGAAAGTAATATCGAGGCAGCGAGTGCCATCCCCCATAACCTGGATGCTCCTGTTGCTCATGGCGTCAGCAGCAGGGATAACGAGCCAGATCACCATCAACCCGATCATGTTAACCACAATAGGCAGCGCATGAATCTGATACTGCCTTCTCAGATTACTTTGAAATGTCCTAGCGGGCTTCGACAGGCTCTTGAGGTTTAACAAGGCGAAAATAGCGTTGATGAATGTTTTCAGGATTTCCCTGATGGAGGTCTGCTTCATGTTTCCTCATAAGATTAAATCTTATAACCGTAAATTCAGCGCCAAGTGGATTGCCTCTGCATCCAATCGCTGCGCATAAATATCCCAATCACTCTCACCTTGATTATGCTGCCATACAACCACAGCGATAGTTCCAGTTTTCCCAATTGCCACTGCTGGAAGCCCATCATTACCGTCAATTGTCGTATTGACGACGAACTCATGGCCTAGCGGGCCGAACGCCGCAGCGGGAGATAAGCCCGTGAACAACAGCAGCAAGGCCGAGAGCAATAATACTTTACGCAAAGCAGAATGAGGAATAAGGGGCGTCATAGGCTCACCATCATCGTAATATAATTATATTATACTATAGGTAGCCTTGTAGGAATAAAAAACGCCCCAGTCATTTGCTGAGGCGTTTGTGGAAATCAGCTTAACGTTTGGGTTTGCCCTCGATGCCATATTCTGATAGGTCGGTACCCAGTTGGTAGCGGGTGCCGTCAGGGAGAATGGCGTTAATCAGTTCAGCACCTTCAATGTTCACGCCATCCATTTCGGCGTCACTGAAGTTGGCTTCTACCAGATTGGCCTCACTCAGATCCGCACCACTTAAATCTGCACTGCTCAACTTGGCACGCAGCAGATTAGCCCCGCTGAGATTGGCGTGCGACAAGTCAGCATCACTGAAATTGGCTTCCTGCAAGTTGGCACCGGACAGATTAGCGCTGGACAATTGGGCGCTGCTCAGTTTGGTGCGTACCATGTTCGCCCCACTCAGGTTGACGTGGTTCATTTCAGAGTCGTTAAAGTTGGCCTCGATCAAATCAGCGCCGGAAAAATCGGCATGTTCCAGATTGGTGCCGGACAGTTTGGCCCGCACCATATTGGCCCCGCTGAAGATGGCGTGAGGCAGTTCCGAGTCGTTAAGAACGGCTTCGCGCAGTTCCGCACCGCTAAAATCGGTTCCGGTTGCTTCGACATCGGTCAGCTTGGCGCGTGGCATGGAGGCGCCGCTGAACACCGTCCCCGACATCTGGGTATCGTTGAGGTTGACCTCATTCATGGTTGCGCCGGTGAAGTTGGCGGCTTCAAGATTGGTGTCACTCAGGTTTGCCCGCGCCAGATTCGCGCCGCTGAAGTTTGCCCCGGTAAGGTTGGCATCGGCAAGGTTCGCTTCATTGAGGATTGCGCCTTCCAGGTCGGCACCGCTGAGGTTGGCTTCACTCAGGTTGACATGGCTGAGGTCTGCATGGTTCAGGTCACGTCCGCTGAAGTTCTGGCCGCTGAGATTACGGCCTTTGCCCAGCGAAATCGTGCCCACCGCCTTGTTCAATGCCTGCTTGGTCACGTCCAGCAGTTGCCCTTCGAGGTCGCGCCCCAGGTTGGTAAAGTCATTCTTCGCTTTGCCGCGAGGCTGCTCAACGCGCATCTGCCCTTCAAGGTAGGACACTAACTGCTTAACCAGCACCTGCACCGCCACGACCTTCTGGTTGTCAGGCAGGTCATCGGACACATCCAGCGCCAGCGCCTCGGTGACGTAGGTGTCATCGGGCAGAAGCTGCGCGATCTTGCTGTGCAGCGCGCGGTAGCTTTTCGCAGTCACGCCGCCCGTGCCTTCGTGCAGGTTCATGTACAGGTTACGTTCGACACTTTCGGCCAGCGCGCGCAGCGCCGGGAAAATGCGCATCAGTTGATTGCGGATTTCGTCGTCCATTGTTTTATCTCCTATGAGTCAAATTCCATTTCGAGTGCTTTCAGCGTTTCCAAACGCAGCAGACTGCGCAGGGCACGCTTGGCGTAAAAGATACGAGACTTGATTGTCCCTACACTGGTGTTCATGATTTCGGCGATTTCCTGATAAGACAAGTTCTCCTCACTGTACATCAGCAGTACCTGCCGCTGTACCTCTGGCAGCTTTTTCATCGCCTGCTGGACTTCCAGATGCAGCATCAGCCAGTGGGTGACTTCTTCCGGCGGTGTCGCGTCGTCGGCAAGAGTAATCGAGGCTTCGCCAAAGTCAATTTCCGGCTCGTCGTCCAGCGAGATCGATTCGTAACGCCGTGTCTGACGCAGTTCGGTGTAACAGCGATTGCGCGCGATACCGTAAAGGTATGGACGCAGTTTCTCTATCGGCTCGATGCGCTCAAGGTTGCGATACAGCGCGATAAAGGTGTCCTGAATGATGTCATCTTCTGCGTGACTGCTGCCGATCAAGCGGCGCACGAACCGTCGTATCTGCGGCTCAAGCTCTGTCTGAAGCTGCTGAAAAGCATCTTCGTCGCCCTCTTTGACCTTGAGCAGCAGATTGGATTCGTCAAGCACGGTGTCTGCCTCTCTCGTTCTATAACCTATTTAGCAGCAGCCCGTGAAAGGGTTCAATATTGGCGAAAAGTCATTGGGGGAGCATCAGGAACGCTCCGGCACGAGGAGCAGGCCGAAGGAAATCAACGCCGCCGCGCCAAAAACTACAACGTAGGCCAGTTTCATCGGCTTATCGGCCAGCAGGGACGCCAGATTGGACAGGATGACGCCTACACCATAGACGACGATGGTGACCAAAGCTACACGCGCGGAATCCGCATAGGCTCGACTGTAGAACGCAGCGAGAGCAATCGTCAGCAGCATGGCGGCGATGAGACGGCTGGTGAGCAGGTCACCCGGCCATACCCAGATGAGGTCTGTGCCGCTGTCGGTGATAAACAGCGCCAAGCCCCATAAACCCATCAGCGTGCCGACCAGCGTAAGCCAGAGACGAGTGCGGCTGCTGGAGGGTATGGTGTCCTGTGGTGAGTCTGTACCGATAGTGGGTGGGCGCAGCAGAAACCAGATACAGGGGATAACCATCGCCACGACGAAGATGAAAAAAGCGTAGGTGATGGGTGCATTGGGGTCGAAACGCTCAAGGTGGAAGAAAATGATCGCAATCGCCAGCGGCAGCAGATAGGTGAGCAGCATGAGCAGTGTCAGGCGCACGCGCCGCGCCGTTGGCTGTCGCAGCGTCATGAAGCTGGCAGCGCCAAAAGCCCAGCCTGCGCTGGCTAACATGCGGCTTGCCAGCGGCGGCAAATCCCAGGCGAAACTGCTGGGTTCGTCAAACCACCAGCCGCTGCTGCCGATGATGCCGCCCATGAAGGTGAGAATAATCAGCCACAGCAGCCCGGCAGACTGCATACTCAATTCAGCGGCACGCGGTCTGATCCACAACCAGTAACCGCCTGCCACCCCTGCGATCAGCGCACATAACCCAAGGAACTGAACCGCTACGTTAGACATCGTTGCCTCCTGAACGCCTAAGTATAGCGTTATTGAGGCCAACCTGCTTATCCCCCAAGCACAGCACGCACCAGCCACAACGTGACCATGCCGATGATAATCGTCAGCAGCAGGTTTTTTGTGCGCCACGAAACCAGCGCAGCGACGATGGCCGCGATGAGATACGAGTTGGGGAACAGTTTAACTTCGCCGCCCGGCAGCAGCACTTCAGGGACGATGATCGCGGTGAGCACAGCAGGCGGGATATAACGCAGCGCGCGCAGCGCCGGATCGGGCATAGTCACTTTGCCCAGCAGGGCCAGCACCGGATAACGAATCAGGAACGTGACAACGGCCATACCTGCGACCAGAATGAACTCGTTCATGCGGCATTCTCCTGTGCTGTTTCTATTTTAGGCTTGGGCAGATAGGCTTCAGCAGCCACACCTGCAATAACCCCTGAGAGCGCGGCGACAATCAGACCGAGCTTGTTTTCCATCGGGTATGCCAGTATGGCCACCACGCCAGAGACAATGACCGACACCAGCACCGGGCGCGTGCGTACTGCCGGAACGACTAAGCCGATGAAGGTGACGACCAGCGCAAAACTTAGTCCTAAATTCTCAATGCCTTGAAACGATTGTCCGGCAATCAGCCCTATCAGCGTACACAACTGCCAGTTGAGATACATGGACACTGACGAGCCGAGATGATACCAGTGTTTGTAGGGAGAGCCATCGTCGCGGTTGTAGCGCGTGACCACAACAGCAAAGGTTTCATCGGTTAGCCAGAAGCCCAGCGGCATCAGCCACTTCTGCGAAAGTTGTTTGACGTGCGGCGCAAGGGTCGCGCTGTACAAGGCATGACGCAGGTTAACCACAAAGGTCGTGAGGATGATGATAGGAATGCCAACCCCCTGTCCTGCCAGACCTGCCCCAATGAACTGTGCCGAACCCGCAAAGACGAAAATCGACATCGCGATTGTCGCGGCAGGCGAAAGTCCGCTGTTTACGCCGACTGCTCCGAAGATGATGCCGAAGGGAATCGCGCCGACAATCAATGGAAAGGTGTCGCGCGCGCCTGCCCAGAATTCCGCGCGGCGCGAAAACGTGTCACTCATAATGGAACCTCTTGTACTGTCCGTGATATGAACAAGTCTAGAAAGTTGGAAGCGTCTCGTCTTGTAAAATCTTGCGGTATTGTCCTGGTGTTACGCCGACAATACGCTTAAAGGCTTTATTGAGGTGACTCTGATCCACAAAGCCCGTTGCCAGCGCGGTTTCCGCGATTGAGCGTCCCACGTTCAGTTGTTCTTTGGCGCGGTTGATGCGTATCTGATTGAGGTAGGCGTGCGGCGGCAGCCCTAAACGCTCCCGAAAGAGTCGGCTCAGGTGAAACGGACTCAAATGCGCGACCAGCGCCAGCGTTTCCAGTGAAATGTCTTCGGCATAGTGCGTCTGAAGGTAGTGCTGCGCCTGGACTAAGGCGTTGTGTTCGCTGCCCAGCGCGGAAGGGGCCAGTCGTTGGTCGGCGTGGCGCCGCACCAACTGAATCAATGTCCACAGCAGACGGGTTTCACGTTCAAGCGCTGACGCCGATTGTTCCAGAATGTTGTGGGTCTGGCGCATATTCTCGAACAGTACCGGGTCATAAATCACCGGACTATTGAAGAACGGGATACCACGCTCCTCGCCCGCGACTTCGGAGGCGGCCCGCGCCAGCAGTTCCGCGTTGGGATACAACATGCGGTACGTCCAGCCCTGCGCCGTGATCGCCTGTCCGGTGTGGACTTCTCCGGGGCAAATCACCACAACGCTTCCCGGTGGTGCATTGTGATTCTGCCCACGATAGTAGAAGGACTCGCCGCCGCGTTCGATCACCCCAATGGCAAAACCTTCGTGCGTGTGGCGCGTGAACGTATGCGTCACGTAAGTCGCTACCAGCACCTCAAAGCTGCTGCCTAGTTCATTCGATTGCCAGAATTTGGTATGTTCGCCATTCATGTGGAAATCATAAACCGAGAGCGTGCCCTTGCATAGCAACGAAACAGACCAACTACCACACAACCACACAGATGATGATGGGCAGCAGTTCTTAACGTCGCGTTCCTCCCTTCTCCTCCGCGAAGCAAGTGCGTAAGCGGCAAGGGCTGGGCATGAGGGGCTAACCCTCCAATACTGATGTGTTCTTCGTTGTACTCAACGCGCTGTCTCGGCGGTTCAAGCCTTCTTTGTTATCCAGCTCTCGTATTAGCTTGGCGACCTTGGCGACTTGGCGGTTCAACTCCGAATTTTCAGACACGCTCGTATTGCCCTACGAACCAGACCAACTACACGCGGGTCATGCCGAAGTAATTCAACACTTCCAAAACGGCGTTGTTGTAGGCTTTGACGTTTTCGTTCTCGATGATAATGGCGTTGCTGTTCAGGAAGTCCTTGAACTCGGCATAATCGCTGTCACTGGGGCGAAAACCGCTGTGCCAGATAGGGATGGTGCGTTTGCCGCTGTTCATCGCCCACAGAATTTCCTGCCGGACGTAAGGGGAGTCCAATGTTCCCGGTGCCAGCAGGCAGATGAAATGCTGCCGCGCGTTGACCTCGTTTTCCAGGCGTGCGTGCCACTGATCGCCCGGTGCCAGGTCTTTGATGTCCAGAAAGGGGTCGAGTCCGACCAGTTGCAGGCGTGCCAGCAGCAGCAGGGCAAAAGCGCTGCTGGGCTTGCGGCTGTAGGAAATGAAGATCGACGTTGGGATAGGCTGTTGCAGCAGTTGGAACGCTTTGTCGGTGAGGATATAGGTGTAGCGGTCTCTGCGCTCAGAGAAGTCTTCTACCTCAAAAAAGCCAAAAGACACCAGCAGTTCACCCAGCGGCGGTTTGTCCTGCCATTTTTCTGTCAGGTAGCGGTCAAGTGGGATGGCTTCGCCCGGTTTGAAGTCGAGATAACTCTGCCACATCGGTTCGGTAAAACGGTCAGAGATGATGGCGAACTTAGTGCTCCACAAGCCGTTGAGCGCGCCTTCGGCAAGGTCGCGCGCGAAAGCCGGGATGCGCTGAACCGGATCGTCAGGCAGCGTTCGAGTGATGAGAGTATCCAGCATACTCATAGTCAATATTGCTTTTGATATTATGAACGATGCGGAAATTATAGCGGTGATAGGGGCAAGCACGCTACCTTGCCCCTGCTGCTGTCGAGGATTAGAACATGCCGACGGGGATGACGCGCAGCTTGTCGGGCATTAAAGTGCTGAGGCGTTGGGCACGCTTCTGCCGCCAGCGCTCGAAGCCAGCCAGCGGATGCGGCGCGGAAAAGTCAATGCGTTTGCCGTCGCTGAGGTCGAACGCCATCCAGCCCGTGTTCTCGCACAGCGGCTTGATGATCTGGTTCAGCACGCCTTCGCTGTTCCAGCCGCGTATATGCAGCGTAATCGCTTTGCACGCAAGCGGGGACTGGCAGCCAAGTTCAAACTGCACGGTGTAATCGTGACCGTTGAGATAACCCCACGTTCCCCACGCTGTTAAAGTTTCAAATTTGATCTGTGGAAAAATTTCGGAAAGCCGATTTATTAAGCCTAAATCTGTGTCCAGCGGCAGCAGATAGGCTTCCATTTCAGAGAGCGTATTCTTATGTGCGGACAGCTTGACGATGCTGATATTCCAACTCATGGTGTCATCTCCCTGTAGAAGCTGATTGAGGCTGAATTATAGCACGTCAGTTCTAGAAAAGCAAATATTTGTTCTATTTTTCGGGCGCTGGAATCACCCCTTTTTCCGCTAAAAATCCCACGATACCCGTCACAATCAAACGGTTATACATGCGCGCCATTTCTTCAGGAGTATGCGGCATGTCGTTCTCCAGCCACCATGTCGCCAGCGTAATCACCGTCCCGGCACAGAAATGCCCCAGCATCGCGTAGGGAATATCAATCCCTTTCAACAGCACACTGCGAAAACGCTGTTCCACGTTCAGCGCCAGGTAATCGCGCACCCCTTTCTGCAAGCCTGCCGCCCCCTGCGCCTGAAGCATCACCCGATAGAGATCGCTGTTGGCAGCGACATGTTCAAAGATAATCAGTCCGGCTCGACTGCCACCCGTCAGAAAGTCCTCGACGGACGGCTCACCAATGCGCGCCTTGAGGTCATCAAAGACTTCTTCCAGCGATTTGGAAAGCAGTTCTTCCTTGTCCTTGTAGTGGAGATAGAATGTCGCCCGTCCAAGGTTGGCTTTGTCGGTAATGTCCTGAATGGTGATACTGTCATAGCCCCGTTCGAGGATCAGCGAGGTGAGGGCATCGCGCAGCAGTTGTCGCGTGCGCAATGGGCGTCGATCTGGCATAAATAGACATCCTGTACGTTAGTAAACGTCACGATCAGATTGCTTCTTGACAAAAAATAACGCTCTATTACCCTATTTATAGACGATGTGTATAGAAATGGTCAATAGGTCTAGTATCATGACGACGAAATCCTACCCACCCGGCCCGCGCGGTTCACTGCTGACAGGCGCAATGAACGACTTCCGCAAAGAGCGTCTCGGATTCATGCTCGAAGTCCGCGATCACTACGGCGACATCGCCCATTTTAAGCTGCTTCAGCGCCACGCCTACCTGCTCAATCATCCCGACTACATCCGCACGGTTCTGGTGGACAACCCTGAAAAGTTCCACAAAAGCCCGCTGCTCAAACGCACCACACGCGACCTGATTGGCTACGGCTCGCTGGTGATTGAGGACGACTACTGGAAAAAGCGCCGCCGTCTCATTCAGCCTGCGTTTCATCACCATCGGATTGCGGCCTACGGCGACGTGATGGTACAGCACACGCAGCACATGCTGGACACCTGGCATACGGGTGACACGCACGACATCGCCCAGGAGATGATGAAACTAACGCTGGGAATCGCCGCCAAAACGTTGTTCGACGCCGATGTCTCCGACCAGGCCAACGAAATCGGCAATGCGATTACGGTGGGCCTGCACGCGACGATGGCCCGCATTCAGCGCCCGATGCTGAACTTCTTCGACTGGCTGCCCACGCCTGCCAATCGTGAACGTCTGCGCAGCGGTGAAGTGCTGCACAACGTCATCATGAAGATCATCAATGATCGGCGTGCATCAGGCGAAGATAAAGGCGACCTGCTGTCCATGCTGCTGCTGTCTAAAGATGAAGATGGCAGTGGTATGACGGACCGCGAGCTGCACGACGAAGCCATGACGCTGTTCATCGCCGGACACGAGACGACAGCGTTGGCACTCACCTGGGCGCTGTATCTGCTGGCGCAAAATCCCCATGTCGTGGACAAGCTGACGCAGGAACTGGACGCGGTGCTTGGGGCGCGTGCGGCGACGGTCAACGATCTGGCAGCGCTGCCATATACCGAGATGGTGGTGAAGGAAGCGCTGCGTATGTATCCGCCTGCGTGGGTGATCTCGCGCATCGCGGTGGAGCCTGTGACGGTGGCTGATTATCACATTGACCGCGACAGCCTCGTGCTGATGAGTCCCTATGTCATGCATCACGACGAGCGTTATTTCCCGGAGGCGGAACGTTTCCTGCCGGAACGTTTCAGCGCGGAAAACGAGAAAACGCTGCCGAAGTATGCCTATTTCCCCTTTGGCGGCGGCCCGCGCGTGTGCATCGGCAATCAGTTTGCCATGATGGAAGCGCGCCTCGTGCTGGCGACCATTATGCAGCACTATCGCCCGACACTTGTGCCGGGGCAGAACATCGTGCTTGAGCCGCTTATTACGCTGCGCCCACGCGACGGCATTCAGATGCGTTTGCAGGCCCGCGAACCCGCGCTGGCCTAAGCCTGTATCAACTGGCAAAAACGCTGTGTATAATCCGTACACGGCGTTTTTTGTTTGAGGCAGCAATCATGAAACAGAAAATCAGACCCTTAGCCATTTGTGTCTTCCGTGACGGTGAACGCATCTTCGCTGCGGAAGGCTATGATGAGGTGAAACAGCAGTTTTTCTATCGTCCGCTGGGAGGCCGCATTGAATTTGGCGAGCGCAGCGCGCAGACGATTGTGCGCGAACTGCGTGAGGAAATCGACGCGGAGGTGAGCGATTTGCGCTACCTGGGCACGCTGGAAAACATCTTCACCTTCAACGGCGAGATGGGGCATGAAATCGTACTGATTTATGATGGGAAGTTTGTGGACAACACCATCTACGAACGTGAAGGAATGGAAGGGCACGAGGATGACGATGAGCTGGGGGCTTTCCGTGCGGTGTGGAGGCCACTGAGTTTTTTCCGCGAGGGTCACGCGCCGTTATATCCTGATGGGCTGCTGGAGCTTTTGGACGGCTTGGAAGGTTGACGAGGCATGTGCTACACACTTTGTATCGGCACGGAGCGCCCTTTGCCCATTATTAATCAGCGCGACGGGTTGATGTTCTACATCTACCCGCCTGACTATGTAGGAGATTGGATTCGTGATGTCATTACGAAGCCCTATGTTTATGAACTCGGTTCCTATATGGGCTGTGGCTGCGGCTTCGGTAATAAAGACAAATGGGCACGCCGCACGCTAAGTCGCCTCAGATACTATCTGGAGGTCGCCTTACAAGCGGGCAGTGTGGAACTGTTTTATTTCTGGGATGTGCCGATGAGCTTCTATCTGGATAAACGGCATGTCACATTAGAGGACATTCAACCGGGTTGTTTTAAACACGATCCTGAATTCTTCATTATCGAACGCGTGCTGCCTGAGAACAAACAATCGCTGGCATAGTGTGGGTTTACACGATGAATGATCAACAGTTTCAGGCCTTTGTCGAACGGCTGGCGCAGACGACAGCACCAGCCAACGCCTACAACCATTACGCACACGGAAACCCCTACAACGACATCCGCCGCGCGAACCTGCTGCGTTATCTGCGCCACATGGCGGAACGTCAGCCTACTGTGCTGCTGGTGATGGAAGCACCGGGCTATCGCGGCTGTCGTCTGACGGGCATTCCGGTCATCAGCCGCAAACTGCTGCTGGAAGGCGTGCCTGCGCTGGACCTGTTTGGGGCACAGCGCGGTTATCAGGATGTACCAGAGCCGGAATTTGCGCACATTCAAAGCGAACAAACCGCGACGATTATGTGGCAAACGCTGTCCACCCTCGGACGTACACCGATGATCTGGAGTACCTTCCCCTTTCATCCACATACGCCGAACCAGCCGTTGAGCAATCGCCCCCCGCTGAAAAGCGATATTCAGGTCGGGCTGCCGTTTTTGCGCGAGATGCTGGCGATATTTAGTCCACAGCACCTGATTGCCGTCGGCAACGTGGGCGATGCCGCACTCACAGAACTCGGCAGGGTTCACGACAAGATACGACATCCGGCACAGGGCGGCAAAAATGATTTTGTCGCAGGCATCACCCGCCTGCTGGCTGCGCCGTGAAATCCTCTAAAGAGATTCAAACACCAAGATACAGAAGTTTTGGGCGAAAGGACGTATAATATGAATATTATGACATGACCAAGGTTCGTGGGATGGATATAGGATTAATATCGGATATTCATGGAGACTACAACGCCTTAAAGACAGCACTCGAACGATTAGAAGGGGAACACAAAGTTGACCTGATCCTCTGCGCAGGTGATCTGGTGGGACGCGGGCCAGAACCAGAACGTGTAGTGGATTTGGTGCGAGAGCGTACAATACCGACGGTGCGCGGCAATCATGACGAATGGTTCTACGGTCTCTCGTCACACAATGCAGCTTACCTGAAGAATCTGCCGGTGGATTGGAAAGGTTCATACGGCGGACGTAATATCTTTATGTGTCACGGCAAACCGGGGAATAACATGTGGGGTTTGTACCGCGACCATATTTCAGAGACGCTGCTCAACATGATGCTCTCTACCCTGAACGCCGATGTGCTGATTACAGGTCACACGCACATGCCCATGTTCGTGCGCGTGAGTCGCGGTTGCGTAGTGAATCCCGGTTCGCTTTATACCTTCAGCAGTGTGCGGGCATCGTCGCATAGTTATGGCGTGCTGCATCTGTCCAACTTAAGTTTTGATTTGTACGATCTGAAATCCCAGACGGTAAGACCCATATAGGAGTAACGAGCAATGCGCAATGCGCAATGAGTCAATTACAAGGCTCAGGGCTTCACTGCCTGCTGCTCAACATAATGGCTGAAAAATCACCACGCGAACACTATACCCGTGAATACTTTGAAAAGTGGAATTACGCTGATCGTGGTTTGGGACGCTTCAGTATGTACTGGTTTGCGCGCCGCTACTATGCCGCGCTGGTCAAACGCTATGCCCCCCGCGACGGCGGTAATCTGCTGGAAATGGGCTGCGGTCTGGGGCATCTGCTGGGCCTGCTGCAAGATGATTTCCACTGCATTGGCATTGACCTCATCGACTACAGCATTGAACAGACAAAGTTGAACGCCCCGAAAGCGGAAGCCTATCAGATGGACGCCACTGACCTGAGCCGTTTCGACAAAGGTACCTTCAGCGCGGTGGTTGCCTTGCATCTGGTCGAGCATCTGCCTGACCCGCAGGGGACGATACGGCAGGTCTATGAGCTGCTCAAGCCGGGCGGCATCTTCCTGTTCGCCACGCCCCATCCCGATTACAGCCTGCGCCGTTTCAAAGACCGCGACAACGACGCTATTGGCAAGGATAAGACGCACATCAACGTGCATCCGCCACAGCAGTGGCGCGCGTGGTGTGAGGAAATCGGCTTAACGATGGTCAAGCACTTTGGCGATGGGCTGTGGGATGTGCCCTATCTGCCCGTCATCCCGAAAGTGATTCAGTTTGGCATGTTCGGCTTACCCGCGCTTGCCCAGGTAGTGACTCGCACGACATGGACTCCGTTGAGCCTGGGTGTTAATCAGATAGGGATTGCGAGGAAATCATGAGCATAGCGATTGAAGTGGTCATCGTCGTTGTGGGTGTCGCGCTGCTGGTGGGCTTTATCGCCTCGCGGATGCTTCAATCGAACGCGCAGGATGCGGAGAAACCCAAGCGCACCGCCGCCTCGCATGACCTGACGACAGAACTGGAACGGCTTTATAATCTGGTTCAGACAGGGGCCTTGACGCATGACGAGTACCAGCAGCTTAAGGAGCGCCTGATCTCCGGCGTGGCGGCTCCTGCTTCCATGCCCAGATTGAGCGAGGACTGGCGCTTGCAGGTTGAGGATGAAATCCGCGCCAACCGCAAGATCGAGGCGATCAAGCTGTACCGCGAGGCGACGGGGCTGGGACTGAAAGAGTCCAAGGATGCGGTTGAGGACATCGAACGCAATCTGCGGATTGGCTACTGAGCTTTTATGTCCAGACATCAGGACATCATCGCACAGGCACACGAACACTGGATGGCCGATGACCGTCCGCTGGAACTTGGACGTGTGCTGTATGACCCTCTGCCGCCTGCACAGCGCCCGCTGTGGGCAGCCTCTATCCTGCGACTTGCCTCCACCCGGATTGATGAAATTCCTGAAATCGTCGAACTTCTCAGCATCGCCGAGAACCGCGAACGCTGGGGCGAAGCGCGTGCCCTGTTGGACGCGCTGGCAAACCGCATGGCGCTGGAGAATGCGTTGCAGCAGTGGGTTGTGGCGCTGGCTGTGAAGGTGGCGCAAATCACCTGCAATGCGCTGGAACACCCGCAAAGGTTTCCTCACGATGTCGGCTGGAAACTGATCGCAGACCTGCACGAGATTGTCAATCTGGTGAACCATGATGCATTCACCGCGCAGGTTTGGGACGTGCTCGTTGCGCCGTGTCGAGCTTAGCCATTTATCCCAACTTATCCCAACTTATCCCAAATTGAACTCGACAGGGCGTTGTATCAGGTCGTGCGCCTTAAAATGCCCCGCACACGGTCATCCCCCTGCCGTTTGGTGATCCCCCTGTGCGTCCAGATATTCCAGCAGCCCAATCGCGAACTTGCGCGAGGTATCGAAGCGGTCACGCAGCGTTTTGGCATTGATCGAGCCTTGCGTGTCGATGATTTCCAGCACGGCAGCAGCCATCTCCTCGTATACGGGGCGCGAGAAAATCACATCCTCCTGAACCTGTACAATCTCGCCAAGCTCAATCAGGGCACGCAGCACCTCCGCCCCCACGACTTGCGCGGCTTCGACGAAGGACGGCGGGGTGTAGCGGTGCATCTGCGGCATAAGCTGCGTGATCTGGGCTTCCTGCGCGGGCGTGAACTGAATCTGATGCGCGGCTAGCCGGACAAGTTCACCCTGACTGACGATTTCGTCCTGCGTTTCCAGCAGCATATTAAACAGCGCATTTTTCAGGCGGTAGCGGCTGCGCAGTTCCTCGCGTGACATTCCGGCGCGCAGCGGGTTCGCCGCGTGGAACGCCGCAATATCACGGCTCATGCGCTGCAAAATATCCTGACGCTGTGCTTCTGCCAGATAGCTTGCATCAGGCAGCGCGTACAGGATGCCCTGCGCGACAGCCTCAGCGATGGCGGCGTCAAGCTCAGGGTCGTTGTAGCGGGTGCGTTCTTGCAGCGCATGGCGTTTCATCGGTTCAGCGGCGGCTTGCGTCACACGTTCCGCTGGGCTGCCGGAGAGTCGCGTTTCAAGGTCGCGGATGACATCAGGCTGGAAGCGCCGCCAGCGTTTGCCCGGCTGCGCGTTAACCACTACACCGCCGCCGATGGTTTGCCCCGGCGAGGGGTAGCGGATGATGAAGCGGTCTCCCTGTGCCAGCGCCAGCGGTTTTTCAAGGCGAACTTGCAGCCAGCTTTCAGCACCCACTGCCAGCACGTCATCCGCAAGCAGGCGCACATGGGCATTGCTTTCAGCAGCGCCGGAGAAGAATTTGACTTCGGCATTGTGCTTGAGGGGGCGTCCCGCGTCTTTCAGGTGGCGGAAGTGGACATCAATCAATGCGCTTGGCTGTAGCTGACCCGGATACGCCAGCACCTGCCCCCGCACCGCGTCCTCGCGTTCGACGCCTGAAACATTAACGGCGGCGCGGTTGCCGGGTTTGATACTATCGACTTGTTGTTTGTGGCTCTGCAAACCGCGAATGCGCCCGCGCTGCCCTCCCGGTTGGAGTTCAACTTCATCGCCCACGCGCAGCGAACCGCCTTGCAGCGTTCCGGTGAGCACGGTGCCGAAGCCTTTGATAGTGAACACACGGTCAATCGGCAGGCGGGGGTGGTGCGTATCAGCTTGAAAGGGCAGTTGACTGAGCAGGTCGCTGAGCCGCGTCAGTAATTCGTCTGTGCCAGCGCCCGTGTAGGCAGATACGCGCATGATTTCCGCAGATTGCAGCACAGTGCCGCGTACTTCCGCGCGCACATCCTGTTCCACGAGGTCTATCCACTCGTCATCCACCAGATCGCATTTGCTCAGGACGATGATGCCGTGCTGAATGTTCAGCAGGTCGATAATCGCCAGATGTTCGCGCGTTTGCGGCATTACGCCTTCATCGGCAGCGATGACCAGCAGCACCGCGTCCAACCCGCCGACGCCTGCCAGCATATTTTCGATGAAGTCACGGTGTCCGGGAACATCCACCACGCCAACCGGCTCGCCATTGGGCAGCGTCAGCCAGGCGAAGCCCAGATCAATCGTCATCTGGCGGGCTTTTTCTTCTGCTAATCTGTCGGGGTCAATCCCGGTCAGGCGCTTGACCAAGGTGGATTTGCCGTGATCAACATGTCCGGCAGTCCCAATGACGCGCATTACCGGTCAGTACCGTTGAGACCATTCGCACCATTCGGCGGTACAACAGGGAACGTCCCAGTAGTTGTGGTGCCTACCGTTGTGTCGAATTCATGCAGCAGGGCCTGATAGCGTTCACGGTAAAGCTGTGCGCGGGCGCGTTCCAGATTCCACAGGCGCGCAATCTGATCCTGCACGGGCGGGAACTGCGCCGCGATTTCGTCAATACGCTGCACGAAACGCTCAAAATCCTTGTCATGGCTGCGCCACACGTCGTCATTGGAGATGGTGAAGTTCTTCCAGCGTTTCTGGTCTTCTGAACGCCAGTCGTTCCATTCGGCGCGGAAACGTTCTTCGCTGAAGCGCTGCATTTCGGCAACCTCGTTGATGCGCCGTTCGAGTCGGTCACCGATGCGCTCAAAGTCGTCGATGATCTTCTTCATCTGGCGGTAGGCATCTGCCCAGCGCTCGAAGGTTTCCATGTTCTTCTGCATCGCGCCATCCTGCTCACCGAAGCGCCGCACCATGTCTTCAATCTGAAGGTCACGCTGCTGATTGTTGAGCGTCTGCTGGTCGATAAACGCCTGAATCTGGTCACGGCGTTCGCTTTCCTTGTTCTGGACTTCCTGCACGCGGCGTTCGTTGCGCAGCGCGAGGTCTTCCAGCAGGGTGAGCTTGGGGCGCACGCTGTCAATCTGCTTCTTGACTTCGGGGATTTCGCTTTCCACCTCGGAGATGCGGCGGGCATTCTCGCGGCGTTGTTCTTCAAGGTAAGCGAGGCGGCGTTCGGGTTCTTCAGTACGCTTGGTCATGTCGTCCACGCGCTGCTGCAAAATCGACAGTTGATTCGCCTGGCGGTCACGTTCTGCCTGCCATGCGGGGAGTTCGTTAAGCTGGCGTTCCAGTTTGGTGAGCCGTTCACTGAGTTCACGCACCGGACGCAGCGCATTTTCGCGGGAGATTTCGTTGCGGCGTTCCGCTTCACGTTCAGCGGTCAGGCGTTTGGCTTCAGTGGATTCGAGGAGCTGGCGGACTTCCTTGCGCAGGTTTTCCAGCAGCTCACCTTCCTGATTGCTCGAAACATACACCGAGCGCATCACCGTTTGGTCGGACTCGATGCTGTTGAGGCGGCGCTGAAGGGTGTCGATAATATCCTGCTGCTGAGCAAGGCGTTCTTCCATCGTAGCGATAGTGCCTTTATCGCGGCGGCGTTCTTCATCCAACCACTCAATCATCTTTGCAGCCTGATTAATATCCATCATGGCTCAATTTCCCCCGCTGGAACAATTCCCACACAACTAAATCCTTATTCGGAACGATTATAGCACAAGGCGTAAAGAGGGGGTTGTAGAGGTTTACAAGACGCGGCGACAATGGCAGAATGAGCGTACTTTGATGGAAAAGATTATGAGACTCATCTTTTGCGCTGACCCACTCAATGCGCGACAGCCTGATCCTATGTATAAACGCGAAACCACTGCTGCTGAAGAACAGCATATCGGCTTTGATTTGCTAAACTTTGAAGCACTCGTTTATGACAATAATCCAGTGAGAGCAGTTCAGCGAATTCCGCAAAACGATATGATGGGCACTGCCGTTTATCGCGGATGGATGCTTAAGCCGCCGCAGTATCGACAATTATATGAAGTACTGCTTGAGCGTGGCATAAAGCTCATCAATACACCAGACCAGTACCAGCATTGCCATTATCTGCCCGACTCTTATCCTGTGATTGAGGCACATACTCCTAAAACAGTCTGGCTCAAATGTGATGCAACTGTTCAGATTGAGACCCTTGTTGAATTACTGCGCCCGTTTGGTGACACACCGTTGATTGTGAAGGACTTTGTCAAATCTCAAAAACACTACTGGAACGAAGCATGTTACATTCCTCATGCATCGAATGCAGAAGCTGTGGAGAGAGTCGTGCGCCGTTTCCTTGATCTTCAAGGAGATGATTTAAACGAGGGACTCGTATTCCGCGAATTCATCGCATTTAAACCGCTGACGACGCACTCAAAAAGCGGGATGCCACTTACGAAGGAATATCGGTTGTTCTTCGTTGATGGTGAACTGCTCTACACATTGCCATACTGGGAACAGGGAGACTACGATGGGATAATACCAGAACCACAATATTTTCTCCCTGTTGCCAAAGCGGTACAAAGCCGATTCTTTACAATGGACATCGCACAGGCCGAAAATGGAAATTGGTTTATTGTTGAGCTTGGTGATGGACAGGTTGCCGGGCTTCCTGAGCACGCAAATGTTATTGAGTTTTATCGGTCCCTTGCGCATCAGCTTGACGCTGATCGCTGAAAGCTGACGGCCTTTTATGCGCGTTCTGATGCTCTCCAAAGCCTGCATCGTTGGCATTTACCAGCGAAAATTAGAAGAAATCGCCAGGTTAGGCGTGGATTTGCTCACCCTTGTTCCGCCGTCATGGAAAGACGAACGCGGCGAAACGCCCTTGGAGCGCGTTTATACAGCGGGCTATCGGCTGGAAGTGCTGCCGATCCGTCGCAACGGCGATTTTCATCTGCATTATTATGCTGGGTTGGGTGAGCAGGTGCGCCGCTTTCGCCCGGACATTGTTCACATCGACGAAGAACCGTACAACCTTGCGGCGTGGCAGGCGTTGTTCTGGGCGCAGCGGGTAGGCGCGCGGGCGCTGTTTTTTACATGGCAGAATATCCGCCGCCAGTATCCGCCGCCGTTTTCGTGGGGCGAACGCTGGGTGCTGGCCAATGTGCAGCACGCGATTGCCGGAACGGATAGCGCCGCCGACGTGTGGCGTGCCAAAGGTTACGCCGCACCCATCAGCGTGATTCCACAGTTCGGCACCGACGCCAACCTGTTTGGGCCTGCCGCGAAACCCGTTCGTCCATTTACCATTGGCTATTTTGGGCGGCTGGTCGAGGAAAAGGGTGTCCATCTGCTGCTTGAGGCCGTATCAAAGCTGGATGGTGACTGGCAGTTGTACATCCTCGGCAGCGGCCCTCAGCGCGAGGCGTTGGAAGCACAGGCGGCAGCGTTAGGAATTCACGAACGCGTCACGTTTAAAGGCTGGGTCGCCTCTACCGATATGCCCAACCAGTATCATCAGCTTGATGCGTTGGTGCTGCCATCGCTGACGCGCGCCAACTGGAAAGAGCAGTTCGGGCGTGTGCTGGTCGAAGCCCTGTCCAGCGGCGTGCCCGTCGTTGGCTCGGACAGCGGCGCGATTCCTGATGTGATTGGTGATGGCGGGCTGATTTTCCCCGAAGGTGATGTCGCCGCCCTGCGTCAAGCCCTCTGTACCTTAATGAGCGACCAAACCCAGTACGCGCAGTTGAGCCACGCTGCACGCGCGCGCGTGCTGGCACACTTCACCCATGAGCAGGTTGCCGCCGAAACGGTGCGGGTTTACCACTCGCTGATGAGCTAGCCCCAGCGAGATTCGTACAAAATCGTAACCTCAGCGTAGAGCAAACGAATGTTGTATTTGCCCATTTTCATGTATAGTGGAAAGTGGATTTATCTTACAACGGCGCTGCTTGCAGCCCTTTGACTCAGGAAGAAATCATCGTGCAAGGTTTACAAATCGACCAACAAGCCGTTGTCCGTCTCTTGCTGGATACCATTCAGTTCGGCGGACAATATGCGCTGCCGACGGCAGGACTGCTGCGCGCCCTCTATTCTGGCTGGCAGGGCAAGTTCCCTGAAGGCGCCTGGCAAATCGCCAGTGCCAGTCTGGTCGCCGGATTAACCGCTGTCGCTGATCCCGCGACGCTCAGCGCCCCGAATGTCGCGCAAGCGGTCATCGGCCAGTTGGCGGGGAACGCCCTATTTACCGCCGGGCTGCTGGGTTTCATCATGACCTACCTGTTCCGCCAGACGCAGAACATGAGCCGCTGGGTCGATGGTATCGTCGGCGCTGTGGCGGGTTTCGTCGTCTGGCTCATCTGGACATTTGTGCTGGGACAATGGGCGTGGTGGATGGTATTTATCGCGGTGCCGGCAGGCGCTGCGGCGTTGATTGCGCTGCGTGCGGCGATGTTCGTGATTCAAACGGTGGTGAACGTCGCCAAATGGATGCTGCGCTTTGCGCTCGTGGTCATGTTAGGCGGTGGGATTCTGCTGGTCGTGTGGCTGGTCACCACCTACGTCATGCCCATGATGGCAACATCGTAACATGTACACAGAGATGTATCGAACGGTTGTACACGGTGTTATAGTACAGTTAAAAGACGTTGAATCCTGCGCTATGGGGTCACAGCGGTGTTGTAAGGGCAATATATTGGTGATAAAATGAGCCATAAGCAGGATTGCCGAGTCACTGTGGAAAAAGAAGCCTATGTTCACTCGTGAACTGCGTGCCGTAAAGCTGCGTGATTTGCCGCTGCTGCGTCGCTTGACTGAAAATGGATGTGTCCTCAATACCGAACTGGGATTAACCCGTGATGTAGTCACACCTAATGTTTCGGGCGTCCTGCTGCCAAAGCGCGGCTTATATACCTTCCTTGTGCGCGTGGATGGACAGCCATTGGTTGGGCAGTTCCGCGTGCGCGATGAGGATACAAACGCGCATATCGTCTTTGTGGCTCCACGACTCGAACCTGACTGCGGCGATACTGCCTGGCTGCATCTGCTGGATGCGATGGCGATGGAAGCGGGCAAACGCGGCGCGCACACGCTCACCGCTGAGGTGGATGAGCAGAGTATGCTGTTTGAAACGCTGCGCATTTCCGGCTTTGCCATCTACGCCCGTCAGGAAATCTGGCGGCGTGAGGCAGGAATGCTGACTCCCCCAGGTGATGCGCTGGAACTGGACGAAATGTGCAGCGCCGATATGCTGAGCGTGCAGTCGCTGGTCACCCAGACGACGCCGCGCATGGTGCAGCAGATTGCAGATTTTAGTATGGGTGGTTATGTGTACCGTGAAAACGGACGCATCATGGGCTATGTAGCCATTTCAGAGGGTAAGTACGGTGTTTATGTAATGCCTTGTTTGCACCCCGACACGTACAAAAGCGTGCCTGCTATTATTGTAGCGGCAGCAGCACGCGCGAACCGTGCGGACAAAGTACCCGTGTATGTTCGTGTTCGCCGCTATCAGGAATGGTTGGAAAATGCCCTCACGGGGCTGGGCTTCGAATCGTGGACGCAGCAAGCGGTGATGGTGCGACACATCGCTGCGGGAATTCGCCATCCGGCGTTTGCCCCGCTGACCCACGCGCTGGATGTCAAACCTGCTTCCGCAGGACGTGTAACTGAGTCGGTGATGGATTTAACACAACAGGAGTGAATTCTCCCTAATTTATGGAACGACGTATAACTGATAACATCGCTGAGCTAAAGCGAGTACTCCCGTATCACATCAATACTGCACTGGATCAACTAGGAAATATCGACAATCTGCTGGAAGTTGTGCTTGACCTTGGACGTATCCCCACCGCGCGCTTTGTCGATGGGGAAGTTGAGCTGTCCGAGCAGGAGGTCACACGTATTGAGCTTGACGAGATTGTCGTCAACCTCGGTATGTTTGATGCCGATAATCGTGCGGGTCTGGAACGCACACTGCATCGCATCTCTGCCATTCGCAATCGTCGCAACGAAGTGGTGGGGTTGACGTGCCGTGTGGGACGTGCTGTATACGGAACCATTGACATCATTCAGGATTTGATCGAATCCGGCCAGAGTGTGCTGCTGCTGGGGCCACCCGGCGTCGGCAAGACGACCATGCTCCGTGAGTCTGCGCGCGTGCTGGCCGAAACTCGCCGTGTCGTAATCGTGGATACATCAAACGAAATCGGCGGCGACGGCGATGTGCCGCATCCGGCGGTAGGCAAGGCGCGGCGTATGCAGGTGTCTCGCCCCGAACGCCAGCATGAGGTCATGATCGAAGCCGTCGAAAATCACAACCCTGAAGTCATTGTGATTGACGAAATCGGGCGCGAACTGGAAGCGCTGGCCGCGCGCACTATTGCGGAACGCGGCGTGCAGCTTATCGGTACCGCGCATGGTAATGCCCTGGAAAACCTGCTGCTCAACCCGACGCTGTCGGATTTGGTCGGCGGCATCGAATCAGTCACGCTTTCGGATGAGGAAGCGCGTCGGCGCGGCACGCAAAAGAGTGTGCTCGAACGCCGTGCGCCGCCCACCTTCGATGTGCTGATCGAGATTCAGACCCGTGATCGTCTTGCGGTACACGAGGATGTAGCCGCTGCGGTGGATGCCTCACTGCGTGGGCGTCCGCTGCCTGTGGAACTGCGTTCGCGTGATGCAGCGGGTGAAATCAACATCGAAACGGTGATACCCGAAGCGCCACGCGGAACGGGTGAGCGTAACGGGAACGGGCACAACGGCATCGAACGCGGCTCACGGATGCCCCGTGAACGCCGTGAACGGCAGGGCGAACGCGGTGCTGAGCGTTTCAACGAACGTGAGCGCGATACTGATAGTAACATCGTGCAGTTGCGCGGCAGCAAAAGCAGCCCCAAACGTGCCGATGACGCGCCTGTCGAAAATGGCAGCAAACTGGAGCAGGTGAACGTTTACGCTTATGGCGTGGCGCGCAACCGCTTGTTCCAGGCCGCACGGCGCTTGCATGTGCCGCTGCTTGTGGCCGACGACGCGGGTCAGGCTGACGCGATTCTGACGCTGAAGAACTATTACCGCCGCCGTCCCAAGCTGATTGTAGATGCTGAACGGCGCGGCGTGCCGATCTACGTACTGCGCGCGAACACCGTCTCCCAGATGGAGAACTTCATTGTGGACTTGTTCCAACTGGAGGTGTCGCGCCCGCAAGACCCTTTTGGGGAAGCGATGCGGGAGGCTGAGGTCGCCATTATGAAAATTCGCGCTGGTGCGGATTACGTCGACCTGACACCTCAAGCATCGCATATCCGGCGCAAACAGCACCAGATGGCGCGCAAAGCACAGTTGGATTCGGAGTCCTACGGCGAAGAACCAGACCGCCACGTCCGAATTCTCGCGGTAGGCGATTAGTACCCGGATTCCTGAAACAAAAAGGGACGCCCAACTCAGGTGTCCCTTTTGAGTCCCGGTCACAATGAATGACCTATTCGCTCTTGGCTTTTTCTGGCCCGTCACCACTGAAAAATTCCGACTCGATCTTGCGCAGGTCGGCTTCGGCGGTGGGCTTCGGCCCGGTGAAGCGTTTCTTCACGTCCAACTGCCAGTAGGCGAACATTCCAATCGCCAGCACGATGATTGACCAGCCCGCCAGTTCGTTCGGCGGAATCGAGAACAGAATCGTGATGAACACAATCCAGACGATGGCGATGATGTTGATAATCACGCCCCAGCTCTTGAGACTCCAGGGCGCGGTCTCCGGTGAGGTGTATTCGCCCTTCTTGCGCAGCTTATTGCGCAGATTGAGGAAAATGGGGATGCCATACGCCAGATACAGCGCGGTTGTGCTGATCGCGACCACAACCGAGTACAACGCCGCATAAATGGTCAGCAGCACAGCCAGTATACAGGTGATGATGATCGACCACACAGGGGTACGCCAGCGCGGGTGAATCTGGCGGATCAGGCTGTGGCCCGGCAAACCGCCATCACGGGCAAAGGCAAACCACATGCGGCTCATGCTGGTAATGGACGACAACCCGCACAGCCACATGGCGACGCCGATGATGATGGCGATGATATGCGCAAACACCACATTATCGGCCAGATTCTCATAGACGATGTACAGGACTGAAGGCGAATTGGCAACGGTTGCGGCAATATCCGCCGTTCCATCGACTCCATTGGGGATACGCAGCGTCAGGATCAGCAGCATGACGTAGCCAACGACGAACGAAACTGCGACGGACAGGAACACGCCCCAGGCGCTGTTCAGGCGTGCCATCACGGTTTCTTCCGCGACGTGCGCTGAAGCATCATAGCCCGTGTAAGTCCACTGCGCCTGCAGCAGACCGATGACAAAGGCGATAGCGACAGCCCCGCCTGTGTAAAGTCCCGTCATCCCCGGAAGCTGCATCATAATGGACTGAACTTCTGTGGGGCCAATGAAGAAGGTGGCAGTGGCGGGCGGCGTCGTCACAACACTATGGAACAGGAAATCGAAGGGCTGCGCATATTTCCCGAACAGCAGCAGCAGCAGGGCCATGACGATGACACCACCGATATGCCAGTACACGCTGAAGTTGTTCAGGCGCGCCGTCCACTTGATACCGAAGATGTTGATGAGCACCTGTGGAATCATGATGAGAATCATCATGCCCACCATGCCCGGCGTATTCGTCGCGAGGTTGGTATCGATAGTCGTGCCGAAAATCCGGTTAATCGCGCCTGTGATGTAAATCGCAGCCGCGATGTCAATGCCTGCGGTGATAGTGACCTGTCCAATCATGTTGAACCATGCGGTCACCCAGGCCCAGCGGCGATCGGCTAAACGAAACGCCCAGAAATATAACCCGCCCGCCGTAGGATATGCTGACGCGAGTTCCGCCATTGAGGCCGCGATACAGATCACAAAAAAGCTGACCAGAGGCCAACCGAAAGTGTTGATGACCGGCCCCGCCAGCCCCAACCCATAGCCGAAAAGCAGAATTGCGCCTGTTAAGATGGAAATAATTGAAAATGAGATGGCGAAATTTGAAAATCCCCCCATCTCCCGGAATAGCTGCTGGGCATAGCCCAGCTTATGCAAGTCCTGTATATCCTGCTGAATAAGTTCTTCGCGCGACTTGCCAGCCATAGGTTGTGGAACTCCTTTAGTGCCAGAAGGTATATTACGTGCCTGAGGGTAAAATATTTTTCGGCACGCTCTCCCTAACATTACCCAAATAATTTCAAAAATACAAAAATGAATTTCAGCCGTGTTATCACCTTTTTTATGAAAGGTGGCTCATAGTATGAAGAACTGCATGATACGGAGAAGCATGGGTATGGAAACCTACGAATCGCTGGTGGAGACAGTACAGCGCGCAGCGGGCGAACAGCGGCATGAAGCCTTCAGTGAGTTGATGAATCGCTTTAAGGAGGCCGCCTATCGCTGGGCCTATGCTGTGCTGGAGGATGATCATCAGGCACAGGATGCGGCACAGGAAGCCTTCATCGCAGCCTACGATCACATTGACCAACTGCGTGAACCTGCGGCCTTTCCCGGCTGGCTGAAGCAGATTGTGCTGTCTCGCTGCAATCGTTTGACGCGGCGCAAGCAGATTACCACGACGGCTTTTGAAGACGAAGCGGCTTACACTGACCCCAGCACTGAATTTGAAGACCGCGACCTGCGTGAAAAGGTGATCGAAGCAGTCAACGACCTGCCTGAACATGAGCGCAGGGTGACGGAACTGTTTTACGTGGATGGCTATTCCCAGCGGGAAATTGCCGAACACTTACAGCTTCCACTCACGACGGTGAAAAAGCGCCTGCAATACGCGCGTGAACATCTGCGTACTGCGGTCTATGCAACGGGTCATGTTGTGGCTTCTGTTGGCTTCGACAGCCCCGAACTGCGCGACATGGGTTTCGATGCGCTGCTGCGAGCACTGTTCTCGAAGGGGATTCGTGTTGGGTTTTCCCCCATGATGTAGTTCTATTTCTGCCGTAGCAAGTGGCATTTTCGAGGAGAAAATCATGCCCGACAATCTCGTCCCAATGGTCGTTGAACGTGGCAGTTATGGTGAGCGTGCCTTTGATATTTACTCGCTGCTGTTGAAGGAACGCCTGATTATCGTGGGCGACCCCGTTTCCGCGTCGATGTCCAATCTGGTGGTGGCGCAGCTTCTGTACCTGAACCGCGAAGACCCTGACCGCACCATTCAGATGTATATCCACTGCCCCGGTGGGGAAGTGTATTCCGGCCTGGCGATTTACGACACCATGCAGGAGCTTGCCGCGCCGGTCAGCACCACCGCTGTCGGGATGACCGCCAGCTTTGGCACGGTGCTGCTGATCGCGGGTGCTGCCGGGCAGCGTTATGCCCTGCCCAATGCCACCATCCACATGCATCAGCCGCATATCAGCGGCGGAGGTATCACCGGGCAAGCCTCCGACATCATGATTCAGGCGCGTGAAACAGATCGCCTCAAGCAGCGCTTGCTGGACATTTTTGTCAAACATACGGGGCAAAGCCGCGAAGTGCTGGAACGAGACTCAGATCGTGACATCTATTTCGAGGCGCAGCAGGCCGTCGAGTATGGCTTGGTCGATGCGGTACTGAGCAAGCTGCCAAGCCGCGAAAAGGAAGATGCGCCCAAACGCAGCGCTGGCTTTCAGATGCAAACAATACGTGACTAAAAAAGAAGGGGGCGTGTGCCCCCTTCATGTTTCTACGGTCTGCTCACCACAGTAATCACCAGTCTGTAAGGCCCATCCATTTCGTTGCCATAGCTGCGGGCCTCGATGATATACGTGCCGTCTGCGGGCAGCGTAATGTTTTCCACGCGTGAGTCGGTGACACCCTCGGCAATATCGTCATTTTCCGCCAGCACCGTGCCATCTGGCGCGCGTACCACCAGCAGCGTATCCAACAAATCACGCGACTCGCGTTCTTCCAGCGAGAAATTGTTAGCCGGACGATCCGCGTTCAGCGTAATAGTCACGACTTCACCGGCCTGTCCTTCATAACGCCATGCCTCACGGTCACCCAGCGGGATAAAACCACGCTGTTCCCCCTCCAGCGCCGTATCCGGCACGCTGGTCGGCGTGGCTGTCGGCAGCGGCGTGACGGTCAGCGTCGTGGTCGGCGACGCGGTTGCCGTCGTCTGCGTATAATCCGGGCTTGGCGTCAAACTCGGTGTGAACGATGGAGCTAATGTCGGGAGTGGTGTCCGCGTTCCTGCCTGCTCAACGCACGGGGAAAGATTATACAACTCCCGTTCCGTACAGGTGAGTTCACGTACATAACGATTGGCATACACCCAGTTGAGCAGTTCATCAAGCGAGTCAATGCGCCACAGAATCATCGTGGTGTCGTAAGAGCCGGACAGGATCGTATGGCCGTCAGGATTGTAGGCCACTGCGGACGCGGGTTCACTGAAGCCTTCAAAGCGGTTAATGGCGATGCCTGTGCCGATGTCCCAGCGAATCAGCGTGTTGTCCGCCGATGTGGAAAGCACGTTGCGCCCATCAGGACTGATATCCAGCGCGAACACAGCCCCTGTATGCTCGCGGAAGCGCCGCACCACAGCGCCTGTTTCGATGTCCCACAATATCAACGTTGCATCGTCCGCGCCCGAAATCACGGACCGCCCATCCGGCATAAAGGCAACCACGTTGATGCGTCCCTGATGACCTGTGCCATCAGCGCCCAGAGTGCGAACAATGCCGCCCGATTCCACATCCCACAGAATCAACGTGGAATCGTAGGAGGCGGAAATGATGTAACGCCCATCCGGCGAGAAATCGGCGCTGGTTACGGCATCACTGTGTCCGCTAAATGTGCGTATGGCCACGCCCGTTTCCACATCCCACAGGATGATGCGTGTATCGCCTGAAGTCGTCAGGAAGGTGCGTCCATCAGGGCTGAAGGTAATATCGTTGATCCAGTCGCCATGACCATTGTATCGCCGCAGCACCTGCCCAAACGTCGGCGATTCGGGGTCAACATCCCACAGAATCGCGCTGGTATCGTTGGAACCGGACACGACATAACGCCCGTCGGCGCTGTAGTCCACCGTCCACACCGGGGCGTTATGCCCGCTGCCATCGGCTCCCAGAGTAATAATCGGTTGCAGCGTGTCCATATCCCACAATATCAGCGTATTATCCGATGAGGCGGAAATGGCGCGGTGTCCATCAGGGCTGTAGGCGATGCTGTTGACCCAATCGCGATGGGCCTCAAAGGTATGCACAGCCGCGCCGCTTTCGATGTCCCACTGAATGACGGTGCGATCATTCCCGCCAGAAAGCACGCGGTGTCCGTCCGGGCTAAAGGTAACGGCGTAAACTTTGTCTGTGTGCCCGTCGAAGCGGCGGACGAGTTCCCCTGTATTGACATTCCACAGGATGAGCTTATTGTCTTCGGAGGCCGAAATCGCGTAGCGACCATTCGGGCTGAAAGCAACGCTCCACACCCAATCGCTGTGCCCGACAAAACGCCGCAGGATTTGTCCGGTATTTAACGCCCACAGGATCACGCTGCGGTCACTGGAGCCGGAAAGCCCATAGCGCCCATCCGGGCTGATCGCCACGCTGTACACGCTGTTCTCGTGCCCAACATACGAGGTCATCGGCAGTCCCGTGCTCAAATCCCACAACGTTACCCGTCCCTGTTCATCCCCGGAAAGCGCGCTTAAGCCGTCCGGGCTGATGGCGACGGTCTTCATCGGGCTGATTTCCGACATGCGGAAACTGCGTGTCGCTGTGCCGCTGCCTAAGTCCCACAGGATTAAGCTGCCATCGTCAGACGCCGACACTGCCGTTAAGCCGTCGGGACTGAATACCGCCTGATTGACCGCCCCGCTGTGTCCGCTCATCTGCCGGATCATCATGCCAGTCGCCACGTCCCACAGGATCAGCGTGCCGTCGGCAGAGGCAGACAGCGCTTGCTCGCCGTTGGGGCTGAATGCCACGCTGCGCACCCAGTCGCTGTGCCCTTCCAGCGTGCGCATGATGGCCCCTGTCTCCAGGTTCCACAGCACGAGGTTGTGATCGGCGGACGCTGACAGTGCCATGCGTCCATCCGGGCTGTAGGCGACGCCCAGCACTGCCCCGCTGTGCCCGCCGCTGAGGCGCTGACGAATACCCGGCGCATAAGCCGCTTCGTACAAAGCACGCTGCACCAATGGCAGATCAAAGCGCCCCGCCGACGTGGACAGCGCCAGCGCCAGTTCCGTATTGCCGCCGCTCAATGCCAACTGTGCGCTCGACGCCAGTGCCAGACTTTGCGCTTCTTCAGCGTTAAGCTGTGCCACCGACGCCGCTGTCGCCGCGTTATCTGATTGAATCATCGCTTCACCCTGCGCGACGGTGGCTGTTCCCGCGTTGTTCTGCGCCGCGATGCTCTGTGACGCGGCCAGCCCCATCAACACGAACGCGACAACCGTTGCCAGCGCCATCACCACGACCAACGCTCGTAAACGCTGGCGGGAGCGCAGTTCTAGCTCGTCTTCACGCGCCTGACGCGTTTCTTCCTGCGCACGCAAACGTTCGCGTTCATCAATGCTGGCGCGCAAAAACTGCGCTTCATCCTGATTGAGTGATAAAGTGGTGGTGTTAGCCCACTGCTCAATTTGTTCCAGTCGGGAGCCGCGCAGTAAAAAGCTGTGATCTCTGCCGGACTCCAGCCATTCCCCGGATGCTGCCGCCAGCGTCCGCTGCGTGCGCAGGTCTTCGCGGCTGTCCAGCAGCCATTCGCGTAACTGCCCCCACTGCCGAATTAGCGCTTCGTGCGCCACCTCCACCGTAGGCGTGCGGGTTGCCGGGTCGCTGTCAAAGGTCAGCAGGCGATATTTGCCGAACGCGTCGATAATGCTGCGCACGACTCCCGTGCCAGACATCGCCACACCACCGATGGTCAGCAGTTCGCTTTGCAGCACACGGCGGCGGGTATCCTCCGCACCTTCGCCCAGCGTGACCAGACGCAGGAACAACTGCCGGGCAATATCTTGCCCGCGTTCGTCCAGTTCGTTGTAAAGCTGGTCAGCGCGGCGTGCCAGCGCTCCTAGCGTCCCGCCGATCTCATGATAGGCTTTCAGGGTGAGTCTGCGCCCGTCGCGTCGTTCAAACAATTCCGTGAGGGCATATTGCAGCAGCGGCAGCGCGCCGGGTTGGTCGCGCACATCGGCGATGATCTCCTTGACCAGCGCGCCTTCAACTTGCAGCCCAAGCCGTTCCGCAGGATGGCGAATGGCCTGTTCCAGTTCATCGACATTCAGCGGCAGGACAACTTCAGTATGCTTGCGCACCAGCTCGCCAAGCTCAGGATACAGCAGCGGGCGATCATAAAAGTCGGCGCGCAGCGTAACGATCACACGTAATCTGCTGCGCGATTCACTGACTGCCGTGTGCAGCGCTGTCAGGAATTCCACGCGATCCTGTTCTTTTTCGACCAGCGTGAAGATTTCTTCAAACTGGTCGATCACCAGCAGCAGTTCCCCTTCACTGGGCAGGATACGGTTGACAGCCCGCGCCAGTCCGCGTTTGTCTTCCTTCAACTGCATGAGCAGACTGTCCGGCGGGTTCACGGCGATGCGCAGCAGTGCCGCTTCCAGTTCTTCCATAGGCTCCGGGCCGGGCATCATCTCCACAATGAACCACTTGTCGGAATCGGGCAGTTCGCCGTTGCGCAGCGCGGGCAGCATTCCCGCCTTCACCACACTCGATTTGCCGCTGCCGCTGGGGCCGACCACCGCCAGAAAGCGTGAGCGCTTGAAGTTCTCAATCAGGTGCGTGGTAAGGAGTTCGCGCCCATTAAAGTCAACGGCGTCCGCTTCCTGAAATGCGCGCAAGCCCTTGTACGGGTTAACAGGTTCCGCCGCGAATATTTCCTGCGGCATCTCAATGTGCTGCGTGGCAAAAAACGCCTCGTGTGCTTCTTCGTTCGTTGCGCCCTCGATGGCGTGCAGCGCCCGATGGAAATCTGCGGCCAGTGTCAGCGCATCGGTGTAACGAGTTTCGGGGTCTTTATCGGTGGCCCGCTGGATAATATCGTTGACAAGCTGTGTTAGTTCCGGGCGTGACAGTTCCAGTTCCGGCAAATCGTCGTTGATATGTTTAAGCATCATCGTGGTCGGCGACACTCTTGGGAAGGGATGCTGGCCCGTGAGCATTTCGTACAGGATGATGCCTAGACTGTAGATGTCCGAGCGCGTCGTAATCGCTTCTCCTCGGATCATTTCCGGCGAGAAGTACGCGGGCGAGCCTACCAGTGTTTCCGGCTGTGTAACGTTAGCATCGCTGTGTAAATCCTTGGCGATGCCAAAATCTGCCAGATAGGCGTTTCCATCTTCGTCCAGCAGCACATTGTCCGGTTTCATGTCGCGATGAATCACGCCGTAACGATGCGCCACTGATAAACCTGATGCAATCTGATCGAGCAGTCGTGCCGCTTCGTGCGGTGCGATTGGCCCGTTACCCAGCAGCGAACGCAGACTTCCCCCGCGCAGGTAGCGCATCACCAGATACGCACCGCTGGGTTCACGCCAGTAATCGTACAGCGGCACGATGTGGATATGTTCGACACGCGCGACAAGCTGGGCTTCGGCTTCAAATCGTCGAATGAATTCGGGATGATTAACATAAGCGGGCAGAATGGCTTTCAGCGCTACCTCGCGGCCTACCGACGGTTGGAAGGCCCGATAGACTGCGCCGAATCCGCCTTTGCCTAACATCTCACGCAGTTCATAGCCTTTGATCACTTGCCCAGTTAGATTATCCATCGTAATTCCGCGTTATTTGTTCAAAATCCATAGGGAGAATATAACTCGAAATCGTGATATTTGTTATATTGCCGGGTAGCCGTTTTCAGCCAGCGGCGTGTTATACTAGGGGCCGACAATGAAAGCACCTTAAGTCCGTAGGAGGACTGCAAAAATGGCAACGAATGCCCCGGCAAAAGATAATGTCTATACCATCGACAAAATTGTCGAAGCGCTTGGCGGTGAAGCGGATCATCTTCTGAATCACGTCTCGCACACCATCTCTCGTGACACCTTACACTTACCCGGCCCGGATTTTACGGATCGCGTCTACTCTCAAACAGATCGCACACCGCAGGTACTGCGCAGCTTACAATCCATGTTCGATCATGGGCGTCTCGGTGGCACAGGTTATCTCAGCATCCTGCCCGTCGATCAGGGCATTGAGCATTCGGCGGGGGCTTCCTTTGCCAAGAATCCTCTGTACTTCGACCCTGAAAACATCGTCAGACTGGCGATTGAAGGCGGTTGCAATGCTGTAGCCTCAACCTTCGGCGTTCTGGGGGCCGTCGCCCGCAAATACGCTCACAAAATCCCCTTCATGGTGAAAATCAACCATAACGAACTCCTCACCTATCCCAACAAAGCCGATCAGGTGATGTTCGGCACCATCAAGGAAGCCTGGAATATGGGCGCGGTGGCGGTGGGCGCAACCGTTTATTTCGGCTCTGACCAAAGCGCACGCCAGCTTATCGAAGTGTCGCAGGCCTTTGCGCTCGCTCACGAACTCGGCATGGCGACCATCTTGTGGTGCTATACCCGTAACAACGCCTTCAAAGTCAACGGCACCAACTACGAAGTTTCCGCCGACCTGACCGGACAGGCCAACCACCTCGGCGTGACCATTCAGGCCGACATCATCAAGCAGAAGCTGCCTGAAAACAACGGCGGCTACAAGGCCCTCAACACGGGCGGTTCGTCCTACGGCAAGCTCGATGAACGCATCTACTCACAGCTTACCAGCGAACATTCAATTGATCTGACTCGTTATCAGGTGGCCAACTGCTACATGGGGCGTGCGGGCCTGATTTCGTCGGGCGGTGCCAGCGGCATGAACGATTTTGCCGAAGCCGTCAAGACTGCCGTTGTCAACAAGCGCGCAGGCGGCACGGGCCTCATCAGCGGACGCAAGGCTTTCCAGCGCCCGATGGCAGAAGGTATCGGCCTGCTCAACGCCATTCAGGATGTCTACCTCTGCGAAGCAGTAACGATTGCCTAGTGGCACTGAAATTGGAATACAAATTGAGGTAGGCAGTCCCTACCTCTTTTCATTTCTAACGGTGACCAACTCGCGGCGCGCTAATCCATCCATGCTGCACAGTCTTAATCTCTGTCACAGACACAAACGCATCCGGCACGATTTCATAGGCGCATGACACTAACTTCGAGACATCGCGATGCGTCACCACACTGCGCAGCGTGATAACCGTCCCTTCACGCCCCTCGCCATGCGTCTCCGTAACGCCGTACCCTTTGCTGCGCAGCGCCGCCGCCAGTTCATGTCCACGCTCACGCGCGATGATATTGACCGCCATGTAGCTGGTCATGAAGCGCCCTTCTATCCACATCGCAATATAATTCCCTACCGAGAATCCGCCGCAGTAGGCGATCAGATTCGGCATATTGGATAGGTCACTGACCACGCTCGACATCACAACTGCAAAAACCCACGCCTCAATAAACGCCAGAATCGCCGCCAGGAGTTTCATTTGCTTCGTAATGAACACGACCCGCAGCGTGCCGATAGCGCTGTTGATAATGCGGAGTACAAAAATGCCGAGTGCCAGGAGAAGCCCGTCCAAAGTTAACATAAAACTACATCCAACCTACTGAAATTCTGTAGAAGCCATTGTAGTGGGTGCGGAAATGGCTGTCACGGCTAAATTGATCGAACCTCCGCCCTTACTCCTGCAATCCCAATACTTCATACAAATCATACTGCCCGCTTTTGCCCTTCAGCGAAACGCACGTCTGTTTGCCTGTAATCAGTTTATCTTGCAGCAGATTATAGGTGTCAGCAGAAATCAGGAACCGTGTTTCCGCCTCCTTATTGGCCGATTCGATACGGCTGGCAAAGTTCACCGCGTCGCCAATAGCGGTCATGGATTTCATATTCCGCGCGCCAATCGGCCCCACCACCGCTTCTCCATAGTGGATACCGATGCCAATTTCAAAGGTTTTGTGATACGTTGCCGTCAGGTACGGCTTGAGCTTTTCGACTTCTTCCAGCATCGCCAGCCCAGCGCGCACCGCCCGCAGCGCCGCATCCGGCTGTCCGTCCACGCCGAACAGCGCCATGATGCCGTCACCCATGTAGTTGTTGATGAAGCCGCCGTTGGCCGTAATCACCTGACCGATCAGATCATAATAACGGTTGAGCACATGAATGACATCATACGCCAGCAGCGACTCGGCAAATGGCGTAAACCCGCGAATATCCGAAAACAAAATCGCGATGTTCAGTTCCTCCCCGATGGCGATGGGCATCTTGGAATCGCGCAGGCGCTCGACCACGTTAACATCTTCTTCGTCCAGCACCAGCCGCCGCAGCCGCACATAGCCCTGAAGCGTCGATTGGCACGCCAGCCGGATCGCAGGCGCAAAGCCCAGGCGAGTTGCCAGCGTCGTTTCTTTTTCGTTGCGTGGGTTGACGTTCTCCAGTCCTTCCAGAATGACCACGCGACACGTTGAGCAGCGTGCGTTGCCGCCGCACACATGCGTATGTGGAATTCCGGCGGCCAGCGACGCGTTCAGAATCGTTTGCGTGGATTCAACATCGAGTTCAACATCGTCAGGGATATAGTAGATGGCGGGCATAGCGCTCCAGCTTTCAATAGATGGACAAATATTTGAGGATAAGTGATGAATTTGATACTACCCCAACTTTGTATTTTGCGCTGACATCTTTGGGCTGCACCTGTCTTTGTCGGATGTATATCCAATGGCAGATGGACTCATGGCTCTCCTCTCGCCGCTGTTTTATAAAAAACTAATAAGGCGCGTGAACTTGAATCATCCTCAAAACCTTATCCCTCTTTTGTCGGCGTGTGCTGCATTTTACTCCCTTCTCTCCTGAAGTCGGGGGAGAAGGGACGGGGATGAGGGGGTAAACTAGCACCAAAAAAGGTTAAAGAGACAAGCTCAATCACCCATCAAAGGAAAACCCGATGCCCGATACCTTTACCCTGCGCATGGCACACGTTGAAGACGCCGAAACCATCGCTGAACATCGTCGTGCGATGTTTGTCGACATCGGTATGGAAGTCCCCGCGAACTCCGTCAGTTTATTTATTGAATGGGTACGCCCCCGCTTAATCGACAAGACTTATCTCGGCTGGTTTCTGACGCTTGCCGGTGGGCAGGTGATTGCAGGCGCGGGCTTGTGGCTCATCGAATGGCCGCCTACGCCTATTGATCTGTCGATCACGCGCGGTTACCTGCTCAACGTCTTTGTGCATCCTGATTACCGCCGCCAGGGGTTGGCGCGTCGCTTGATGGAGGTTGTGCTGGAGTATTGCGCGCAGCAGCGTATTCATGTCATCATGCTGCACGCCAGTAGCAAAGGGCGTTCGCTCTACGAGTCGCTGGGTTTTGTCGGCACAAACGAAATGCGCCTTGTGCGGAAATTGGATGAAACGTCTGCAAAGTGACTTCCATCACCTTGCCCGACACGGTATCATCAACACTATGCTGTTCAATCCTGAAGGCTGTCTATGCCCCAATCACTTTATGAATTCGGCGGACGACCAGACGCCCCGGTGATGCATGTCGCCGTTGCCAATGGTTTTCCACCGCAAACCTATATCCCACTGGTCGAATCCTTCACGGAGCGCTTTCGTGTGCTGAGTCTGCCACCGCGTGCCCTGTGGCATGGACAGCATCATCCGGCGGAAACGCGCTCGTGGCGTGACCTCGCTGACGACTTGCTGGCCGCAATGGAATCGCATCAGTTGACCAATATCGTCGCGGTTGGGCATTCCTTTGGCGGCGTTGCGTCTGCGCTGGCGCTGATCAAACAACCGCAGCGTTTTCGTGCCCTTATCCTGCTCGACCCGACCATCATGCCGCTGCGTTATCTCAACGGGATTCGCCTGCTGCGTTTGCTGCGTGTGGAAGACCGTATGCCGCTGGTGCCGGGTGCGCTGCGTCGTCGCTCGCGTTTTGCCAGCGTGGATGAGGCGTATACTTTCTTCAGGAGCAAGAAACTGTTCGCCGATTGGTCAGATCGCGCCGTGCGTCTCTACGCCGAGGCCATGCTGCGTCCGACAGACGACGGCAGTGCTATGGAACTTGCCTGGTCGCCGCATTGGGAAGCGCAGTATTATCGCAAGGTACACACCGGGGTATGGGGCGACATCCCCAAACTGCGCGGCTTAGTTCCCATCCTTGCCATTCGCGGCGCGACCACCAATACCTTTGTCAAGGAGGCCGCTGACCGTTTTCGCCGTTTGCTGCCGGACGCCGACTACGCTGAAATCGCGGGGCACGGCCACTTATTTCCACAATCCGCCCCGGAGGAAACGCACCAGATCATCGAGGAATGGCTGACGAAACTGCAATAAAAACGCCGAGCGGTCTCGCTCGGCATTCCTTTTGGGCTTCGATCTATCTGTAAACACTTTTAGGTGTCAGATAGTAGACGCATATGCCACCTTCCTCTGCGGGGTTGAGTCGGTTTTACCGACTTCCCGCCGAAACTTGGTAGTCAGATGGCTTTAAGTTCTGTCCGGTAATCCATCAAGCCTTCATGAGTCTCACATCGGCTTCAAAACTCACCGTAACGCCGCCTCGGAGCAGTCCCTTAGCCCTAAACGCAGCCCGCATGGTTCCCTCTCTACGCTTGCGGGTAGAGGCTTAGGGAGAGGGGTTTCTCTTCCTTGAACGGGTGATTCTCACGCTTCTACTTTCACGCCGCGCCAGAAGGCGATGTAATTCGTGATTTGGCTGGCGGCGGGTTTTGGATCGGGATAATACCAGGCTCCATCGCGGTTGGTCTGCCCCTTGACCTCGATGTTGTAGTAGCTGGCCGTGCCTTTCCAATGGCACACCGTATGCGTGCTGCTGTCCTTCAGAAATTCCTTGTTAACTGCGCTGGGTGGGAAGTAATGATTGCCTTCTACGACGATAGTGTCACTGCTTTCAGCGATGACAGCTCCATTCCAGATTGCCTTGGCCATGAGATAACGACTCCAATAGAAATAGTCTTGCCTTACTATAGACTAGAAGCAGTTCCTATTTGTTACCTTACATTAAAGAATTCTCATTTTGGGGTTAAGGTTTCACAGCAATAGGGCGAACATCCTCTATTCGCCCCGTTATCCTCACCCTATGCCTTGGTAATGACCTCCGCGCCACCCACGTATGGCCGCAGCACTTCAGGGATGACGATGCTGCCATCCGCCTGCTGGTAGTTCTCCATGATGGCAATCACCACGCGCGGCGTTGCCAGACCGCTGCCGTTCAGCGTGTGGACAAACTGTGTCCGTTTGCCGCCTTCCGCCGTGCGGTATTTGACATTTGCGCGGCGTGCCTGGAAATCTTCCGTATTGCTGCATGAACTGACTTCCAGCCATTCCTTGCAGCCCGGCGAATACATCTCGATGTCGTATTTCTTGCTTGCGCTGAAGCCCAGGTCTCCCGTGACAATTTCCAGACGACGGAACGGCATTTTCAGCGCGCGGCAGATGTCGCTTGCGGCTTCGGCCAGCGATTCCAGTTCGGCGTAGCTGGTTTCCGGCGAAGTAAACTTGTACATCTCGACTTTTTCAAACTGGTGGACACGTTTGATGCCGCGCACGTCACGTCCCGCGCTCATCTTCTCACGGCGGAAGCACGGCGTATGCGCCACGTAGTACAGCGGTAGCTGCGCCTCGTCGAGAATTTCATCACGGTGCAGATTGGTGATCGCGACTTCGGCAGTCGGCAGCATATAAACATCGGCGTCCGCGTCAAAATAAACCACGTCGCGGAACTTCGGGAACTGCGCCGACCCGTACATCATTTCTTCTTTGACCATCAGCGGGACATAGAGTTCTTCAAAACCCTTCGTGCGCGCCATATCCAGGAACAGGTTAATCAGCGCGCGTTGCAAGCGTGCTCCCCATCCTTTCAGCACATAGCCGCGTGAGCCAACCATCCGCACGCCGCGCTCAAAGTCAATCATGTCTAATGCCGGGCCAAGCTCCCAGTGCGGCTTGGGTTCAAAATCAAACTCAAAGAACTGACCTTCTGGTGTCCAGGGTTTGTTGTGTTCTTCGCTGGGGAACACCGGCACGCTGCTGTGCGGCATATTCGGCACCCACAGCATGGTTTCGTCCAGCTTCTCCTCAACGAGTTTCACTTCCTCGTTGAGCTTCTCCACCCGTTCGCCCATCCCCTTGAGGGCGCTCATTAGGGCGTCCATCGCTGCGGCGTCGCCCGCTTCTGCTGCGCTGCTTTCGCCTGTCATGTAACGCGCGGCGCCGTCATAGTCGCGGGCGTTGATCGCTTTCACCGCAGCGGCAGCCTGTGCAGCCTTCGCGCCGTCGTCGAGCTTCTTATTCCCGCGCAGCGCGCCGACGTTTTTGTTCAGCTTATTGCGCGCAGCCTGAATCGACTCTGACTCGGTCAGCAGTTGGCGGCGCTGCTTGTCGAGTTCCAGAATGCTGTCAATGCGCGCGACAGCATCTGCGTCGTTCAGCTTCGCGAGCTGTTCTTTTACCCATTCGGGTTTTTCTCGGATGAGAGCAATATCCAACATAGTGATTTTCTCCAATTGTGTTGATGGTGATCTGTTCAAAAGAAACGTTCTTGTTCAGAATGAGTGCAAATGTCATCTTCCTGGTAGGGACGCTCAATTGAACGTCCTTACAATTCACTCGTTTTGAACGTGAGCCAAAAGAAACGTGCAGTGATTACCGCCGTTAGCTATCTTGTGTTCTGCTCGTCATCAGGCAGCGGGCGGGACAAGTCCTGATAAAGCCGAATCGCCGCCAGAATCAGGCCGATGACCATGATGGCAATAATCAGCAGGTCAAACATTTCGCGTGTCATGAACCGGAACATAGCCTTGTACTCCAAATAAAAACGCTCCCTGTGCTGTATCCACAGAGAGCGCTGCTAAGGTCTAATCTCGCGGGACAGCCGGGTGTGATTTACGATGGCTTAGAGGAAGACGAAGACGACGCGGCTTCTTCACGCCACGCAGGAACCGTCAGACTGAACGTTGACCCGACGCCTTCTTCACTCTTAAACCACATACGCCCGTTCATCGCCTCAACTTCGTGCTTACACAGGTACAGGCTCAAGCCGTACCCGAACTCGCTGATAATCTGCGGCTGGCGTGCGCGCTGGAAGGGGGTAAATACACGCTCCCGTTCCTTATCACGCACTCCATACCCTTCGTCAATCACATCGAACTGTATCGCTTCGTTGTTGTTCACGGCGCGCACTTCGATTTTGACTGGCGTGGCTTTCATACTGTACATGATAGCATTGCGTAGTATGTCTTGCAAGACAACGGTCAGTTGCGACGGCACGACATGCGCTTTCAAATCAGCATCCACTTTGTGCGTGATCCGTGCCCGATAATCCTTTTCGTCGGTTTCAGGGTCAAGCAGTTGGATTTCGTCCAACCCTTCCACGAAATCTTCCAGAAAGTCCTCAATCGTCACCTTACGCCGTTTGTCATGCAGCTCACTTTGTAGTTTGCCTGTGCGCATCTTTTCCAGTCGATCCATCATCGTGACCAGCCGCCCCACACGATGCATGTGGATGTCAATCAGCCGCACAAACCCTGTGATACGCTTCGACACAGTTTCAACGGTATCGTTCGGTTTGTGCTGTTTTACCGTCTGCGTAATCAGGTCAACATGCCCCTGTGTGGTTTCAATCGCTTCCTTGACCTCGCCGCTGAACTTGTCCATCAGTTCAGACAGCACCGACCAGTCAGGTAAATCAAGAGCAATCATGGTGCAGTCGCCATCTTCGGCTTTGACCATCGACGCCCAGCATGGCACATACTCTCCAGAGCGATAAGTGTGAAAGCGCGCAGGTTTGCCGCTTTCTTTGGCACGATCACGGGCGGCATCGGCGGTGTCATAGGGGTTAGCCACGCGCGTGCCAAATAACACACTTGCAGCAGCCCAACCTTCAGTACGCAGGGTGTCAATATCCTTGCCCAACATGGAACGTGCCACCTGATTTTCGGCGACCAGTTTCCCGCTGCTGTCGAAGATTAAGACGCCGTGTCCCATTGCGTCTAACAGTACCTGCGAGTCGATTTTCTTGTCCAAAAGATGCCCCTCCGAAGTTGAGTGACCGTATTGCACACTATTGTATCGGTTTTTTAGTCCTGCGCTATGAGAAGTCAAGGTTATCGTAGGTCGCGAGCTAATCCTCGCTAATTTCTCACCACATTTTCCCATTTTGCGTTACGATAGTGATGATTTTGATGCGATTCTCAACAGGAGCGCCCCATCTATGGCAGCCACGATTTCACATGCACTGGTGCTACCCGATAAGGACTTTAATCTGTGGTATCAGGCCGCACAGCCTTACGTGCAGAAATTCGCGCGGGTTTCCGTTATTCGTTCCCCTGCTGGCTTCAACCTCAACCGTTACCGCAACATCACGGCTGTGATGACCCCCAATGTGTGGATGAATGACAACCCTGTCGAGCACATCCGGCGTGTCTATCCGGCGGTAGTACGTGTCGATGTCGTCCGCGCCACCACACCCGCCGAGCTTTCGGCGGCCTTCAGCGCCCGTATCAATGCCAATGACCGCTACGGCGAAACTATCAACGGCGGCAGCCACATTGATGATCGTTTCGTGCTCGATATGCCGGTAGCGTTGGGGGGCGCGCGCATCGTCAAACCCTTCAATTCGGATATGGGCGATGGCAAAAAGCTCGAAGGCGTGATGCTCGCCGCACCGCGCGGCACGACCATCAAGGCAGGCATTGGCGGCGTCGTGGCCACTGTGATTCGCCAGCAGACGGCGCTGGGCTTCGGTGAATACGTGCAGGTGTCCACCAACTTCAAGGGCCAGCCTTATCTCGTCACCTACGCAGGCTTGCAGAACATCAGCGCGCAGTCCGGCCAGAACATCACCTCCGGCACTGCCATCGGCCAAAGCGGTGGTGACGCCATTCGCCTCGTGGTGCAGATGCCGGGGCGCGGCCTCAGCGGCTATCAACTGCCGGATGTCATTGACCCCACCCCCCTGATTTATTGGGAAGGTCTGCGCTTGCGTTCCGAGTCCGGCGGCGTCCGTATTCGCGAGAAACCCGGCACGCAGTTCAATGTGCTGGCAACGGTATATCCCACCGATTATCTGGAACCGATGGAGCAGCATGGGCGCACGCTCCTCAAAATCGGCCAGCAGGATCAGTGGACGTTGGTGCGCACCCCCGGCGGCATCGAAGCCTACGCGGCGGCATGGCTGCTCACTACGCTTGATTTGGATGAAATTCTTGAGGTTTTCCCCGGCGTGAATCCGGTGGGCATCAACCTCGATTACACCCACAACTTAGGCAAACCTGCGCCCAGCCGCCTGGGACGTTTAGGTTGGGTGCGCTTCCCCTACAACGTCTCCTACAATCCTGAAAACAACACCTACGGCAATCAGGATTTGGATGCCGCCTATCGTCGTTACCTGCCTTACATTCGCCAGTATGCCAACGCAGGCTACAAGGTCATGCTCGTGCTCACGCACCAGACCTTTGGTGAGGGCGCGGGTTTTGTCTGGCCGCAGATGAACGACAACACCTGGCGCGATTTTGCCGCCCGCTTCGGGCAGGTCGTCGGGCGCATCGTCCGCCAGTATGCGGGACAGAACCTGATTCACGCCTACCAGATTTGGAACGAGATGGATGCCGCCAGCGGTGCCGAAGCCTCAGTCACCATGTCGCCGCAGAACTATGCCCAGATTTTAGGCGAAAGCATCAAGGCAATTCGCGCGGTGGATCGCAACACCTTCATCATCACAGGCGGCCACACCAGCGGGCCGGGCAATGGCCCCAATTATGCGCGTGCCACCTTAGCCGCGTTGCCGCAGGGCATACGCCCTGACGGTATCGCCTCGCATCCCTATGGACGCGGCGCTAATGCTTCGATTTATGCGCCCTTCGGCAGCATCGACGACGAAATACGCGGTTACGCGGCGGTCATGCCTGAACGCCCCATCTGGATTACCGAATTCGGCGTTCTCGACAGGCCCAACGACAACCCTGCCGACATCGCCAAGTACGCCATCGACTTCATTACTTACCTGCGCACGCGTTATTCCGGCAAGGTGGCGACGGCCATCTGGTACGCGTGGGCACAGGGGATGCACAACGGCTACGGCTTGGTCGGCGCTGACGATCAACCCCGTCAGCCGTTATATGACCAGTTCCTGCGCGCCTAGCGCTTGGGAGTGGCCTGTAGGGGCGCAGTGCGCTGCGCCCTTATTTTCTTGGCTCATGTTCAAAACGAGTGAATTGTAGGGACGTTCAATTGAACGTCCTGGGAATATGACATTTGCACGCATTATGAACAAGAGCGATTTTCTTCTGACAGAAAGACTGCCCGTGTTTTTATCTGCCATCTTCCGTTGATTCAGGCGTATGTCGATGACACGTCTCGTCGGGTGCTTGTTTGTCTTCGTCGTGCTGTCCTCTGCGCTGGGCATCCTGCTGTCCTTAGCCACAGCCGGCGTCCTCGACACGAGCCAAGGCATCATCGGCTATGCTCACTATCCCGTAGGGCGCTTGTTCGGCAGTCTTTATCTGCTCGATCTGGCGCGGGGTATCCGCGTGCGCATCGCCAGCGGCATCCCCAATTTCGCGCCGCTGGCCTGGTCCCCCGATGGTCGCAAATTAGCCTTTGCCGACACCGATGGCGCCGACTACGAAATCTATCTGCTCGACCTGACAAACAATCGTCCCGATGGCCGCCGCGCCACGCCTTTGACCAACAACAACGATCAGGACGTTTTCCCCGCATTTTCGCCCAACAGCCATCAGGTGGTCTATCAGGCATATCGTAACGGGCGTTACGACCTCTACGCCGTTGACATTGATGAGGGTCACGAAACGCAGTTAACCAACCATGACAACTACGAATACGCTCCGGCGTGGTCTCCCGATGGCCAGTACATCGCCTTTGCCTCTATCCCCGACGCGCGCGGCTATGGCCTCTACGTTTTGAATCTAGCGACCCTGAGCGTGAATTATCTGGCGGATTTGCCCGGACGAAGCATGGTGGTCTGGTCGCCGGACGGGTTGCATCTCGCCTTTAGCCCCACTGACCGCGCCGGAGTCTACCGCGTCGAACTGGCGTTGGTGTATCCCATTCAGTTGAACCATGACCTCCGGCCTCGGCAGGACGGCGGGCGTGTCGCCTGGTCGCCGGATGGTACACGCCTCGTTGTCGCCTCGGATCATGAAGGCTTTAGCGCGCTCTACGTCCTCAGCGCCGATGGCAGCAGCCTCCAGCGTATTCTGGTAGACGACGGCTTCCTCGCCTCACCCGCGTGGTTCCCGTGATGGTTGACACCATGCGATACTATCGCGGAAGCACGTCAACATGGGTAGTGGAACACATTTGCCCATCAGCCCCATAGACGCACCGACTCCATTACTATGACGCCACCCGCTAAAATCAGGCGGCAGTCATAATATGGAATATGCGCTCGAATTCTGGGGATGCCTGTCTACTTGCCGTATACCCACGCTTCTTTGCCGCTGCGCAGGGTCACGCGCAGTCGTCGATATGCATCTGTCTCGTAGTGGTCGGCGCGGGCCAGTTCTTCTGCTGTCACGTCCAGCACCATCCCCTCGACGCTGCTCCCCGCCTGCTCCATGATGATCGGATAGGTTTCCCTGCCCAGCGTAATCGAGGAACGCCCATACCCATCCAGCACGTCGTGCGTCCCGTTAATCAACCGCCCAAAGACCACCTGCTGGACTTCGGGCAGTTGCAAAGTGCCGTAAACAAAAAGTGCCTCGGTCATGGTTACGCGCGCCAGGGATAAGCCGGGCTGCTGCTGCTGGCAATCTCCACGAATTCCTCAATCCGCATCAGTTCGCGCCGCTGTTTAATCAGGGATGTCGCGATGTTCAGCGCCAGGCTTCCCGCCACTGCGCGCTCGTCAACATTTTCGATGCCGCGAATATCTTCCACGCCCGCCAGCCCGATGACACGCCGCATCATCTTGCACGCCCCGAAGCCTGCGCTGTCCTGGAGCAGCCGCAGCATGTAGTCTTCCTGATAACCTTTGGGCATGTTAATCGGGTCAACCTGCTCCCATACCTTCTGGAATTCGCGCTCGAACACCTTCCACAACTGGATCACCGAGTCTGTCAGGTATTTACGGAAATCTGCCCGCGCCGCCGGGTCAACAGTCCGAACCTCGTGCGACGCGTAGCTCAGGAACAGGTTGCCAATCACTGCGCCAATGTCAAAGCCCATCGGCCCATAGAACGCGAACTCAGGGTCAATAGCATAGGTCTCGGTCTGGTTAATCATGATGCTGCCTGTGTGCAGATCGCCATGAACCAGCGCCTGTGCCTGCGTCATGAACTTCTCTTTCATCTGGGCAACCTCAACTCGCAGCGCTTCGTTGGCTTGCAGCGCCAGCACCTGTGGCTCAAGCTCCTTGTGAAAGCGATTGCGTTCCGTTGGGCGGTACGGCTCGGTGAACACCAGATCCTCGGTAATCTTGCACAGTTCCGGGTTGGTAAAGCGCACGACTTCTTCTTTTTTCGTTTTGTAATCCAGCACCAGATCAGAGGTATAACCCAGCGTCCGCGCCAGGAACAGGCCAATATGATCGGCAAAGTGTGGGTACTTAATGCCCTGAATCAGCCCCTTACGCATGATGATATGCTCGTTCAGGTTTTGCATCGCCGTCAGATACATCTCAGGGTCATAGAAATAGACCTTCGGCGTATGCTGCGGCACCAGTCGCGACTCAATCTTCAGCGCCTCCGCTTCAATACGCGCGCGGTCAGTCGGCAGCGGCCAGCTGTCGCCCACGAGCCGCAGATACGGCAGCGCCTGTTTCAGGATGACCGTCCGCTTGGCGTCAGCCTTTGCCCATACCTTAAACACAAGGTTGAGGTTGCCATCGCCCACTTCGACAGCTTCCAGCGCCTCGCCCTCATGAAACACACTTTGCAGTTCGGGGCGTTGGCGTGCATAACCAATAATGGTATCAGGCGAAAGGGGATAGTATTTGTCAGAAATGATGTTGTTCATATAGGTTTATAAATTAAATGACCGACAGTTAGATGTCGGACACTTTAACGTAATTGAACGATAACAACAAGTTACATCTATCACAGCTTACGCGGACAACTCACGGTTGCCGTTTTAGGGTCGTTCATCGTCCGCGTTGAGGTTTCAGCTTTAGTTGGATTTATCGCGCGCGCGCTTGCCGGAGAACACCAGGTTCACCACCAGCGCTGACAGCAGCACAATCCCGCGAATAAAGTCTTTCAGGTACACATCAATTTGGGGGATATTGTCCAAACCGTTGCGCAGCGTGCCATAAATCAACAGCCCAATAATCGTCTGCGGGATGCCGCCGCGCCCGCCGGTGAGCGACGTACCGCCTAACACCACCGCGCCAATCGTGTCGATGAGATAGCTGGGTACTTCGACGGGTTGCGCGCTGCCCAAACGTCCCATGCTGACGATGCCCGCTAATCCCGCCATGAAGCCTGAAATCGTCAGCGTAATCGTGATAATCATGTCTGTGTTCACGCCGACGAGCCGCGCCGCTGGCAGACTCGCGCCAGTCATGTAAACGTAGCGCCCAAAGCGTGTATAGCGCAAAACAAGATACCCGATGAGCAGCGAAAGCATAGCTACAATGACGATCACACGAAAACCATCCGTGCCGCCGATACGTCCACTGCCCAGATACGTAGCAATGTCCGGGATTTCGCTTAAGGTGCGCCCTTTGCTGACGTAGGTGTTTAAGCCACCGGCGATCAGCGAGATTGCCAGCGTAGACATAAATGTCGGGATGCGAAAACGGGTGCTGGCGACCCCACCGACAAAGCCCAGCAGTGTTGCGGTGGCCAGTCCCGCAATCGTCGGAATCGGTTCCTGGTATTCGAGGTTCCCATACAGATAGGCGGCGACCATCCCCGATAAGCCAGCGACTGCCGCAATGCTTAAATCAATCTGCCCTGTCAGCAGCACAAAGGTCATCCCTGTACCGAAAATGGCCAGGGTAGCGATTTGGATGAGGATATTGTTCAGATTAATCGGACGCGCGAATGTCGGTGATGCCAGGCTGAAAAAGATACCTAGAACCACCAGTGTCCAGATGGGCGCAAGGGCCGTAAATCGGCGCAGCCAAACGCTGGATGATGATTGTTGACGCAGTCGTCCCAGCGGCGCATCCAACTGTGGATTTTCAGTGTGTGTACTCATAACAGCCTCAGCAAAATGTCTTTGTTTAAATTAGTATTCGCCATCTCTGCGACGATCCGCCCACGCGACATCACGATCACACGATCACACACCGCTAAAACCGTCTCCGGTTCGCTCGACATCACCAGCACGCCGTAGCCCTGATCGCGAAAATCACGCAAAATACTTAACACCTCGCTTTTCGCGCCGACATCCATGCCGCGTGTTGGTTCACACATGATGAACACCTTCGGCGGAAACGCCAACCAGCGCGCGATGACCACTTTCTGTTGGTTGCCGCCGCTAAGTTTGCCTACCGGATTGACAGGATCACCCGGCTGCACATTCACACGCTCGATGACAGGCCCGGCGATGTGCAGCTCTTTCTGCGCGGTAGGAACGAACGCGCTGATGTCTTTAAGGTGTGGCATCGTGACATTGCGATAGATCGCATCTTCCATAAACAAACTCTGGCGCCGCGATTCCGTTGCATACGCCAGGCCATGATCGATGGCATACGCCGCTGAGAATTCACCGGGGAATACATGCCCATCGACATTAATCGTCCCGCTGTCATAGCGATACATGCCAAAGATTGCCCGCGCGAGATCGAAGTGTCCCGCGCCAATCGCCCCATACACGCCAACGATTTCCCCTTTGCCCACCTTCAACGAAATATCGCTGAAAACATCAGCGCTTAATTGGTTTACATTGAGCAGAATTTTATCGCTGATGCTTTCGCTGGCATGATAAACCGTACTTTCAACGCTGTGTCCCAGAATGAGCGAGATCAGTTCACTGACGTTGGTGGAATCTTTTTCCACAGTCGTCACTTTGCGCCCATCACGCAGGACGGTGATACGGTTGGCAACTTGCATCACCTCATCCAAAAAGTGCGAGATATAAATAATGCTGCGCTTAGTCTGCCGCAGCGTATCGATCAATTGAATCAGGCGCTCAATTTCAGCAGGCGACAGCGCTGAGGTGGGTTCATCCATAATCAACACTTGCGCCCCTGAAAGCATCACCCGCAGCACTTCTACGACCTGCTGCGTGCCTAACGGGTATGCGCCAAGCTTTTCCTTGACATCAATATGTTCAAAGCCCAGGTTGGCAAGTTCTTCTTGCGCAATCTTATTCATGCGCGCCCAGTCAATCATGCCAAATCGGGTGATCTGTCGCCCTAAAAACAGATTCTCGGCAACAGAAAGCTCCGGCATCCCGCTCAACTCCTGATGAATCATGCCAATCCCGCGATGCAGCGCATCACCCGGCGACATCAGGTGTACAGGCGAACCGCGCAGAATATATTCACCCTCGTACTCGCTGTAAATTCCCGCGAGGATTTTCATCAGCGTGGATTTGCCTGCACCGTTTTCACCCACAAGTGCATGTGTTTCGCCTTCACGAAGGTCAAAATTCACTTGATCAAGAGCTTGCAGATTGAGGAATCGTTTTGAAATATTTTTCAGTTCAATAACAGGCTGCATAAGAAAGGGTTTTCATCCATTTTTTTGATGAAGGTTAATTATGATAACGTCGCAGCGCTTTTGCAAACTGCTGTTGCCGAACCTCGCGCTATACATAGACATAGGGGCGCAGTGTATTGCGCCCCTAATTTCAATTGTCAAATATCAGTGTTTAGAACAGGAAGCGTTCTTCCAGCCACAGTTGCCCATCAATTGAGCTTAAGCCGAAGTTGTTGAGCTTCCAGGGTGTCGCGGCCAGATCAGGATTGCTATCGATGCCGCCGAAGATCGCCGGACCATCGGCCAACACGAAGAATGGAACATCCTGGCGTGCTTGTTCCAGACCAACGGTTGCCGCATACGCGCCTGCGACTACGCCCCAGCCGTGAATACGGTTGGATGGGTTACGTGCGGTAGCCACCAGACGCCCGTCTGCAATCGCTTC
>JAXLWC010000070.1:0-29271 GCA_046328675.1 Anaerolineae bacterium
GTACAGGTCAACCCCAAAGCCTGAGGCGTCTGGAAACCCTGACCGTTATCGCCGTCAGGATCAATCATCACCTCGATATTGCCGCCCGAAGTCAATCCCAACAGCGTGATAATGAACGTATCGCCACTGAAGTAGAAGTCAATCTGGTCATCCAATGTGTTAGTGTAATGCAGTGAGTTATTGTTTGCCGTTTCAGAATACAGAGGCGCCCAACCACTGCTGAACACAAAGTCGAGGCTGACATCGTCGTGCAGACCAATGCCTGCCAGACGCTGTGTCACAATCACGCGCACAAAGCCTGAGCCAGCAAACGCATCGCTGAAACCGTCTGTCACGGTATACGAGAAGATGAGTTCACCTGTGTTGCCCGGTATCGGGTTGACTACCAGATAACCGCCGTTGCTGTTAGCGCCAGTCAGCGCCGCGTTCAAAGCGGCCACTGTTGCTGTTTGGTCTACGCCCAACAGGGTTGGACTACCGGAGACAAACGTCGCATTTGAGAATGTGAAGGGATAGTCCTGACCGCGTTCCGTTGTCGGATCAGACAGGCGGAAGTTGTTGAAGTCGGCGTATGGACGCAGACGGTAGTTGGTGGGGGTGAGGACATCGGTGAAGACCACCTGTGGGCTGCCAACCGTCCCAAACGTGCCGCTGTCGTTGCCATCGTTCACCGCAGACAGGTTAATGTTCACTGTACCTGTTGCGCTGGCTTCACCCAGAGCATCGGTCACAGTGTAGTTGAAGGTGACAATGCCGCCGCCTGCGGGATAGGTATAGAAGTCAGGCGGTGGGCAGTAGGCCGCCTGATTGCTGGCTGCGTCGTACTGAACGGGTACGCCGCTGCAAGGGCTGGTCGCGCTGGCATTGAAGTTCGATGGCTGCGAGTTCAGTGTGTAACGCAGCGGTAAGACACCGCCCGTGACCACGCCGCTGCCCAGCGCGAAGACGATATAGCCGTTCGCCGGGTCTTCGTTGGAGTTGATCGTCTGTGGGCCGGACACCACCAGCGGCTGCGGGTCTGATAGTTCATACGCGCCCAGGTCGGTATCGGGCGCACCTGCCCCGATACGGTTGACAGTTCGCGTCAGACCCAAGGCGTCGAGCACACCGGTAAATGCTGCTGTAACGTAGGTATCGTTCGCGCCGTCAACACCGATGGTCGAGGTAGGACGCAGGCGATAGGGGTCAATGGGGTCGGTTGCCGCGCCGAAGAAGTTGACGCCTTCAAACGTCGTCTTGTCGGTGGTGCTGGTGATTTCGGTAAAGATGTTGTTATTGGCAGGTGTATTCACTGCCGTACCGCACAAGCCCTGATCGGGCCGATTCTTGTTGTCCGGCTCTGTGGGCACTGTCGAACTGTAATCGGTGTAGATGAACCAGTTGTTGTGCGCGCCCTGACCATCGGTGCCGGGGTTGCCGATGTTGAAGCAACCGAGGTTGATGGCCCCATTGGTGAAGGTGATCAGGTTGCGGCTTGAGCCACCACCAGCAAACAAGTTCCCATAGAACAGGTTGTTGTGGATTTCCCATTCGTGGAAGTACTGACTGCCCGATGTGCCATCAAAATGGTTTGCCGGGCTGCCAACACCCCCTACCGTGATAAACGAGCCTCGATTCCCCAATGAGAAATCTGTGTTGGCGACGGTGTTGTTGACGAAGCGGAACTGCGAACCCTGATACAGGTTGACGATGGAACGTGCGTCGCTGTTGACGATGGTGTTGTTGGTAAACGCCGAACTGAAGATGCGCACTTCCGCCGTCGAACGGTTGGTGTTGCTGGGGTTCAGGACTTCTTCCCACTGGTTGATGCTGACCATCGCTTCGGCGGTGTTGCTGTACAAGCGGTTGCTGTAGAAGTTGAAGCTGCCGTAGCTCATATAGACAACGGCTTCACGGGGTCGATTATCGTCCGCAGGGCCGCCGAGATTGCTGTTGTTGGAGAACACGTTGCGCGTGATGTTAACGGCGGAGGTTCCCCCGGAACCAATACGCCCCATCACGGCCAATACGGCTGTTTCAAAACCGCTGCCTGCGGGTAGGGTAAAGCTGTTAAAGGTGTTGCCAGTCACGTTCGTTGTGCCGTCAATTGTCAGGCTCACGGAGGCCGTGAAGTTATTGAACGTGTTGTTGGCCAGTGTCAGGCCCGCAACGGCGTTCGCGTTCACCGCACGCGGCGGCAGCCATCTGGAAGCAGGGCCAACATCGATATACAGTGGATGGGCCGAGTTGAAGACAAAGCCGTCAATCGTCACGTTATCGACATCGTTGACGTTGATACCCGCTGCCGCACCGCCGTATGCGGTGACGTTGAAGAAGGTGTCGTTGACCCAGATGGAGGTGTCGGGACGGTTGACAATATCGGCGGAGTCATACGAGATGATTGACGTGCCTGCTACCCCGACATTTATGCCTGACACGTATTCGCCGGGCATTACGACAATGCGCTTACCGGGATTGGCAGCGACGGCCTGGGCGATGCTGAGATAGGGGTCGGCAGAGGTTCCAACCTGCGTGCTGGCAAGATTCGCCTGGCCGACATAGAACGTGTTGGCGTCGTGGCTGGTGGCATTGCCGAAGTTTTGCACCGCGCTCATATCGACGGTTGGGCTGCCGAGCATGGTCAAGCCTGCGCCGAAGGTACGATCCCAACCATCCGGTGTACCTGCTGGCGGATTTTCGCCTGCTGCGATGGTGGCGTTGTACAAATCAATGGTATGCGTCTGGATGTAACGTTCCAGTTCCGCAGGCGCGTTCTGAAGGCCGGGGCCGACGCGCGTATTCATGCTGTTATTGATGGTGTTCGAGCGCAGCAGGGCGGCCATACCCGCGACATGCGCGGCGGCGGCGGAGGTGCCGTTGAAGCCATTGTTTGCTATTGTGTAGGGATCAGCGATGTTCGCCGCGCCCACTGTAACTGGCGTATTGCAGTTGCTGGCCGCCAGCAGTGAGGTGCTGACATGTGAAGGGGCAACCACATCGGGCTTAATTGCGCTGCCGCTGGTGGGCAGTGCTGCCGGGATGACGCCGCCTGCATCAAAGGCTGGGCCAACAGAGCTATCCGCCAGACGCGGGTAACGCATAGTCTGGTTGGCGCAGACTGCGCCGACTGCCAGTACATCCGGTGAGTCAGCGGGGCGTGCCAGCGTTCCTGCCGTAGTGGCAAAGGCCGCCACCGCGCCGGAAACCGCTGTGATGTTGCTGCCTGAGCCTGTCACCTGCACCTGAATGGTCAAGGCGCCGCCGCTGTTGTTGGTCACCGACAGGGTTTGCGCGCCTGCCGCCGCTGTGAACGAATAGCCGGGGATATTGCCATGATTGGTACGCAGCGGCTTGGCACCTGATCCGGTCAATGAGGCGGTAATGTCCGCTGTCGTGGACCACGCGCTCCAGTTGATATTCACGCGCGACCCAGCGACAGTTGTGATGTTGACGTTGGCGCTCTGAGTGTTACCCAGTGTGAAACTGCCATAACGCACATAGTTATCGCCTGCGTTGATCGTGCCATCGCCGTTGTTGCCCGCCGCCGCAATCACGAGAATGCCTGCGTTGCGTGCTGCGGTGATTTCTGCGTAGAAATTGCCAGTCGTCAGGCCGACACCTGTGCCATCGCCCGCACTGCTGTTGACCCCCAGATCGAGGGTAATCAGGATGATGTCAAAGGTATTGCCCGCAACACCCGCAACAGTGGTCGAAGAACGGATCGTGTTGATGTCTGTGGTTAACCCTGCTGCGTCCGCTGCAATAAAGCCGTAGACGCGCGAATTGGGGGCAATGTCGCACAGCACATCGACAACATTCGTTCCGTGAGTGCCGCCGCTGCCCGCTTCGACGCTGTAGAGACACTGCTGATTGCCGCCGCCAGTGCCGCCGCCGGGGGTTGAGCCAAGGAAGCCGCCGCTGGGGCTGTCAATCACGGCGATGTCGATGTTAGCACCGCGAATGCCTGCGATGTCCCAGTCGTTGGAGCCGACAATGTCCAGCGACTGTGGCACAACGCTGCCGACAGACTGGGCATCACTCTGGCTGTAGTCGGTAGAAACGGGGGCGTCGGGGAAACCAATGCCCGCGACTTCTGGTGTACCTGCCAGCGCCACGATTCCCAGAGGCGGAACCAGCGCGATGATTTCACCAGCGATCATCCGTTCTATCACACCACCCGTACCTTCGATGACCGAACGCAGCGTTTCTCCATCCACTCCGTTGGTGGTGTAGATGCGCACGCGCAAGCGACCCGCGTCATCGACAAACACGGCATACGACGCGGCAGCAGCACGATAGGCTGCATCATCACCGCTGAGTGAGGTTGTCAGAATATAGTACAGCGCGCCGTCCAGCTTGGCCTGTGCGGCGTCATCAATCGCCAGCGGCGTGGGCGAGGGTGTCACCTCTGCCAGTACTGCCTGTGAGGTCAGGTCAGTCACTACCACGTCGTCGAGCATGACCGCACCCAGCGCGGCAAAGCCAATGCCGCCTGCCAGCGTTGGTTCGGGGTCAGTCAGGTCGATTTCTGTAACGCCGTTGACGTTCACGACAATGTGATCGCGTTCCAGCGTTACGCTGAGGTTGTACCAGGTACCCACGTCATGCGAACTTGTGCTGCTGGACAGTACGGTTTCGCCGCGTGCCAGCGTTGTCTGTGTCGTATCAATGGTCAGGGTGTAAGCGTCACGCAGCGTAATCTGCACGCCGCCGTTTTCGGCTGTGACCAGGCTAAAGCGCGCATCCAGACGGAAGTCGCCCAGCACCAGCACCGAGGCGGGAGTCAGGTCTGCGCCGGAAGGCATCAGTACAACGTGGTTGCCTTCACCCGCGTCTACCGTTCCCAGGTCGAGGCTGCTGCTTGTCCACGCGCTTAAATCGCCCTCGAAATGTTCATCAAGCAGGACGCCTGCGGGCAGGGTGGTCGCTTCTGCTGTTGCCTCACTGGTTACCTCAACCGGAGCTGCTTCTGTAGGAACCACTGGAGGCAGCAGACGTGTGACATAAATGTCATCAAAATCCACAGCGCCCACATTCAATTCGTGTGCAACCAGGCCAATCGCACCAGCACCTAATGGCGCTGTATCGGTGTAGCGAATTTGCTCCACACCATCCAGCAGCACCACGAGCGTCGCATCCTGGGCTTCGATATTCACCGTGCGCCAAACCGCCGGAGCCGCCGGGGGGATGCTGCCTTCGGCGTCGGGAACAATCGTTTCCGCCGCAACGGATGGCCCTTCGGCCACTATCAGCGTGCCGCGATAAAGCTGTACCAAGCCGCTTCCATTAATGACAACGGTGTAGGCTTCCGCGCCGGAACGCACTGAGATGCCCGCTGCATCGCTGCCACCGACGCGCACACGCGCCGCCAGCGTCAGGTTGTCCCACTGAATCTGTGGGACAGCGGCGGTCTCAATCGTGCCAGTGGGTGCGGCGCTCAGGTAATAATTGCCCGTGCCATCACTGTTGACTTCGCTGGCAATGCTCCAACCGCCGCTGAGTGACCAGCCATTGCTGACCAGCGATGCGCCGCCGTCCTGGAAATTATCCACGAACAACGACACTTCAGCCGTCGGGGGTGGCAATGTTGGCAGCGGCAGTTCGGTCACCTCTGGGGCGTCCGTCACTACTGCGGTTACTTCTTCAGTCGGGACAGGTGTCGCCTCGACAGTCGCTTCTGCGGTCAGTTCCGCAGTCGCCTCGACTGGCGGGACATCGGTTACCACCGGTGTCACCTCTTCAGTGGGGGATGGTTCTGGGGTTGTTTCCTGCGCGCGTGCCAGTCGCAGCATATCAAACGCGGGGAACAACATATTAAGCAGCATCGCCAGCAGAGTGAGGTTCCACACCAGCGATGTCCAAAAGCGCTTTTGAAAATCCCGACTCATATTGCCTCCGGTAACACCGAGCCAAGCATGATAATCACGACGCAAATTATGTTCTTTGCGAATCTAACCTAGATTACCGTAGTTTGCCGCCAAAAGTTACTTGATGTTTTAGGGAAATCGTTGGGGAAATTGATAAAAATTTGTAAAGAATTAAGGATATGCCCGTTTCAGTGCCGTGACAAACATCCAGATAAGAGCAGTCCTTTATCCAAAGACTGCCCCGCTGCGTTACCACTGAATGTCCAGAATTAAGGGGTCGCTGTCGCGGCGAGGATAACGATTCTTGCCCGCCTGATTGCTGTGGATGGTGAGGGCGTGCTTCTGCCCTTGCAGAAAGCGGCGCGACAAGCCGTAGAAAGTGCCGTAGGCGGTGTTATCAGGATACGGCAGCAGTTGAATCAGTTGAATGTGGCGGTCATTCATGACTCTGGCGTCCACTTCCCCCACATAACCGCCGCGATGGGACAGCGGTAAGGAATATTTCGCGCCCAGCAGCGCCTGTTCCAGGGTGTTGACCTCTGGCGGCATGGGCAGCGCCGCGCCGACTTTCTGACCAATTGCGACCAGCGTTTGCCAGCCCCCCGGTGAATGGGCGACATCGGTTAACACATCGAGCCAGGCTTGCAGCGGATACCAGCGCGCCGGATCAATCTTCGTAAAACCATGTTTTTCGACAATCGGGGTCATTAACTTTGGATCAGCGTATTGCACGAAGTCTACCAGTGAGGCGCCAATTGTCTCGTTCGCGGGATCAAAGGCCAGAAAGCGTTCCATCGTCACAACCTCTCCCTCCGGGGTAGTTATGAGCATTATAGCACGGTATGCGCGCGGCTTTGTGGAAGACTATCCCGGAAACATTTTTGTGACTTTCGTGAAAAAGTTCCTAAAAACCCGCTTCTTAATTCAAAAAAAGGCACTTTCTCCATATCCTGTAATGAGGAGAGTATATATGTCGAAATATAACGTATACACATTCGTCGTCGAAGGCCGAGCACCGTACTTTAATGTCACCGAAGGACTGCCGAAGAATCCCAGCGAGTATTTCACCTTCGCCACATTTCTGGATGAAAACGTCATTGTAAAGTATTACTACGCGCCGGATTGTGATATGGAATCCTTCTTCCTGACGCTGACGCCTTTCGACTGGCTGGGGAAAATCAAGCACTAGGCGACGTTAGCGCTGAACGCTGCGGTAAATCGCCAGATGCTGCTGCGCCACCGCTTCTGCTGAGAACAACGCCTCAAGGTTACTCGCGGGTGCGCGCGGCGGGTTTTCATGCAGCAAACTCCTCACCGCTTCAGCCAGGGCTTGCACGTTCTCTGGCGCTACAATGCGATGATACAAACTCAGATTGGCGATCTCTGTCAAACCACCCACCGCCGTTGCCACCACAGGCACACCACAGGCAATCGCCTCCAACACCACCAGCCCAAAGGGTTCATCGAGCGACGGGTGAACCAGCACATCAAGCGCGTTATACAGTAACTTCATTTCTGTCACCACGCCGGGGAAAAGCACATCGATTCCTAATGCCTGCGCCTGCGCCCGCAGTTCTGATTCCAATGGGCCTGCCCCAACGATGAGCAGTCGCGCCTGTGGAAAAGCCTGCTGAATGGAGGGAAAGGCGTCAATCAACACGCGATGTCCCTTCATGGGCGTTAAGCGCCCGACAGCCCCAATCAGCAGCGTTGCTGGCGGAATCCCCATCTGCCTGCGAAAGGCCGCAACTGCCGCCTGATCGTCGATTCTGCCAAACTGCTGCGTGGAAACAGGATTGTAGATACGCGTCAGCTTGGCCGCCGGGATGTGCCGCACACGCAGAGCATCGTCTCGAATAGCCTCCGAAATGGCGATGAGATGATCTGTCGCATAGCGAGACAACAGGCGTTCAATAAATTCGTAGAGGCGATAGAGGCGGGTCTCGTAAGCTTTGGTATTGCTAAACTCGTGAAAGGTTGTGACAACGGGTACACCCGCTAAACGGGCGGCTGGATTGGCTAGAAACATGGCGCGGGGGCCGTGTGTATGCACCACGTCAATCTGTTCTGCTTGCAGATAAGCACGCAGCCGCATAATGCTGCCCACATCGAACTTGCTGCGTACAGGCATGACAGTACAGGGGACGCCCGCATTTCGCAGATCATCGATGAAGACGCCTGTTCCAAAACACAATACGGAACAATCGACGCCCTGTTCACGCAGTCCGGCGCTTAAGGACAGCACCACACTCTCCGCGCCAGTGCGCCCTGCCGTAGCGATCACCTGAAGGATTTTCATAGCATTCGTGACTTAATCAGTTCGTAGCGCTTCTGCCAACTGTTGTTCTGGGCGAAGTCAATAAACTCAGCATGACCACGCCCGCGCCGCACCACTTCCCGCAGGGCATCGACAAATTCCGCAGGGGTCTCGCTGAGCAAGGCCGGAGACTTCAGGCGTTCCAGTTCATCCAGACGCACCGACACCGCAGGCAGCCCCGTTGCAAAGTATTCAAATATCTTGATCGGGTTGATAGTTTCGGTCATGGGCGTCTTTTTGAAAGGCATAATCCCCACATCGCTGAAATGCATGTAATGCGGGATTTCATCATAGGGACGCGCGCCCAGCAGATGCACGTTAGGCAGCCCCTTTAAGGACTCCAGTGAAATACGCGTCGGGCCGACCACGACAAAGTGATATTCCGGCAGCGTTTGCGCGGCATACAACACAAGGTCAAGGTCAAACCAGTCAGCAATCATGCCGACGTACAAGACGCGTGGATGGGGAATGGCGGCGATGTCCGCAGGTTCGTGCGCATTTGTGATGTGGAACTTTTCATAATGCACGCCGTTGGGAAGATAAAAGACTTTATCGCCCCCTTTGGCATGGGCGGCTTCAAACAACTTATGCGCCGTGACCAGCACCGTGTCCGCACGGGCGATGATCTCATCTTCAGCGTCTTTCATGCTGTCGGGTACATCGCTGAATTCGGAGAAGTTGTCCATCATGCGATACATGAGTTTACGGTAGCGCGCCTGCCGCAGCACAGACAACGAACTATGGGACTGTCCAATCCACAGCAGATCGACATCATGAAACCCGTAACGCGCGAGGACATTTCTCACGGGCGGCAGCGTGAAGTCCAGCGTGTAACGCAGGGTGGTGACGGTGTTCAGCAGGGGTGCGGTGCGATAAGGCAGCAGCGTAAACGGCAGATACGTCCAGAAATGTTCCTGCAACTTTATGCCGCCGCGCTGCCAGGGTTCAAGAATCTGCTGATCGTGCGTGCTGCCACGCCAGGCCCGCAGCAGGTTCAGGGCATGGAGCGTGCCCCCCAGCCAGAAGACATCATGTCCATCGCCAACAAAAAAATCGGCATAGGTATGGGAGCCAACGTGTGTGATATTGTGGTAGGCGAGTGATTCGCCCATCAGGATTTTCATCAGCTTATTTCTTTCCTGCGACGCTTTTTAAGAGTTCAACCATACGCGGCGCGGTGACTTGCAGGGTGTACTGTTCCTCGACCTTGCGCCTGCCTGCCGCGCCCAGTTCGGCACGCAGCGCGGCATCATCGCGTAAGGTTAACAGCGCGTGCCGCCATTCGTCCAGTGTCTCTGCCGTAAAGCCGCAGCCTTCGACGATTTCCGCGTTCACGCCTACCGGAGATGCCACCACAGGCAGGCGGCAGGCCATGTACTGTATCAGCTTGTAGCCGCACTTGCCGCGTTCCCACGGCTCATCGGGCAGCGGCATCACGCCAATGTGCATCGCCTGAATATCGCTGACCTCGCGGTCTTCGGCCCAGGCGCGGTTTTCCAGCGGGATGCCGTTCATGCTGCTGTCCTTTGCGCCAACCGTCAGCAGGCGTCCACGCCCGGCGGCGCACACATCCTTGAGCGCAGGTTCGAGCATGTGCAGGTATTTGGAAGTCGAAGGGCTGCCAATCCAACCGACGGTGAAAGGCGGCGGCGGTGTGCCTGCCACGCTGTAGCGGTTGAGGTCAATCACGGTAGGGATGATTTCGACGCGGCGCGCGCCGACGTGACGAGCGCGGTTGGCGAGGTATTTGTTGCCGGCCACCACCAGCGCGGCGTGCTGCATCACCTCGTCAATTTTCGTGCCGAGAAAGCGCCGAACAAGAGCGCTGCGGTGCATGTCGTAGTTATGGAAGACGGCGTCGTCGTAGTCCACGACGTAGGGCGTGCGCAGCCACTTTTCACCGAGCGCTGGCAGCATCGGGAACAGTTCTTTTTCGATCCACAAGACATCGTAGCTGCCCATTAGGCGTATTGTGCGTCGAATGTAGCCTAAGAGCGTCGAACCCAGCCCGCGCCGTCCCTCGGTATACAACCTTTTCAAGTCGGCATTGGTCAACAGCGGCGCATGGACAATTTCGATGCCCTGCTGCTGCAAATAAGGCACATACTGATAAAAACGCAAACGGCTGGCGGCGCTGAGGTCTTCGTAACGGGTGAGCAAAAGTAGGCGCATAAAGAGTCTTTAGTTGTCCGTTGTCAGAAAAAATTAGCGGCAAAGGCGAGTTGTGTCCTTGACGCCAGAGGCTAAAGCCATCTGGCTGCCGAAAAGTCACGTTCACTGATGGAGGTTTACAAGTTAATCCGGGAAGGGAAGGTGAACCCCTCTCCCTAACCCTCTCCCCGCCAGCGGAGAGAGGGAACAATGCTGCTGCGTTTGGCATTGTTACCGAATTTCAAAGTTAAGCTGCATAGGTGAACAAGAAAGTAATTTAGCACAATCCATGTTACCAAGTTCAAAAGTTAAACTGCAAACCTGAACCCGGAACATGAAAATTTCAACCTATTCCCGGTGAACCTGGCGTCTCGGCGGTTCAATTTCTTCGTTTCCTTTGTATTCCTTGCTGCTGTATTGCGCTAACGGCTAATCGCTACTGTCAGTTGTAGGGCACGGTTTTGCTGGCGGCGACGATGGCCATCAGGGCAATCGCTTTGCCGATGTCGGGATTCAGCGTTTCAGCGCCCATGATAATCAGCTTGACGGCGGCTAAGGCCGCGACAAACGGATAAAGCTCCAACTTGATGAACTGCTGGGCCATAAGCTGCTTAAACGGCGGCTCGAAATCGACCACGAGTCCGGTCAATTCCCGCAGCGACTTGTGCTTTTCGGGGATGGTCATGTTCCAGCCAGTCTGCGGATCGACGCCCCACGCTTTGCAGAAGTTCATCATAAAGCCGGAGATTTCCGCGCCGATTTCGTTGACTTTTTCGATCAGCACGTAAGAACCGGGCTGCTCTTTGATGAGCTTCGACAGGTCAATCCTGTCCTGCGCAATGGCGCTTCTGAGGATCGACACGCCAGAAACGCCGCCTGCCACACTGATGGCGGTTTCAAGGTGAACGCCGCGCTCATCGTTGAGGCGGTCAATGATAAGCTGCACAAACTGATCGGCGGCTGTATTGACAATAGAGAGATTATCGGAAGACCAGGTCACTGCAAGTCTCCTTCCTTCAGCATGGATTGAAGTGCTGCGCTAATGCTTTGCTCGTCGGCTAACTGTTTGCCATACCCATTGGACATCGGCAGAGATTGTGGCACAAAACCGCTGCCACCGCTGTCGGTGATTTCAATTTTATCATCCAGAATGGCGATGCGGCGGGTGATGGTGGCCTGCATCGTGCCCGCGAAGCCTTCTGCGCCAAAATATAGACATTTCGCCTGAAACGTGTCCGGCATTCGGAACAGGATGCTCATGTCGGCGGGTTCGTGCTGCAACTGCGGCGCTGCGTGGACGTTGTGGCTGCGATACTGATTGCGGCGCTGCGGCAGCGGTGTGTAAAGATAGGTGCCGGGGTCTTGCAGCAGCGGCACACCATCGACCAGCAGTTCGATGGACAGTTGGTCGCTGTGCGCGTGGCCGCCGTTGCCACGCTGCCCCACCGCCCCACAGCGCACCGTCATGTACAGCCGACTGCTGCGGAAAATATACACGCCGAAATCGGGATAACCATAGCACTTCAGTCCCTCGCGCAGCCCGGCACCGAAGCTCAGGCGTGTGGCGCTGCCTTTGATTTCGGGTAGATGCGGGCCGATGCGAACGGTTTCGGCGGTAGATGGCGTTGGCACAGGCGCAATATATTGCGCCCCTACCATTGATTGGATGATGATTTCGTCGAGACATGCGCCGGAAAAGGCACGCAGGTCGTCACGCCCGAAGAAGCCGTTGACTGCCGCGACGATGTGTCGATGGTCAAGGATGTTTTCGTCCCAATAGGTCGCATCGTCGGGCAGCGCGTTGTAGTGGGCAAGCTGTATGTATTTGCGTTTGGCGTCGGCGACGGTCATCTTCGTGTACGTCGGATGCAGTTTGAACAGGCGTCCGCTGTCGTTGTCGCCGATTTGTGTCAAACGTCCATCGGGGCGGGTGACGTGCATCGTGAACTCAGCCATGCTTTCAATACATTCCATATGCCACTGCGAGAAGATGTTTGCATCACCCCGCTGGATGACATGCAGTTTGCTTTGCGGGAGCGCCAACACAAGCGCTGTCGCATAGACCACCAACTCAGCGGACAAGCGATGATAGCTTGTGGACGCCTCAAAGTTTGCACCGTCAGCGCCAAATTGCAACTGCGTTTCGGCTATCAATTCTCTCACCGAGAATGTCAGCCATTCGTCGGTTTCGCGGGTGTTCGGCAGACAGGCGGCGCAGAACAGCAAGCCGACAATATCCGACAGGTAATGATTGCTGCGCAGCGTCGGCGACCACTCCAGATGGTGACGGATGTGATGCCCATGCTGGTAAATGCTCTGGATGAATTCAGCGTCAAAGGCCGCGTCGAAGGTCGCGCCGTAACCACGCAACAGATCGTAGGCCATCAGCCAGTTGGCCGCGCGAATGCCGACATCCATCGCGACCAGCCAGTTTACGCCGCAGCGCGGGGGATTGGCGGCAATAAAGTCTGACATCTGGCTGCGGAACTCGCGGAGGTAACGTTCCTCTTTGGTCAGCGCATAGGCATAGGCCAGCATAGGAAATGCTGCGCGCGGGCGAGTTCCCAGGGGACTTTGACATCGACGCCGGGTTTGTCGCCATAGACCAGCGTGTTCGAGGGCGCAAGCTCCGACCAGCGGTAACCGGATTTGAAGTCGATGTGCCAGTCCAGCGGCGTGTAGTTTTTGTCGATAAGGTTGTAAACGCGCTGGGCGTAGGCGGCGTTGGCGGGTGTCGTTTGCAGCGGCGCAGCGTGTTGGGCAGGGTAATTATGCCCTTCCACGCCCAAGCAGGTCATGCCGTGTTTGACCTGTACCCATCCCGAACCGAGCAGGTCAACGTAGTGGTCGCAGTAGAGGTTCGCCAGCGCGAGGATGACTTCGCGGTGCGGTGCGAGGGCTGCAACGGGCGGCGGCGTGACATAACGCAGCAAGCCACCAGAGAAGCGCGCGGTTTTGTAGGTGGCGAAGCGCGCATCACGCCAGCGGGTGAAGTCGCGCTTGAACTGGTACGACAGGCGGTAGTAGGCACGCGCCGCGAGCTGCTGCGGCGGCAGGGAGAGTGCTTTGCGAACGAGGTTTACAACAGATGACATAAAATCATCCGTTCAGGGCGTTGTATAGAGCGCGATGTCACGGACGCGCAGCACAGGCCCCTCCTGAGAGCCTGCCGCCGCAAACGCCAGACGCACTGTGTCGAGGTCTGCGACATACGCTGTCAGTTCGATGACATATACTCCGGGCCTATTTTCCATCGCCATATCCAGCTCACGTCCGTCCGGACCGACCAGCGCGACGTACCCAAGGTCTAATAACAGTTCGATCTCGACGCGTGCCGTTATAAATGTTGCGCCACTGACAGGCACATCTGCCTGAAGCGAGAAAGTGAAGCCGCTGGAATTGTTGACTAGATACCAGTCTGTATCAAACAGAGCGCCGTCGCCCACTGCCTGTAAGTTCAGGTCGCTCAAGGTATAACGCGGGCTGTGGTCTGTGCTGACGAACGACACGCGAAATTCATCTGTCTGCTGGGTCTGTGAAACCAGCTGAGAAAACAGCGGCACCTGAACGACAATGGCATAAACGGTCATCAATGCCGTCAGTCCCCCCCAGACAAGGGTATCATAACGCAGTGTCCAGCGCGGATGCCAGTAATGAAGTGTACACAGCGCGACAGCCGACAACTCATCAAGGATAATTACGACAGCGATGATATAACTCAGTCCGGCGTAACGAACGTAGCGCGTTTCGTAATAGACCAGCCCAATGGTGAACAAGGCGGCGACCAGCGGTAACAGAACTGCCAACAAACGGCGCTTGTCCCGGCGTGCCAGCAGGCAGGCAAGCACCAGGCTGGCCGGGCCAATTTGTGTCATCTGGTGTACCCCATCTACCAGCAGCGTATAGGCGGGCAGAGCTGTCTGCGGAAGCAGCCACCAGTCCTGTAGAGTAAGAATCTGATACCAGCGGTAGACGATGCTGGCGAGGACATAAAAGGGACGTTCGCGCCATGCGGCGAGATATTGGCCCATAAAGTAAGCTCCCGACTCTGACGAATTGGGGGTTATGCCCATCGACTTTATCAGCGCCAAAGCCCGCCCATCGCTGACAAAATAGCCGTAGTCATTAGGCAGCCCTCCTAGACCTGACCACAGTCCATACTCTCCCGCCGCAGAAGAAATGGCGAAGCGTCCAACATTGCTGAGATTATACAATCCGGCGGCAGCGGCTATGACGCCAAAACTTGCGACAACGATGAGGCCCACCGTCACAAAACGCCGCCACGACAAACGTTGTGCCAGCAACCACAGCCCAACCAAACCGACAATCGGCATCGTATCGGAACGGAACAGCATCATAAGTGCAACAATAATGCCCGACAGTGCCCAACGCCACAGCTTTCTATGATGAGCTGCTTCCAGCAGTGACCACATCAGCCACACAACAAGACTCGGTATTATCCATTCGCCAAGTATAAAGGTCGAAGCAACTGCCCAGGTAGGATACAGTGAGTAGAGTACTGCCCCAAACAGCGACAGCCCTAACCCGACCCGGATACGCCGCAGTAGCAAATACAGCGGCAGAATCGTGCCTGCATCCCACAGTGCTTGTATGATGCGCAGTGTCGTAAAATCTCCACCCATGCCCAATACCACGCGGATCATCAGAGGGTAGGCTGGTGGGTAGAGGAGTGTGCCGCCGATTGTCGACTGATTAGGGTCAGGACTCGCCATATTCAGATAAACACCCGTCAGTCCACCGAAGTAGTTATAAACTGACCATGCCGGGTAATTGCTTTCGCCTGAGAGATAGACCTGAGTCAAGCGCAGGATGAGACCTGCTGCAAAAATTGTCAGCAGTATGGACACAACCAGGATACGCTGAGGATTACTGGCGGCTCGCTCAGGCAGCAGCGAAAGGCGGGCTGATGGCAGCTTAAGCACCTGCCGCTGCAACCATGCACTGTGCCGGGGAGTCGCCTTAAGAAAATCAGCCACAGAGACTAGGATGACGATGAGAAATAGTACGCCCCAGAACTCAGCGCGTCCGACCAGCACACGCTGCGCTACAGGAACTTCCAGTACTGTGCCATCGCGTTTGTTAATGGTAAATGTGTGTGTGAGTTCAAAGGTGGGCGCATTACGCCAGTTGACACATTCCGGGCGTGAGTATTCGCCGATAACCCCTCCGTCATCGACGTAGACCGAAACGGTACCAAAAATCGCCCATGTCAGGTTATAGCAGTCCCAGGGAAAAGGCGTCCACAGGCGGTCAGCGGCGATATGAACCTGAGCCTCACCATCCGTGATATCGATTACTTCCCCCGGCAGCAGCACTTGCACGACAACCGCCAAGCTCAGGAGACAGGCCGCCGAAAAACACAGTACACCTATGATAAATGGTCGTTTCACCATCACGCCTCTCCGTTCTATGGCATCCTATAACGTGCCAGAATGCCCAGAATACGGCGTCCGGCGTTGCCATCCCAGTAGGGAATTTGCGCCAGCGGACGCTTATAGGTGCCGTCCATAATCTGCGCGATACACTGCTGGAACAAGGCCCAATCGCGCCCGATGAGTGTGCTGGTGCCATCGCTGACCGTTACCGGACGTTCGGTGTTTTCACGCAGCGTCAGGCAGGGCACATTGAGCGCCGTGCTTTCTTCCTGCAAGCCGCCGCTGTCGGTGATGACCACGCGCGCGTTTTTCGTCAGCCACAGCGACTCGAAGTAGGTTACAGGCTCAACCATTTGCACGCGCGCCGCCAGCTTGTCCCACAGGTTCGCGTTTTGCAGGCGTCCGCGCGTGCGGGGATGTACCGGGAAAATCACCGTCAACCGTTCGGCCACCTGAAGAAGCTGATCGCACAACTGGCCCAGAATGAGCGGATCATCGACATTTGATGGGCGGTGCAGTGTGACAAAGGCGTACTCACCTTGACGCAGGTCAACGGCAGTGGGGGCCTGCGCGTGCGGCATCATGCGCAGCAGCGTGTCAATCATCACATGCCCGACGAGGTGAATGCCGGACAGCGGACGCCCCTCGCGCGCCAGATTGGCCACGCCGGACGCTTCGGTGACGAACATCCAGTCGCTGAGACTGTCGGTGACGATGCGGTTGACTTCTTCGGGCATACTGCGGTCAAAGGAGCGCAGCCCCGCCTCGACATGGGCGACGGGCACCATTGCCTTGGCCGCTACCAGCGTGCAGGCCACCGTCGAGTTGACATCGCCGACGCAGACCATCGCATCCGGCTTGCTTTTCGTCAGCCAGTCCTCGTAGCCCTTCATGATTTCGGCGGTCTGGTAGGCGTGCGTGCCGGAGCCAACACCGAGGTGACAGTCCGGCTCAGGCAGGCCCAACTGCTGGAGGAAAATGTCGGACATTTTAAAATCGTAGTGCTGTCCGGTGTGAACAAAACGCAGCGTGAGGCCGGGAAATTCGTGCGCGACGGCATACAGCGCCGCGATTTTCATAAAGTTCGGGCGTGCGCCCGCAATGACATCAATCAGCATGTGCAACCCACTGAATTAAGGAAAGCGAAATCAGGGGCATTGTACAGCGAAAGCCGTCAAGCGCTAGGGGAAGTTAAAAACTCGTGGGATGCTCTAAAGCAACCGCTCCTCATCTACCCAGACGGCGTACAGGGTTGGGTCTACGGGCTGCTGACAGGGAATTCCACCCAGAAGGTCGAACCGCCGTCCGAGGGGCAATCCACGCCAACGGTGCCCCCTTGCAGCGTCACCATCTGCTTGACGATCCACAGCCCTAACCCGGTGCTGCTCTCGCCAGCCGTTGGGCGCGTGCTGAGTTTGCTGAACTCCTTGAAGAGACGGTCACGCTCATTGGCAGGAATGCCGGGTCCCTGATCAGCGACGTTAATGCGCACCCTGCCCTCATCTATTTCAGACCAGAGCGAGATGGTGGTGCGGCGCGGGCTGTACTTGATGGCGTTGCTGACCAGATTGTTTAGAACCTGCGTCAGCCGCTGCTGGTCGGCATGGACGATGCCGGGAAGGGCATAAGCCATGATGTCGATGTCCTTCTCCTGTGCGGCGGGGCAATAGTGCATCATGACATCCATCACGACCTGCTCAACCTCCACCGGAGCCAGCTCAACAGCCAGGGTTCCACCCTGGAATGCGGCCATATCCAGAAATTCTTCAATCACGCTGTGCATATTGTTGATGGTCGAGCGCAGCATTTCCAGAAATTCGACGCCCTGCGGGTCGCTGACGTATTCGCGCAGCAGGACTTCGATGGTCTTGATGTTGGCTAAAGGCGCTTTCAAATCGTGGGAGGCAATGCGCAGCAGGCGATCCTTCATCTGCTGCATGGCCTCAAGCTGGGCAATGACCTGCTTGTCATCATCGGACATCATCTTCAGACGAAGCTGTGTGTTTACCCGCGCGTAGACCACATCAATGTCAAAAGGCTTGGGAATATAGTCATTAGCACCGATTTGCAGCCCATGTACAAGGTCTTCATTATCGGACAGCGCCGAAACCAGAATGATGGGCAGGTGCGCGGTGTCCCGGTTGTTGCGAATGACTTCGAGGGCTTCCAGACCGGTCATGTCGGGCATCATAATGTCCAGCAGGACCAGGTCAAACTGTTCCTCTTGTAATAGTTCGAGCGCTTCACGGGCACTGCTGGCTTCCGTAATGCTGCCGAGACGACGCAAGATACGGCTGAGAAGCAGGCGATTATTCAGTTCATCATCAACAATCAGAATTTGCGGAACCCGCTGCGCGAGGGGGATTACTTTGGAGTCAAGGGATGTGGCAAACATACGATACTCCGGCGATCAGATCACTAAGCCAATAAACAGTAAAGCTCAATAATTAAATTATAGTTGTATTTACTGCAAATAATCATTTGTGAATTAATTCTTTATGCTTACTGAAGGCAAAGAGGGAAAATAAAAGGACGAGGGGTTGGCCTCGTCCTTCATACGTTGTGCAGCGTTCAGCTTAGAGCGGCGCGGTCACTTCAACCTTGGGACGCTCCTGTCCGATATATTCGTTCCACCACAGCGCCATGTTGTACAGCGGCCAGAGCAGCGTGCCGTAGCCCAAGTCCATCAGCCGATTGAGTTCTGCCCGGTCAAACAGATCGGTCTTATCACAGAAATCGTTCAGTTCGCGGCGGATTTCGTCGCCCAGCTTATCAAAGAACCATTCGTAAACAGGGACACCAAAGCCCTGCTTCTTGCGGTCAATGAACTCGTCGGGGATCACGCCGCGCACCGCTTTCTTGAGGATGTACTTAAGCTGGTTATTGCGCGTTTTTACTTCGGTGGGGATGCTCATTGCCAGTTCGACGAATTTGTAATCGAGGAACGGCACACGCCCTTCAAGGCTGACGCCCATGCTCATCTTATCGACGCGCATCAGCAGCAGTTCCGGCAAGCGGAAGTTCAGGTCAATGTAGCTCATCCAGTTCAGGCGCGATTTTTCCCAGGCCTTGTCCTGGAAGCGCTGATAGATAGGCCGAATCGCCTCCCAGGAGGTTAAGCCCTTGAACTGGCGGCGCAGGCGCGGCGAGAGGACTTGCTCTTTCTGGTAGACGCTCATTAAGTCCACACCACCCCAGAAGATGGGTTGGCCTTCTGCCGAGCGCCGCAGCCATTCATACTTCATCGACTTCTCTTTGCCGAGCATGGCCAGCGGCGGCAGCGCTACTTTGCGCAGGATATTGGGCACGGGCAGGGCATCAAGATACTGCTGGCGATGAAGCATGGTGCGCCAGTTTTCATAGCCCCAGAATAACTCATCCGAACCTTCCCCCACCTGGCAGACGGTAACACCGTGATCGCGCGCCAGCTTGGAGACATAGTACACGGGCACACACACCGGGTCGCCAATCGGCTCGTCCTGCAAATGCACCATGCGCGGCAGGAAGTTCAACAGGTCATCCTGCGTCAGCAACTGCTCGTAGTAATCTGCGTGAACGTGTTCGGCCATGCGGCGCGCGTAGTGCAGTTCATTTTTGTAGGATTCGTATTCGCCGACATAGCCGATGGAGAAGGTCTTCACCGCCTGATTTTCACCTTCGGAGAACAGCGCGGTGTTGGTGCTGGAGTCGATCCCGCCTGACAGGAACACGCCTACCGGCACATCGCTTACCTTACGAAGCTGTACTGCGGTGCGCATTTCGTCCAGCAGCATTTTGGCGATGTCATCTTCGCTGGCCCCCGTCAGCGGCTTGGTGTAATCCCACACATCCCAGTAGCGTTCGGTGCGGGTGGTGCCATCTTCAGAGATACGCATCCAGGTTCCGGGCGGCAGTTTGTAGATGCCATCGAACAGGGTGTTGGGCGCAGGGGTGGTCATGAATGACAGGTAGTGGAAGAAGGCTTCTTCGTTGATGGCGCGGTGTTGGTCTGGGTCTTCCAGCAGCGCCTTGATTTCGGAGGCGTAAGTCAGCCGCCCGTGATGGATGCTGTAGTAGAGGGGCTTCACGCCGATGCGGTCACGGATCAGCCACAGTTCGCGCTTGTTGCCGTCCCACAGGGCCATGGCGAACATGCCGCGAAATTTGTGCAGGGAGTCAATCCCCCACTGCTCAAAAGCGTGAATAGCCATCTCCGTATCGGAGTGGTCGGTTTTCCAGGTATGGCCGCCGATGGCTTCCAGTTCCCTGCGGATTTCAGCATGGTTGTAGATTTCACCGTTGAAGTTGAGCCAGATGGAACCGTCTTCGTTACACATCGGCTGGTCCGCCAGTGTCGAAAGGTCAATAATGGCGAGGCGTCGTTGACCAAAGCCAACACGTCCATCCGGTGAAATCAAAGGCATAATGCCATCAGGGCCGCGATGTGCCATGACATCGCGCATCCGTGAGATGTAGGCGTCCGTGATTTTAAAATCACCAAATGAAAGCGCGCCGACAATACCACACATAGAGTTTAACCTTTATGTTTGTTTAGATTGAACACAAAGTACCCTAACTGCTAACCTTTGTGGGTCAATGCAGCACTGTGTTAAGACGCGCAATCTGTCACGGGGTTCCATGATGGTTGTCGATAAGGGGTATCGGGAAAAGTGATATTCGGAAAGCTCAGACAGTTTTTGTCGCATGGAGGCGATTTGTTGGGTATGGGTACCACCATACCTCTACGCAGAAGGACATTTTATACGGGTTTTGTTCCATGAAGAACAATTGTATACGACAAAAACTCTTGCAGCGCAGGAATGCGATATAGAGACATATAAATCAAACGCAGCCACTTACGCCGCGCATTTTTCATATCATGGACAATGGGCGGCATCTTCAATACGCGCGGTTGAAAACCGACTTCACGTACCAGCGCTTTAAAGCGGGTAAAGTCGATACCATTGAGGTCGGAACTGATGTCAGGGTGATATTTGGTTTTGATGGTACAGCGCAAAAGGGACAAACGTCCTCGTGTTCCCTGATTTTGCAGCAAGCGATAATTTAATCCCGCTGCCCAGGTTTTCATCGGCAGAACATAGTGCATCGCCGGAAGTCAATGCACCCGATTTAAGTGATGTGCATCCATCATCCTAAACGACGGAAAGCGCATGAGGATTTCGCCACTGGACGCAACACTCGCCAACATTCGCGTATCGTTTTCTCCGGGTCCTGCACGCGCTCCATCACGTCATCCATCATGACGAGGTCAGATCTTTCATCCTCGTAAGGCATTGACTCTGCGTAACCGTTGGTGGCGTTTACAGTTGGTGACGCCATGCTGTTTTGCGGTCTTCCAGGGCCTGGGTCTGTAGCCCGGCACATCAAAGCCATCGAACGAAATCGCCTTTGTATGCTTGCTGTAGTAGACCATCTTGCCACCCGGCCCGTACCATCCAACACACGTTTGCCATCAAACACATCAATATCGAGACCAATCTCGTTCAAATGTAGAGTAAAACCAACAACACTGTTGTACTCAAATTCAGCGCGCAAACCAGCGAACCGCCGCGCCCCGAGTGAGGAATAGTATGATTTTCCTTTACTTCGTTTTTGATCAAGCCAAATCCAGAAATCAGCCATGCGGCTTCTGCGGCAGGGGTTCCAGGTCAGGATGGAGCGTTTTTAAATGATTAAGACCATCATCAACCAAAATGCACCTACTTGCATTCGCTGCATCCAGAAACTTGATGTCGCGCGGTGTTGCAGCAGACCATAACTGTGAAAGCACTTTTGAACGCGGCCTGCATCTGCGTCTGCGCATAATAGCCGGGCAGCAGCAGTTCAAAGTCACGGTTGCTGCCGCTGAACGCTTGCAGCACATACTGTTCGTTCCAGCCAGTACGACGGCTTTTTGGTGAAATGCACGCGCGGATACTCGAACAGGATAACAGATGTCATGGATGTGGACAATCACTCCCGGCAGAGCGCGGCAGCACGCGCATGTGAAGTTCACATCGCTGTTCAGCTTGGCGACGTGTGAACTGTCAATGAACAGAATGTCGCCCGCGTTCAACGAGGTGTAGAGGTTGAGGTCCACATCTTCGGCTTTGGCGACGTGCAGGTCAAGCGCAAGCTGCCGCAGCCAGGCTTTCGGATAGGGTTCGATACACGTCAGCGTGAAATCGCCGTTTTTGCGCAGCGCTTCCAGGGAAATCAGCGTGGAAAAGCCGCTGCCGATTTCCAGCACGCGGCGGGAATTGTGCGCGCGAATCATGGTGTGCAGCAGCGCGGCAGAACTGTAGCCGAACGCGGGATTCTGGGCGTAGTAGTCGCCGTCTTTGCTGGCCTGCTCCGGCCATTGGCATTCCCCGGCGAAAGCGCTCAAGTGCTTCAGCGTCGATTCAATAGCTGTCGGTTCGAGGCGGATGCCGGGCAAATCCTGCGGCGTGGTGTAAAAGGACTCCGGCAGTTTTTCGTAGTCGGGCAGCGGCTGGTAGTAGTGCAGCAGCATCGGCTCAAAGCCCCATTTGCGGCAGAGAGTCATGCCTGTGCCGCTGCGTGCCACGTAGTAGAACAGCGGCGCGAACAGCCACACCAGCGGCGGCGCGATAAATTTGAGTGTGCGACGGATGATGTTATTAAACATGTTGAATAGACTTATGGATGTGCATGAGGGTTATCGGTAGGAAATCCTTCAGCAGCGGCAGCCGCTAACAAGTTTACATCAGCACTCACAAAAGTCATCGGTTCGCCTAAAATCTGTTGTGTGTGTATGGCCGATGCAAGCTGAATTGCATCCAGTGTGCGCAGTTTATGCTGATTCACGAGGTTGCCTGCTGCTTGAAAGATAGGTGTTTCAACGGGAACAACCAGATAATCATCCTGATAATGAAGTAGGAAGTCAATGCGCAAAGCACTTGCCGCCGTCTGGTTTAGTGTTCCCTCTCGCACACGCCGCGCCAACAGCGAGCGACTGCACCTCTGCGAGAGCTAACTCCGAAACAATCACTACATTGCCAACAGCAGGTTCAATCCAACTAATGACCCATAGGGAACCAACTTCAAGCAGATAGCATTTTGCGACTGCGCTGCTATCAACAAAAAAATTGCTCACCAGTCGCCCCGGTCTTCGTCAATCAGGTCAAACGAAGAGCGCGCATCAGGCGGCAGTGTTCCCAGACGCAGGCGTTCTTCTACGCTGAGCCGAATCGCATCAGGCGGTGTCTCAAATGACGTGACCAATGCCCCCGCTGCCAGCAGTTTTGCTCTGGCAACTTCTCTCGCAGAATGATAAACCTCTGGCTCAGATTCGCCAGAATGCACAATCAACTCAATACTGCCGGGAGGAATATCATTTGGAAGTTGAACAACCAGCTTACGATCAGCACCAATGGTTGTCTTCAGACGAATTGCAACCATCATCCACCTTTCTTGTTTCCCCTGATTATGGCACAGATTTCTCAGGGGTTGTCAAAAAGCCCTCGACACAAGCCGAACACACCGTGTACAGACATGCCCCTTGTATCGCTCAGTGCGCCCCGTTGTACTCAACGCGGCGTCTCGGCAGTTTAATACTTCGCAGTTGCTCACGGCTCATCGCTATTTTCACGGGAGGTCGTGCTGGCCATCAGGTTTAGTGAGCAGTTCGCCCTGCGCCTCGACATCGGCGACAAAACCGCCCCACCCCTTGTCCAAGGCCGCGCCTGTCGGAAATGTCACCACCAGCAGGCGTACTGTTCCCTCGCTGCGAATGGTGTAGCCGTGTTTGATGCCCTGCGGCAGATAGATAAAGCCGCCTGCCCCAACCTCAAAGGTCTCATCGCCGCAGCGGAACGTAAGTTCGCCCTCAAGCACATAGAAGATTTCATCTTCGGTAGGATGGGTATGGTCAGGGGGTTCTTCCCCCTTGCGCGTGGTGTATTCGATGATTGCCGCGCCGCGTCCGGGATGCAGCTCACCCGCTTTCACCGTAAAGTTGATGTCGTAGCGATAGGTCCAACCTTCGCCGGATTTAAGGGCATAGGGGCGCATATGCATCTCTCCCAAAGCTGGCGGCTTCTCCAGCGGCGTGAAATCACGAAGCAAGACGACGCCAACCAACCTTCTCCTTCGCAGAAGGCACGAACAATAGAACAAATGTAGCATTGTTCATGCCATTTGCCAAGTTACGGGAGTGGTGAGATTCAACGTGACGTGGCCGTTCAAGTGAACGGCCCTACACGAAAACTATCCGCGAAACTCCCCACTCGCTAAGTTACTGTCAGGTTCGTCAGATGCTTTACTGTTCGCTGCTTTTTTCGGCTGCCGTTAGAAAGCCTTCAACGCGCAGGGCGATGTCTGTCGCCTGAATCTGCTGCCACAGCGGGATGGCCCATTCGCCGCCGTCCTGAATCGTGCGGGCGAACGTCTCAACCTCAGTCTTATGGCCCTTATCCTGAAGCGGCGTTTCCAGCACAGGGACTTTCGCGCCGACAACTTCCAGCTTTTTGTAGTCGCTCATCACGTACACTCTGCCTTCGCTGAATACTTCCATCTGTTCCTTGGGGTATTCCTTGCTGCCGAGCGCCGTGTACGTCAGCGTGGCTAGTGAGCCATCCTCGAAGCCAATCGTCGCCACAAAATTGTCCTGCGCGCTGTAGTAACCCGTCGTGGGCCGGATGTGCTGCGCGGTCACGCGGGTCACTTTGCTGTTCACAAGATAGGTAAACAGGTCGTAGATGTGGCAGGCTTCACCGAGGTTGCGGCCACCACCTTCTTCACCGTGCGTCCAGTGCGTCAGCGGAATGTAGCCCGCGTTCATGCGGTAGTTGAGGATCATGGGATTGGTGCGTTCGCGCGTCAGTTCGTGCAGCTTTAGCGCGTAGGGCGAGAAGCGGCGGTTGAAGCCCGTGAGCACCTGCGGCGCTTTGCTGTTTTCTGCGTAGAACTGCTCGATCTCGCGCACTTCGGCATCGGTCAGCGCCAGCGGTTTTTCCACCAGCACATGCTTGCCCGCCTTGAGCGCTTCCAGCGTCATGCTGGCGTGCAGGTTGTGGCGTGTGGAAATCAGCACGGCGTCGATATTGGCATTGTTCAGCACTTCGGCGTAATCGGTGGTTGCCAGCGGCATGTTAAAGGTTTTCGCCACCATTGCGGCGTTGTGCCCGGTGCGCGACATGACCGCCGCCAGTTGGTAACGTTCGCTGGCTTTCAGGTTGGGCAGGTGCATCCCTTTGGCAAAATCACCCGCGCCAACAATCGCCAGGCGCACGCGTCCTTCGCCAGCCGCTGCGCCTTTGTGGCTGTGAATGGTGCGGGACACAGCGCCCGTCGTCGGGTATTGCAGCACGACCATCAGCGGGCGGTCTTCGCCTTTGAGCGAGTCGTAGGCGGCGGTGGCCTGCTCAACGGGGAATACTTTGGGGTTCAGCGGCTTGAGGTCGATTTTGCCTTCGGAGAGCATCCGCAGGTATTCGCTCATGTTGCGGTTTTCTGTCCAGCGCACGTAGGCTACCGGATAATCGTAGCCCTGTTCCTCGTAGCGGTTGTCGTAGCGCGTCCGGGGCCATACGAGGTAGAGATAAAGAAGTCGAGCTCCTTGTTGTAGAAGTCGGCGCGGTTGAGGTGCAAGCCGACATCGCCCACCAGCACCACACGCCCCCTTGCGGCGGCACATCTTAAAGGCGGTGGAGATGACAGCGTCCGAAGGCGTGGCGGCGATAATCACGCCGTCTGCGCCGACCCCGTCTGTCACGCGCACCACCTGTTCAATAGCATCATCATCGGGATGGAAAGCGGCATCCGCGCCCAACTGCTTCGCCAGGGTAACGCGGTCATAGGCGAGATCGGTGGCAATGACGCGCGCGCCGTTGGCCTTGAGCATTTGCACCGTAAGCTGGCCGAGAAAGCCTAAACCGATGACGACAAAGGTTTCACCCAGCGTCGGGCGGCACGGCGAATGCCCTGCATGGCAATCGCGCCCAACGCTACCGAACTGGCGTCAGCAGTGGTGACCTGTTCGGGGATGCCCACGACGAGGTTCACAGGCACGCGCACGACTTCGGCATGATGGGCGAACTGCGCGCCCGCGCACGCCACAAAGTCGCCGGGCTGCACGCCCTGCACGTCGGAGGCAACTTCCAGCACGACGCCCGCCGCCGTGTAACCCGTCGGCGTTCCGGCAACCATCGCGCCTTCGACCACGCTGCGGGTGTGCGCCATGCCTTTGTCGGCGACCATGCGCACAGCTTTGAGGACTTTACGCGGGTCTTTGAGCGCGCGTAACCAGATGGGGTCGGCGCTGCTTTTCATGCCGCTGGTTTCGGTGCCGATAGAAATACACGAATGATGCACGCGAATCAGCACGGTGCCGGGTTCGACGCCGGGGGCGGGTACTTCTTCGACGACAGCTTGTCCTTGTTTAATGAAGACTTGTTTCATAGGTTTCTCTGTAGGTGGAATTCAATCATGGGGCATCAGTTTACAGGAAAGCGTGCGCAGTGAACAGAGATTTCCTGACGGCTGAGGCTGGGGCATCGAGGCGGGGGGTGACGTTACATCGCCAGAGGCTAAAGAGGCTTGTCCGGTAATGGGATGACGCGCGTTGGCGAGGCCACCAGTTCAAAACTGGTGGCTATCTATTGGAAAACCCACTGAAGGGGTTACCCTTGGTCTACGTTACGGTCAATAAGCGCTGCAACGGTCTCTCATTTGACCTCGCGGTGAGTTTTGAAACTGCTGCGAGGTTCATGAAATCCTAAGAGAGTGGTTGTGAGCATCAAGATTACACTGTGTTGAGCCGCCTGAAGCTAAAGCCATCTGGCTGCCAGGCTATCACGTCTACTGAAGTAGACACAAAAACGGCGTTGGCGCGTCTAAAACAATCTTGAATACAAACATTTCTATCGAACATCTGATGCGTAATTATTCGTTACAACCATGCTCTAATTGATTACCGGACAAGCCTTAAAGCCATCCGGCTGCCGGGCTGCGGCGGGAAGTCGGTTGAAAGAGACTCGAACCCGCCGAGAGAGCCAGTGTGTTAGCGCAGGCTCCGACACTCAAAAGTGGTTTACGGATAGACACTAAGTGCGCAACTCCAATCTCTGTGAAATTGGGTAAGGCGTGCCTTGCCCCTACGTCGCCGGGTGTAGATTTGAATTCGCACAGGGCGATAGAAACTCATTAAGGCGTGCGGCGGGCAGCCACGATTATATACTGTGGACTTGACAATACTGTGCGATATACAGTATATTGATACTATGTGGCGCACAGTACTGTAGGATACACAGCAGATGACAGACACAACCGAGCAAATCACGAAGCTCCGATTAGAACTTCGGCGCGGGCTGTTGGTGTTAGCCGTGCTCAGTCAGATGGACACCGCACGTTACGGTTACAGCCTGATTCAGGGGCTAACCGAACAGGGGCTGGACATCGAAGAAGGCACGCTGTACCCGCTGCTGCGGCGGCTGGAAAAAGATGGCTTGCTGGAAAGCGAGTGGGAAGTCGGGGAAGTCCGACCACGCAAATACTACCGTATCAGCGCGTTAGGGCGTGAGGTGCTGACCGCGTTGAGCGCAGAATGGTTTGAGACGGTCAGGGTGATGCAGGCGATATTACGGGGAGAGCAGCATGAGTGAGTTGTTAGAGCGTTACGTTCATCAGGTGGGGCATTACCTGCCACCCAGCGAACGGGCAGAAATCGAAGCGGAACTGCGCTCACAGATTCAGGATCAGCTTGACGCGCGCTTTGCCGATGCGCCGACAGTAGAACAGGTCGCGGCGGTGCTGGCCGAATTCGGTGACCCGCGCCAGATCGCGGTGTCGTACAACAGCGACAAGTATCTGGTGGGGCCGACGCTTTACCCGTTCATGATGCTCGTGCTGCGTTACGGCTGGCTGATTGTCCCGTCTGTGGTGATATTTCTGGGCATCTTCGGGGCGCTGATTACCCCGCCTGCTAATCCCCTGTTCGGTTTTGTGATTGACCCGCTGCTGGCGGCCTTGCAGGCAACGCTGATTTTTTCGGCGGTGGTGGTGCTGTTCTTCGCCGTCCTGCAACATTCAGGGGAGAAGTTTGGCGACTATGAGGAAGGGTTCAATCCCATGAACCTGCCGAAAGTGGATGACCCCAGCAGCGTTGACCGTTATGAAGCGGCGTTCGGCAGCGCCTTCGGGGTGATTGTTATGCTGGTGCTGCTGTACTTCCTGAACGTGGGCGGGCTGACGCTGCGCTTCAATCTGAACGATCCGGGCGAGGTGATCCCGTTCCCTACGCTGTGGATGGTGCTGCTGATTGTCGCGGGTATAACAGTCATGATTCTGGAAGTGGTGGCGCTGCGGCGCAACCGCTGGAGCGTCGGGCTGTGGCTGACGCAAACGATAGCGCAGGTCTTCGGTACGATCTGCCTGTACTTTGCCGTGCTGAAGCCCTTTTTCGACCACCTGCTTGCGTCCAATCCATCACTCGGCAGCGTGCCGTTGATGGGCAGCGCGCCGGAAATCATCGCCGTTGGCTTTGCTGTTCTCACGCTGATCAGCGGGGGAGCCAAGCTGATGAGGCTGTGGAACTACAGCAGCAGACCGCCGTTCACGGTCAAAAAGGATAGGCCTAAGAAATGACCCTATTGACGTTGGTATAAGCCCCTCATCCCCGTCCCTTCTCCCACTCGCTACGCGGGGGAGAAGGGAGAAAACGGCATCGAAAACCGCTGCCCATCATTAACAACGTGGTCGCCTACTCAATGTAACTCATCACATGCAGTCTGAAAGGAGCTGAACATGAAAACCGATAACAGCCAAATGGAAGCCAAAAAAGCGAGACTCTCTACGCTGTGGATGTTCATCATGCTGAACATGGCTTTCGCCGACATTTTCTCCTTCATGAGTCCTACGTTCCAGCAGGAAGTCACGACAGGATTGGCTAATGGGACACAAATCACGCAGGGATTTTTGCTGGTCGCGGCCTTCGTGCTGGAAATCCCGCTGGCGATGGTGCTGCTGGCGCGGGTGCTGAAGTATGAGGCGAACCGCCCGGCGAACATCGTCGCAGGCGTCGTCACGATTGCCTTTGTCATCGGCGGCGGTTCAAGCACGCCGCATTACATCTTTTTCGCCACGATAGAAGTGATCTGTGCGCTGTTCGTTATTGGCTACGCCTGGCGCTGGACTCAGAATGAAGGGCAGCACAGCACGATCACGTTTGAACAGAGCAAAGTTGGAGGACACTCATGAAAGCCATTACCTACACTGAATACGGCTCAGCCGATGTGCTGAAGCTCAGCGAAGTCGAGAAACCGACACCAAAGGACAATGAAGTGCTGGTGAAAGTGTACGCGACGACGGTAACCACAGGCGATGTGAACGGGCGCGGGTTTGTCTTTGTGCCGCGCGGGTTCGGGTTCATCGCGCGCCTCATGTTCGGGCTACAGAAACCGAACAAGCCTATCCTCGGCATTGAATTTGCCGGAGAAGTCGAAGCGGTGGGCAAGGATGTCAGGCAGTTTAAGGCGGGCGATCAGGTTTTCGGTATTGATGGCCCGCGGCTGGGAGCCTATGCCGAATACAAATGCATCCCGGAAGATGCGGGAATCGTGCT
>JAXLWC010000071.1:0-28338 GCA_046328675.1 Anaerolineae bacterium
CGTTTGGCTTTTGCCGCTGCCTGTGCGTACCGCACACACCGACACCACTGGACGCTGGCTTTTAATCTGCGTGCTCTGCGTGCCCATCAGCCGGAAGTCGGCCCCCAGCGCCAGCACCTGTGACGCCTTGTGCATCACGTACTCGTGCGTCACATCGCTGTAGGCGAAGACCACCTCGTCCGCTTTCAGGTCACGCACCAGGCGCGGCAGCTCCTTTTCGTCGTAGATCGGGATACCCTTGGGGTACAGCCTGCCTGCCAGTTCAGTGGGATACACCCGTCCGCCGATGCCGGGAATCTGCGTCGCGGTGAAGGCCACAACCTCGTGGCGCTCGTCCTGGCGAAAGGCGACGTTAAAGTTATGGAAATCGCGACCTGCCGCGCCCATGATAATCACACGTTTTTTTGTCATAGCGGGTACTGCCTTTGCAACATGAAACAAGGTTATAGTGTCCACTATAGCCCTGTACGCCCCCGTTTATGAAGTGAGTTGTATCCTTTGTACAAGTGTCACTTCACATCATTTGCCTATCAGATCAAGGGGTGTTGTGCAGTACATATCAAGGAGATTACGAGGCATCGGACTTGGGGGTAGTAAGTTTGGCTTTGAACTTATCTAGTGTCATGGCGTTGGTGTCGATTTCGGCTAATATCTGTACGTATGCCGCATCCAGCGCCTCCCGGTTGTCATAGTAATAAACCAGCGCCGCATGAACTTCTGCCGCTGTCAGCTCATAGTGCGCCATGACTTCCTCAATACTGCATTCGCCGTCAACGTAGAGGCGTGCCACCATCTCTGCCTTGAGATGCGGCTTGCGCTCGATGCGCGCTTCACCGTCTTTGAATGTGATGTGGCTCACGATTTCCATGTTAGTCATTCCTACTCAATATCAAAGAATTCATTCTTGATATCCTCCAGCGTACCTGCGCCATCCTCAATAAGCTGGGCATAACTGTGACAGGCTGTGACGATTTTGCCAATTGCAGCGACATGGCGATCCCGAAAAAAGAAAATACCGCTGTGTTTTTTCCCAGCATTCATCCACTGAAAATGGCGTAAGCGAAATCCAGCGTCTTTGGTAATGAGCGCCAGGTTATGTTGGGCTGCATACTGTAGATGCGTTTCATCGTCCGCCTCTGCTAGTCCAACTTCCTCACAGCGAACAACATCAACACTCCGTTGACGCAGTTGTAATGCGACCTGTTTATCAATGTGAGTGTCTGCGTAAAACTTCAATAAGCTCATTCTAGCATAATTCCGGTTAAGAAAAGCGCACCTGCCGCCTTACGCCGTCTGCCGCATGGTCGTAAAGGCGCGGCTAGCCAAGACGCCCAAATACGCCGCGACCAGCGCCGGAATCACCAGCACAGCGAGCGTGATGGGGTAACGCGGCGGCGCATCGACAAAGTTGAAGTTAATCGCCAGCCCGACGAACGTCGCCGCCGGGATGCTCAGGCCGATCAGCAGCGCCCACCGCCAGGCACCTTTCGGTTGCAGCAGGCCCAGCATGAACGAAAACAGCAGGATACACAGCATGGGTGCCTGCACCTCGTCCGCCGTAATATCCACGTAGCCTGTGACCACCGCCAGCAGCAGCGCTAATCCCAGTACCATCAGACTTCTTCTGGACATCGCCAATCTCTCCTGTAGCACACTGCCATGCTCAATCACCGCGTTTTGTAGGGTATCGCTCAGCGTTTCCAGCCACAGACGCAGCACGCCGCGCGCTCCACGTTGACCATACGCATCCCTCAGCATATCGCCAAAGGTCTGCGCCATCGCCGCCCCAAACGCCTCGCGATGTTCCGCCGGATACAGCCGCAGCAGTACACGATACACCTTGCCTGAAATACGCAGCATTCGTTTAGACATCAGTCCAACACCCGTTTCATCTGCGCAATCGTCACCATGCGCCGCAGCCGCGCCGATTCCGCGTTCAGCGCACGTCGCCCCACATCCGTCAGCCGATAGTAGCGGCGGCGCTCGTCATCGGCTGCGGGGTCGGGACGTTCTTCAGTTTCCTCAATCAGCGCATCGCGCATCATCCGTTTGATCGTGCCGTACAGCGTGCCGGGACCCATTTTCAACTGCCCATCGCTGTTCGCCAGCACCTCCTGCATGATGCCGTAGCCGTGCCGTTCGTTGTCCGCCAGCGCCAGCAGAATGTGGAACACCGCCGGGGTAAGGGGTATCTGTGCTTCAGAGTTGTGTGTCATTATGCATCCGTTACGGTTATATCTGTTGCGGATATAATAGACCTGATCGTGCGGCCTGTCAAGGCGTTGGGGATTTAAGGCACTATGTCGCAGAAATAAAAAGAGGCCGCGCACGATTGCACAGCCTCTCGAAACACGCACCGCTGCGTCTATTCGTGAATCGTGAACACCGCGCTCATGCCTGCGATGATATGATCGTCCACATGGCAGTGCAGCATCCACGTACCGGGATTATCGGCCACAAAATCAACAATCTGTGTCATACCCGGTATCAGGTCTACCGTATCCACGCGCTGACCGTGCCACAGCGCGGTAATGCCGTGCCAGTGTGGCGAGTGCAAATCGACTTCGGTGCCCAGCGCGACCACGTACCAGCGTACCGTGTCACCCAACTGCATATCGAGGCCGGGCAGGTTGTGATAGACGTAGCCGTTGATGCTGTGCATCAGGTTGCTTTCGATAAACTCATCGTCCTCATCCTCAACCTCGTGTGGTTCTTCGGTAAACTCTGCGATGTTCTCGTCCAAATACCAGCTCACGTTTTCGTTAAACACTTTAAACAGCGTGACAAACTCGCGGTCAATGCCGTTCACCGTGCCGTCGTCGTTTAACAGGCCATCGCTGTAAACGATAATCGCCCCGACCAGCCCGGAGTTGGTATCGCGCACCTCATCGGTGTGCGAGTGGTAAAGCCATACAACCGACGATGGATCCTGCGGGCCGGGGCCAGAACGCTCGACCACCTCCCACGTATAAGTATACGTTCCGCCGGGAGGAATAGCCTCGTCCTCGCGGTCTGCGCCCTCTGTGCCATCCGCATACGGCGCGCCCTCGGAGTCCTTTTCATACAGGACGCCGTGCGGGTGGATGCTGTAGGGATGGCTGGCATTGTTGCGGAACACCACCACAATCGTATCGCCAACTTCCGCGCGGATGATCGGCCCCATCAGGCCCAGATGTTCCCACTGCGCTTCACGCGGCACCAGTTCCGTGAACGTCTCATCGGTGTACTGTCGATAAATCGCCTTGCGGTACACGCTGCCGATGTGATGTTCGTCGTGGCCGATAAACACCTCTGAATCCTCATGCATCATTTCCATTCCCGGCATCGAAATATCGCCATTCGGTGCATAGTCCCAATCGACTTCATCGGCGGCGATATAGTAGGTGCGGGTCACCCCGCTGGCCTGCCCACGAGAAATACTGAAAACCAACAGCAGAATGATAGGAAAGATCAGCAGCTTCAGGCTTAGTACACGTTTCATGAAATCCCCCATTTGCGTTTATATTAAAATACGCCTTTACCGACGCGGGCGCTTTGTTACGGCGCACATCGGGAAATGCCACATCAGCAGCACTTATGGCCGAGCTGCATGAAGGCCATAATGCCTTTTACGGATTATTCTCACGGATTCTATTAAATTGTACAAAAAACTCTTCTAACTTGCTGCAAAAAACAGATGAAATCTTCGCGCAGTTTTGAGGGGATTTTGCCTAACATACAATCTTCTCGCGACCTCACTGCTTTATAACTGAGCACGAATACCTCCCACCTAGCCTAATGACCAGGTGAGATTTAGCCATGTGGAGAGGGTCGCTAGTCAACTTTTCGTGTACTCTTTCTTAAGAGTAATCACTTCAAACCTATCACCAAATCGCACTTCTAAACGTCATTCCCAACTGGCTTTGATTTGACGCGGTTGACTTAACCATGACCATTGTGAATTTTTAGTGAACGCATAGATCTTAAGCATAAATTTAAGGTAATAGCGATTATAGTGTTCTTGGGTTTTACCGTTTCAAAATCAGTAAGGAACCAAAATTCGATGACTTCTATTACTACACCATCTCAGCAAATGGAATCAGACTGGAGTCTACAAAAAATCTGGAATCGCCTTGTCGAGCCATCATCTGCCATTACCAATGTAGCGGAACGCCGCCAGGCACGCCTGCTTACCACCATGCTGCTGGTCTACATGACTCTGGGCACCGTTACCCTCCTGCTGCTGCCAATCCTCAACCCGACATCTGGTTTACAGGTGGGTTCATTGATTGGTGTATTTCTGGTCGCCATCCCTTACGCCATCAGCAGGACGCGCTCCTATAAAATCGCCGCCTATATCCTCATGGCGTTGGTCGCGCTCGTATCTACCATACCACTCTTTACCTCAACCAATAGCGCTAACTCCAACCGCGTCATCATCCTTGCCTTCCTCGTGATCCCCATTTTGCTGGCGAGTATGCTCCTGACCAAGCGCGGGATGTTTGTGGTTATCGCGGCTGTGATCGCTTTCGTACTGATCGCACCTCATCTTGACCCGACGCTTGGGGTTGTTTCTGCTCCACTGGTTTTGTTGATCGCAGCCTCAGTGCTCCTTTATGTCTTTGTCAATCACCGCGATGGTCTGGAAAAAGATCGTCAGGCTGAACTCGCGGAGGCCTTGAAGCGTGCTGAAAGTGCCAACGCCGCCATGATCAAGACCAACGCCGAAATCGCGCAGAAGAACCAGGAACTGATGCGCGCCAATGCTTTAATCCGTGAAACCACCCGCCTTAAGTCCGAATTCATGGCCACGATGTCGCACGAACTGCGCACGCCGCTCAACGCTATTCGTGGTTTCACCAGCATCATGCTTGAGGGCATGGGCGGTGAAGTGGACGACGAAGCCGTCCACATGCTTTCCCGCATCAACTCCAACGGCGAACGCCTCCTCAACCTGATCAACGACGTGCTGGACATCGCCAAAATCGAAGCCGGGCGTCTGGAACTGGTCAACGAACCGCTGCAACCGCGTCAAATGGTGGAACAGTGGCGCGCGCAGATGAGCGTGCTTGCCGAACAAAAAGGGGTCGATTTCGAGGTGCATGTTGATCCTGCGCTTCCAGAGACCCTCTACGGCGATGGCCAGCGCATTACCCAGATTGCCGTGAATCTGTTGGGTAACGCCTTCAAGTTCACCACTCAGGGAACCGTGAAGCTGGATGTGCAGCAGCAGGCCGACAAGTGGACCATCCGCGTCAGCGATACCGGCATTGGCATCCCGCCGCACGCGCTTAATTACATCTTCGAGGAATTCCGTCAGGTCGACGGATCATCTAAACGTCAATATGGCGGGACAGGGTTAGGACTGGCAATTGTGCGCAACCTGTGCCGCACGATGGATGGCAATATCCTGGTCAGCAGTGAGCTGGGCAAGGGCAGTGTCTTTACCGTGATTTTACCGTTGCGCACTGAATTAGCGTCTGAGTTGGCCCAGGCGTCGTAGGAGGATACTGGAATGAATACACCGATTAGACGAGATTTACTGGCAGGCTGGAATGTGGTGGTCGTGGATGATGAAATTGACAGTCAGGAAGTCGCTGCACGTATCCTGCGCCACTATGGAGCTAACGTGACCACCGCGAACAACGGCAAGGAAGGGCTGGATGTGATTCAAAAAATCCGCCCGCGTTTCATCATCTCTGACTTGTCGATGCCGGAGATGGATGGTTGGGGAATGCTTTATGAACTGAAGCTGGAACGCGATACAATGGACATTCCGGTCATCGCGTTAACGGCTCATGCCATGATGGGGGATCGCCAGCGCGCGATTGAAGCAGGTTTCCACAATTACCTGACGAAACCGCTGACCGCCACCACCTTTATGAAAGATTTGCTCCAACTCCTGATGGATGAACCGAGCCTTGCCCCTGAATTAATCGCTGGAGGTGCCGCATGAAACAGTGGCAGTTAATGGTTGTTGAAGATGATCCCGATGGACGTGAAGTCGTCGAACGTATTCTGAAGTATCACCGTGTCCCGCATGTCACTGCCGTCAATGCCGAAGAGGCCTTGAACAACCTTGGCGGCTGCACTGGCGTCATTATCGATCTGAACCTGCCAGGCATGGATGGCTGGTCGCTGTTAAACGAAATCAAGTCTAACCCGCAGACCGCTGATCTGCCCTGTGTTGCCATGACCGCCTACCATTCGGCGGAACTGGCGGTGAAGGCCATTGAAATGGGCTTTTTGGCTTATTTCCCCAAGCCGCTGGAAGCAACTTCCTTCGTGCGCGAACTTGAACGCGTCATGAGCTAACGGTTTACGCCTGTGGTGAACATGGCGTGTTTTGTTCTGTGAAGACACGCCAAATCGTCCCTGTCGTCGCGAGCATGGAGGCGTCATGAAACTGTCGAACAAAGTCCTGTTTGTCGGCTTTGGATACGTTGGGGCATTCGTACTTGCTGCCCTCGTCATGAGCGTATACGGCGCTATCTTCAACAGCCCCAACAGTCAGAGTTCGGGCGGTATGGCCGCTTTTGGGGATACCATTCTCTTTCTGGGTATCTTCGGCTTGGCCGCCGTACTACCCACGATGGCGGCCTTGTTCTTCCTTCGACCTTATCAACGATTCTGGCAAATCCTCGCAGTCGTCGCGCTTATCCTCACCGCCACAGGTATCGCAACTTTCATCGTCTTTTTGCTCCCGCAGCCTCTGGAAGCAGGTTCCCTTCTTGACACATGGGCGGAGTTATCGCCGCTGCGCATCCTGTTAGCACCACCGTTTGCGCTGGCCTTCTTTTTGGGCGCGGCTTTTGCTCCAATTCGTTTCTCGCGCATCGCTTTTCTTTGCGCCGGGGTAATCGAGTCCGCCATCTTCGTCTGTGCCGTCTTTATCTGGTTCCGCCCCTTCGGTTAATCCTCAGCCTCGGCCTCGATCCACGTTCAGAGCTTTTAACTTTAAAACGCATACTTTCCGAGCGTTTCCCCTCTCCCGCGCCACAGATGCTCCTTGCCGCTTACACTTTGCGCTGTGGAAGAGGGGTTGGGGCTTACAAGGGTAGGTTTTTAACGCTTCGCCTCAAACCCACCGCAAAACCGCACTGTTCTCAACGCCTTCTCACGGCAACCACTCGTCCCCCCGAACCCGTTTTTAGCCCCTCTCCCGTGCCACACATGTCTGCCTTCCCAAACATCCCTGCTCGGGAGAGGGGTTGGGGTGAGGTCAACGCGCACGTTCATCCACCTGTCTTTTGTCTTGGTCTTAGACTAACATCTAGTGACTAACGACTAACGACTTGTATTTCCTTTGCGCCTTTGCGCCTTTGCGGTTCGCCATATTTTCCCCCACCTGATTTTCGCTTGACAACCCGACCAAAACATACTATCCTCATTTATATATCAAAATTTATATATCAACTGTAGTCTATCAATGCTCAAATACACACTGTTGGGTTTCCTCAGTTACATGTCGCTCACGGGCTATGAACTGGAAAGCTACATGGCGGAAACCACCGCTTACTTCTGGCACGCCAAGCTCAGCCAGATTTACGCCACGCTCAAAAAGCTGGAAGAAGAACGGAGCTGGTCGCATCGCATGTCGAGCCGCAGGAAGATCGCCCGGACCGCCGCGTCTACGACATCACAGCGGACGCGAGGATTTGCGTCAGTGGCTGGCGCAGCCGCTGACTGAACGTGAAGACAAAAGATACGCTGCTGCTCAAACTGTTCTTCTCGGCGCAGGTCGGCAAACAGGCCATCCTGATGCAGCTTCGTTTGCAGCGCAATCTGCACCAGCAGCAGTTGCAGCACTACCGCCAGATGACGCCCGCCCTCATCGTCAAAACGCTGGAAGATCAGCCGCATCTGGCGCTGGACGCCATCATGTGGGAAGCCAGCCGCCGTCATGGTGAGTTGTTCGAGGAAATGTATGTGCGCTGGCTCGATGAAACGATTCAGAATGTCGAAAGCCTGTTCCGCCGGAATAGGCAAAAATTTTCGCTGAGTATTCAAATATTTACTCTATAAATCTCATCTTATAAAAACATCTTCTCGAATGTTGGCTACGCCGATTAATGACAAGGAGCAGACCATGTATCACTTCATCATCAAACGCATTGTCCGCAGCGTCTTCGATAACCTCACAGCAGGCGACTACGAGGCCACGCTCAAACAGATGGCCCCCACGCTGGAGCACGTCTTCCCCGGTGACCACGCGCTGGGCGGCAAACGCCACACCCGTGAAGCCATGCGCCGCTGGTTCCAGCGTTTGTACTGCATCTTCCCCAACCTTCAGTTCGAGATCAAGGAAATTCTGGTCAAAGGCTACCCCTGGGATACGGTAGCCGTCGTCCAGTGGGTTGACCGCGCCACGCCTGTAGACGGTCAGCCTTACGTCAACGAAGGTGTGCATGTCTTCCGCATCCGCTGGGGGCGCGGCGTTGGCATCTACGCCTACATGGACACGCAGCGCATCGAGGAAGTCTGCCAGCGTTTGGTGAAACTCGGCATCGCCGAAGCCAGCGCGCCGCCAATCATCGACTAGTAGACGCGGACAATGTTGATGATGACCAGCAGCTTTTAACGTCGAATTTCTTCCTTCTCTCCCGCGAAGCGGTGGAAGAAGGGTTGGGGATGAGGGCTGTCCGCCAGGATCGATATGATCATCGACTAGCCCCAGCGCACCCATTCCACATCGGGGTTCATCTGTTCCTGCAGGCGCACCACCTGAAACCAGGTATTCCCCGGATGGAAAGCCAGCGGCTGACCATCATTCGTCAGCAGCGTCAGCCGCGCATCCAGCGTTGGACGTGACCAGCGGCAGTCGTAAAGCTGCCCATCACGGAACAGGATGGCTCTGCCTTCGCCTAACAGGTTAATGTCGATGCTGTAGCTGGTGACATCGTTCCACACACTTTCCACGATGTCAGTATCGGTGTGCTGTGCGTAAATCACCACAACATTGGCCGCTGACCTGTGTGCCTGTGTTGGCGTCCACATGCGGCGCGCCGTCGCTGAAGCGCAGATACATGCCGCTCTCCGCCGCGTACTGCCACTGTACGCGCGTTGCCGCGTAGCGCACGTCGATGCTGTTCGCTGCTCCTGCGCTGTTCGTCGGGACGCTGGCATCAAACGTCATGCCGCTGAGGTCGGACGGCGTATCCGTGCCTTCCTGCGAGGCCAGCGACCACAGCGCCGCCAGATTGAGGAACATATTGTGCGGCGCTTCGATGGATCTCGTCACGCCAGTAGTACGGCGCGCCGTACAGCACGCCTTTGTAGGTGCGCTGCGCGTAATCTGAGCCGTAGATAATCTGCTCCACGCCTGTGCTTGCGCCCGAAAACGCCAGCAGCGCATGGTACATCGGCACAAGCTGGTTGGCGTCAATCAGGCGTGCGCTGCGTATCGATCCAACGCGTTGCGGTGCCTGGCTGTAAAACACGGCGGAAAAGCGCGTTAAGCCGCCTTCAACGTAGTGTTCATAGACGATGTCCGCCGCGCTGATGCCCGCCTGTGGCCGGACGATGGCAGGCGCGTTGGAGATTTTGACCACCACCGGACGCCGCGCCAATACCGACGTGTCGGCAACAGCGAGTCCTGTCAGAGGGTTGATGCTGCCGGGAATGGGCGACGGCGTTGCGGTGACGATGATGACCACCCGCGCGCCCGGCAGGGGAGTCGGCTCAGTGCTTTCCGGCGCGGCGTTGGTGAGGCAGCCTGCCAGCATCCAGCAAAGCGTTGCCATCAGCGTGCCGCGTACCCAATAGGCTAATAATTGACCTGCGTTCATACCCTGCTCACCACACTCACCTCAACACATACGCGCGTAAAATCCGCGTCAAAAGCGTGTCAATCATCAGCAATTGGCGCCCATCTGCATTATAGTAGATTTATCTGCCGGAGGTACGAACAATGCCGTTGACGACCAACAAAGTATTTGCGCTTACAGCCCTAATTGCCTACGTCGCTCTGCTGATTTTGCTGCCCATTGGCACGCATCCAGATTTTTATCGCCTGTTTATGTTCGGTGTATGCTGGATCGTAGGCGGAGCAATGTTTGTCTTCGGCACTATGCTGGTTTACGCGGGTTTGCGATACTCTCCATCGTGCATGAATACCTTCAAATAAGTGGCGGGCACAGTCGTCATTGCTTTTGGAATCATCACCGACAGCTTGGGACTGGCATTTCTCCTGTCTCCCACTGTGTATAAGTATTCCCTCGGCAGCGACACAAGCTGGTTTCAGGCAGGGATTTTTGGCGTGTTAGTATGGTTAGCTGTCAGTGGAATGTATTGGCTGAGCAGGACAATGCCGCGTACTGAATGGGTTGAGACGGCTCATGCGTATCAGCCCCCTGTCGCGCTGCCGCCCCAGTATGAAACGAAACTTAAGCTGGGCGCAGATGGTGAACTTGTGCCCGTCGCGCAAAGCAGCGAAGATGGCATGATGATTTTGCAAGGCACCGGGAATCAGGTGACGCAGGTCGTATATCTGGAGATCGGGCGCTACCAGTTGGGCTACAATTTTGACACTGGGCAGGTGTGTGAAGTTGCGCTGGTGTACGTCGATGACTCGACCATCACCAACCAGCCGATTCTGGTAGCAGGCGGCAGCGGCTCAAAGACTTTTGGCGCGCAGTTTGGCGGCAGATATGTGTTTGAGGTGCGCTGTCCGTTTGTGGGTGTGCGCTGGGAACTGCGCTGCTCGCTGCTGTGAAGCCATCGGCTCTGATTTTGCCAATTCCTGTGGCTTTAACTGAACGTTTGTGCTATATTGAGTCGTCTTATGTAGTGAGGTTGCGCTACTAGACAACCATACAGATGATGATAGGCAGCGGTTCTGAACGCGGCATTTCTCCCTTCTCCTCCGCGAAGCGAGTGGGAGAAGGGCTGGGGATGAGGGGCTACCCACCAATGTCACTATGGTCATCTATTAGACGAAAGCAAAACAATGAACGCATTTAAGCAAGTCATCCACAACGAAGCCGAACTCCGCGACCTTTTAGGCTACGCCGGGAAAGCCGCGCAAAACAAAGTCATCCCTGAACTTGACGGGATATGCCGCGCCTTTATCGCCAAATCACCCTTTGTCCTGCTTGGCTCAACCGATGCCAGCGGCAGCATGGATGTCTCCCCAAAGGGCGACCCGGCAGGCTTCGTCCAGGTCATGGACGATCACAAAACCCTGCTGATTCCAGACCGTCCCGGCAATCGGCGCGGCGATACCCTGTCCAACATCCTGCAAAATCCCAACATCGGCCTCCTGTTCCTTGTGCCGGGACGCCGTGAAACCCTGCGCGTCAACGGTACCGCGCAGATTGTGCGTGACGATGAGGTGCGTGAACGCTTCATCATGCAGGGCAAAGTGCCGATGTTTGTCATCGCGGTCACGGTCAGGGAGGTCTTTTTCCACTGTACCAAATGTGTCGTGCGTGCCGATCTATGGGCGTCCGAACATCAATCTAATGAGTTAGTGTCGCTTGGGGAAGCCATCATTCGCCACGCCAGACTCGACCTCAGCGTTGCCGAAGCCGATGCTATGGTAGCCGAGGAGGAGCAAACCGAACTGTATTAAACGCGGCTGATATATTATCCCTTTAGGCGTAATGGGCGGCTTGGTGCTGGGTCTCATAACACGATGGATTAGTTACAACGAAGGGCCATAGGAAATGAATATGAGTATAGCTGATCATTTTTCCGATAAATCACCCAACCTTAAAGCTACATATGATCGCTTGCTGTCCGAACTGCGTAAATTCGGCATAGTGCGTGAGTCGCCTAAACAAACGTCAATTCACCTTGAGAAAAACGCTGGATTCGCCGGGGTGCATCCACGCAAGAGTCACTTTAACCTTGAGTTCCGCACTGATTATAGGATTGAACATCCGCGTATCGTCAAACATATTCAACTTTCGGCGCGGCGTCATGAGCATACGGTAAAATTGACGCAGGAAAGCGATGTCGATGAAGAACTGCTCAAATGGCTGAAGGATGCTTACGAGTTGAGCAAATGAAACAAGGCGCGCACCCGGCACGCCTTGCTGTGTTACTGTTGGATGATCTTTTCGAGGCTTTCCACGAACGTCGCCGGGCTGACGGGCTTATGGAAGAAGCCATCGAATCCTGCACGCTGCGCTTCTGCTGCGATTTCTACCGAGTAATAGGCCGTGACCGCGACTACGGGGAGTTGGGCGGTAGCACGATTGCTGCGAATTTTTTGCAGCGTCACCCATCCGTCCATCTCTGGCATCATCAGATCCAGCACGATGGCGGTGGGCAGCCCCCCTTCCAGCGCTTGCAGGCATTCCTTACCATTGTGCGCAACTTCTACCTCGATTCCGTAGTGTTTCAGAATCAGGCTCATCATTTGCGCGCTGTCAAACTCGTCCTCAACTACGAGAACTTTCCACTGATTGATACTCATTTTTCACTTCTTTAGCTTCAGGCTGAAGTACTGACTTAACTTCTTGAACGACTTCGATGATTTTTTCTTCTTTAGTTTCAGGCTGAAGCGCGGTTTGTGTTTCCTGCACTGCTTCAACGGTTTTGAACTTGCGACTCTGTAAACAATTCTGGATTTCCAGCAAAAACGTTGCCAGGCGCAGCGGCTTAGGAATATAGGCATCAAAGCCCGCTTCCTTCACCCGTTCCACATCTTCGGGCATGGCGTGGGCCGTCAGCGCGATCACCGGCACACTCACCATTTTAGGGATTTGCTTCAACTGCTTCAGCATTTCCCAGCCATCCATTATTGGCATCGACAAATCGAGCAGAATCAGGGTGGGTGTGATCTCCTCCAGGGCTTTCAACCCCAGTTCGCCATTCGCCGCAGTATACACCTGTGCCCCGTAGAAGCGCAGCACTGTCTGTACAACCCCCAGATTATCCGGCTCATCATCGACAAGCAGCACAATCCATTTTCCCACTTCATTCTTCAGCGCTGCATCTCCTATCATGCTGTCATCTCCTCATGCTTAGTTGCAGTCTGTACTTTGTTCATTGGCAGAGTAATCGTAAAGGTGCTGCCCTGCCCAAGCTGACTTTGAAGACGGATATGACCACCCATCAGCAGAACAAGTTTACGAACAATCGCTAACCCTAACCCGGTGCCGCCGTAGTTGCGCGTCGAACTGTTATCGACCTGGCGGAATTCTTCAAAAATGATGTTTTGCATGTGCGGCGGGATACCGATGCCGCTGTCGCTCACCCGGATCGACCAGGTGTGCTCATCATCGCGGCAGACTTCCAGTCTGACGAAGCCTTTTTCGGTGAACTTGCTGGCGTTGGACAGCAGGTTGATGACAATCTGCTTCAACCGCGCTGAATCCCCGACAAGCTGTGGCGGCAGGCTGTTGTCCAGCACATGCTCAAAGGCTAACCCCTTCTGTTTGGCCAGCCCCTCCGTCTGGAGCACGACTTCATCCAGCCACGCTTGAACATTAAACGGATGGGTGACAATGTCGGTTCTACCCGCTTCAATCTTCGCCAGATCAAGAATCTCATTAATCAGTCGGAGCAGGTGATCGGCGTTGGCCAGTACGCGCTCCTGGTAGCTGCGCTGTTCAGGCAGCAGTTCCCCCGCCATCCCCGCAAGCTGGATTTCAGTGTAACCCATGATCGCAGTGAGCGGCGTCCTCAGTTCGTGGGACATCGTCGCCAGGAATTGACTCTTCAGGCGTGTGGCTTCTTCCGCTTGCAGCCGCGCGATATCCAGTTCCTGATTGGCCTTTTCCAGGTCGGCATTCTGTTTTTCGATGCGTTGGCCCGCCTGCTTACGTTCGGTAACATCGTGCATCAGGACCGTGTAACCGCGCAGTCGGAAAGTCGAGTCATAAACAGGCGACGTTTGCACTTCAAAAAAGCGTGTCGCATTGCTGCGCATCAGCATCACTTCATGCGAACGATTGCTGTTGACCTTCACCAGTTCGGTAACTTCGGGCAGGGCTTCATTCAGGTCAACGCCTGTCCATCTCCGTGTGGTGCCCGCAATTTCTGCCGCCGCCGGGTTCAGCTCAAGAATACGATACTGGGCATCAATCACCCACAGCGCATCCGGCATGTTCTCGATCACGGTTTCACGGGCAATCGGCACGATATCCAGCAGGCGGAAGCGCAGCATCCCCCAGGCCATCGCTAACCCTGTGATGGTGAAACCAAACGGTGTCAGATCGACCACGCTGACGCCGGTGAGATAAAGTGCATTGCCAATCCAGGGGGCGAAGATCGAAATCAGCATCGCGATGGCCTGCCAGCGGTAAATCCCCTGTGTTTTCAACAGCCAGCGCCCCAGCAGAATAGTGGTCAGCAGCAGCAGCCCATAACTGTAGATCGCATGTATCCAGAAGATAATGCCGTGACTGTAATCACCGACGATGAGTCCATCACTGACGGCTAACCGGACATGGGGCCAGAACAAGTGGTGAGATTCATTGGTCATTACCGCCAACAGCACGAACGTGGGTTCAATCAGCATCAGCGTGAAAGTGCGGCGTGTCAGCCACCGCTCGTAGCCCGTTCGTTGAAAAGCGAAGGCTGCCCATGCTCCGATAGAGCTTACAATGCCAAAATATGTGATTTTGCCAAAGGTGATTTTAGTTGCTAGGTCAACAACGCTGAGTTCAAGAATCCCCAACAGCGACCAGATGATAATCCCTAACATCACCACGAAAAACAACTGAGACCCAGGGGTTTCCTGTCGCCGCCAGCTCATCAGCGCCAGCACAAGGGCGACAAGCGTCGAAACAGCTAATGGGATAATGAAAGGTGACGATTGCAGGAGCATAATTCACTCAATATAGTCACAAGCCAAAGCTCAAGGACGAGTTTTTATTTCGGTATTTCTATTACAAGTATACTGCCTGAACTGTTGTATGATTCGTGAAGGGGTATTGGGGCACATGCCCTCTAGCCCTTACAAGCACATAAATTCAGACAATTTTCACGTCCATTTTCAGAATAGCGTATGTTATGGCTAAACACATCCACCAGCAGACTAGTCTTTGCTGGCACATAGGACTAGCCACTTGGCGAGTTGCCCCCTGGTGTGAAAGGTAAAACTCGCTCAACCTTGCATCTTACAGGCTGCTTTGGACAACATAAACTTCAAAAGGTAAACCTTATGCATGACTCTCTAAACCTTGATGCCCTGGCTGCGGAAGCGCAGGCGCGCTGGACGCTGCGCCGCCGCCTGAACATCGCCCTCGCGGTGTGCGCGGGAGTGTGTCTGCTCCTGTTTTTTCTGACATCGTTTACGGAAGACCCTTCACCCGAAGTCATGATTGTCCTGACTTTCCTGCTGATAGGGCTGGGGTTTATCTATTTGTTTGGCGCGCGCAGCAGCATAGGCTGGGGGCTGATTCTCTACGCCTTCCGCCCCGGACGCGAACTGCTGCGACAGTTCCCGCCGATGCGGATCAACTGGCGCCCCTGGTTGGTGACAGCCGTTGGGCTAGCGGGGTTTGTGGGCGTGACACTGGGAATGCCGCTGGGAGCGCTGGCCGTTACTGGCGTGCTGCTGGCAGGAATGTTTGCCCAGATGCAAGCAATGAGCGCCATGCAGCGCGGAAATTTTGATACGGTGCTGCGCTACACTCGATTTGCGACCCGCTGGCTGATGTTCCCCAATCTGTTCGGTTATCAGCAGGTTGCGCTGGTGAACAGCAGACGCTATGACGAGGCAGTTGCTTCAGCCGTTGAACGACTGGCGACGGCACCACGCCTCGCGCCCTGCCTTGCCGAACCGCTGCACGGGCAGGTGCTGGCCTTACTCGCGGCAAAACGCTATGACGAGGTGCTGCCGCCGCTGGAACAGGCGCTGCGCTTGCTGCCTGAAGCGGGCAATATGTATATGACGCTGGCGGACTTGTATCTGGAACATTTCAACGAACCGTCGCGCGCGCTGGCCGTGCTGGATGCTGCCAGGCCGTTTATTGGCGTATTTGAGTACAACTGGCGCTTGTTTCACGCGCGTACTTTTGCGCATCTGGGTCGCTTTGCAGACGCGGACGCCGAACTTGCGCAAGCCGGGAAGATGAACGCGCTGTTGTACCCACAAATCATCGGGAAGACCAGTCTGTTGTTTGCAACTGTAGATGTGAAATGCCAGGCGCGGGATTTGGACGCGGCGCGTGCTGCCTTACGTGAGCTTGAGGCGATTAGCCCTGACGGCAGCCAAACGCGTGCTGCACGCCAACGGCTGGACGAAATCGAGCGCGGCGACAGTTAGCGCATCTTCACCGCCCGCCTTAAACTGAAAACTGCTGACTGTGAACTTACGCTAGATGCGTTCCGGCTTCCACACCTTGCGGTTTTCGATGGCCTTCTCGCGCACGCGGGCGATATGTTCTTCGGTCACAGGCTTTTCAAACGTGCGGAAGCCCGCCAGCCGGAAGCCGTGCCGTTTCCCGATTTCGCCAATCTCCTGCGCCTGCTCGATGCTGATTTCCTTGCCAATGGTGTAGTCTTCGTAGCGCCCCTCTAAGGCCAGCGCCATCGTCTCCGCCATGCAGGCGAAGGCTTTTTTTGGCGGGAAGCCAAAGTTGAAGTGAAAATCCGCCTCATCGCCGGGGACTTCCACCATCCCGCCTTCGATGACCAGCACGTCGTCGCGTTCCTGCGCCACCCGCCACGAAACATCACGCGGGCGCGCCACATCGCAGACCACCGCGCCGGGTTTCAGGTGGCGCGGCTCAATCACGCTGTGTAAAGCACTGGTCACGGTCAAAATCAGGTCAGCGTCGTAGATGTCGTCCATGCTGGTAGAGGCAGTGACCTCCGCGCCGCGCCCTTCGCACTTCTCACGCACAGTTTCCAGCGCGTCCATGCGCCGCCCGACCAGCGTCAGCTTGGCGCTTTCGCCTGCCAGAAGCTGGGCGCAGGTGTTGCCAATCGTGCCCGTCGCGCCGACCACTGCGACGACTGCGTCCTGCATCTGAATGCCCATTGTAGCGGCGGCTTCACGCAGCGCATCCACTGCCATCGTCACCGTGTAACTATCGCCGTTGGTCACAGCGATGTCCAGGCGATCCGCAATCGTTTTGCCGCCATCGCCCACTACCGACGTGTACGCGCCGAGTCCCAGCATCTTCGCGCCGAGTTTCTCTGCCATCCTGCCGCAGGCCACGATTTTGTTGTAGGCGACCTCTACGGGTACCGACATCATCGTCGGCGGGGTGAAAGGACACGCCAGCAGCCAACCATGCAGTTCCTTGCCCGTCGCGGCGGATTTGACGCCCGTGACTTCGGAAATGTACAGCGGTGGAAAGAAGCGCGAGAGGAAGTTGATTTGCCCTTCCGTAAAGATTTTGGCGGCCAGCGGGAACTTGCGCGCCACATCCTTCTTGATGGTAATCGGATGGATGATGAAAGCGAACGTATCTTCGGTCAACGAAATATCCTCATAGGTGACAGATCATGCGTGTTGCGTCATCCAGCGATGTACTACCACGTATCGGCTGCTGCGTCCTGTTCTTCCAGCTTTTCATCGGCGCGCGGGTAAAAGCGCTTGTGAACTTCTGGCCCGCCCCGCACATACAGGTGGTCGCTTTCCTCGAACTCTACGGTATCACGAATGACGCGGCGCTGTGGTGAGGCGAACAGCACCACATCGGATTCGATCATGCGTCCGGGGAAGACAATCATGCCCGCGCCGATGCGGCAGTTGTGTCCCACCGCGCCGCCCAGCACGATTTGTCCAACCTCGCGGATTTTGCCATCAATGTCCACCGCGCGAATCGGTTTCTTGCCGATCAGGTTGAAATCGGTGAACGTGCTGCCTGCGCCGACGAAGCTGTTACGCCCAACGACGCACATTTGCAGGCATGTATTCTGCGCGATGATCGTGTTCTCCATTACCTGTGTTAAATACAGCGACGCGCGGAAGGGGAGGAAGCACCCGCTGGCAACCGTGCTCATCTTGAGGATACAGCCCGTGTCGATGGTCACGTTGTCGCCGATGGTGCAGTTGTCGATAACCGCGCCAGCTTCGATACTGCAATTGTCGCCAATTTCGGCGGGGCCAGTGATGATCGCAGTAGGGTGGATGTTGGTATTCTTGCCAATTTTGATGACGCGTGGGTGCGCGATGCTCAGCAGTTGTTTCTGTTGTAACACCGCGTGCCACAGCAGTTGCAGATTGAGCGCGAAACTGCCGTCAATGTTTTTGTCGAGGCGCGCCGCGCGGGCGAAGTTGCCACAGATGATCGCGGCAAAGTAGACGTGTACCCAGCTTTCGATGGAAATCAGCGCGCGCATCGGCGGAAAGTGCGTCAGGCGATCCTGTTCCTGCGTCATAAAATCGGGCACGTTGTAGAAGCCGATACCTTTTTCCGGCGCATCGCTCGGCACGACAATCGGCATCACATCGTCCGTGTACCCTTCGGGGAAGTACCACAGGTCTGCCATGTGAATCGCGTTCCCGCTGCGGTCTTTCCCCGGCTCAAAACAAGTGGACATGGGCAGCGCATAGGTTTTAAAAGCCACATCCTTGTCGTCGAACGCCGCGCGGCAGGCTCGCCCGGTTTTGCGCGCTTTTTCCATAAAATAGGAGAGGAAATCCTTGTCGAACCATAGGTTGTCGCGGTAGACAATCGCCTGTCCTTTGACCTCCAGCAGATCGGCGCGGCTGTGCAGCGTCGGGCGCAGCTCCAGGTCTCTGGGGAACATCTCCGCGAATAAGTTCTCTTGATGGATTTTCAGGGGCAGAGTTCCAACGGTGAGCAGGCTGGCAGGTTCGTTAAACGGCACGACATGGCGCGAGTCTTCAATAATATATTTATACATGGGCTGTACCTAGCGCATCGAAATGAGTATCTATTCATTATAGCGCGCTTTAGCCGCAGCGTGCCCCAATTTGTTATTAATTCCGCCTTGTCAGTCAACGAACGGAAATTAACCATCTGCTGAAGCTGCTGTCAGGCAAAGGTCAGCATCAGTCGTGCCAGTGCCCAGAATAAAACGGCCAGAAACAGGAAGTTCATGCTCCAGCGTACCGCAGCATATTTACGCTCGACGATGTGAGCCTTGGCGTAAATCTGCTCAATGATGGCGACCTTCAGCTCGCTCATGGACATATTCAGAAAACGCTGGGTGAAATCATCCTGCCCCAATGTCGTAATGTAGCCAAAGAAGTACAGGTTTCCTTGTTTAGGCCCCTTATAAGTGCGGGGAACAACCGTAATCAACGCGCAGAATATGGAACTCAGCAGGGTAACAATCATCAACACACTCAGCACCATCACCACGCCCGTAAGCTGCGCTGGCGGGATGGTGATGAATGAAAAACCGCTGACATTGCTATTTGAAGTCGTGGCCAGCAGGATAGCGTTGACTCCCAGAATCATATTGGCCTTGATGTCCGCATGGTGCGTCATCTGATCCATATCCTGCGACAGCATGTAGAACAGGCGGGTGAAATCTAACTGGGCATCTGTGACGTTGAGTGCTTTGAGTTCTTGAAGTAGATTTTGCATGAAGGTAAGGACATTAAGCGGATAGGCTAGGGACTATATTACACAGTGTTTAAATAGTCAATCGTCTTAATAAATAATTAAATTTAGCTTAATGAGATGATCACAAACCGCATCTTGTCCCTGTTTATCCAGCGCCCAGTGTGCCTGCGGGCTGCGTATTTGTCGCGCAGCCCGCAGGATTTAAGCTGAATTTAAGGAAGTTTGAGTCGCTATTAAAGCACGGACACCCGCGCTGTCTTATCCTTAAACCAGCAATGTTCGGTTTAAGGGTATAGACACATGACATCAGGAATGACACCCGCAAAACGTTTTCTGGTTCGCACTTCACTCATCACAGGCAGCACGCTGGCGACGATCATCGGCGCGCAGGGGCTGGTGATGGTAGACACAAACGCTAACAACGCCTTCGATATTCAGGCGGATTCAGACACCTCTGTTGACGGCGCTGATACCATCATCATTATCGCGCCCGCCGGACAGCCGACGACGGATACCGTATCAACCGTGCCGACAGCCACAACTCCCGCGCCGACTCCAACACAACTGCCGCCCACTGCGACAACGGGTATCGTCTCGCAGACGATGATCGACTCGACGCCGACGGCCACGCTGCTTCCGACCAGCACGCCCACTGCGACACTGGTGCCGCCGACGGTTACCCCGCTGCCGACGCAGGCCATCGTCCAGCCGCAGCAGCCACCGCGCCGTACACGTTCCAGCCGTTAAACAGATTTAAGGCGGATTTAAGAAGCTTTGAGTCGGAGTTAAAGCAGGCAAGCCGCACCTATCGTATCCTGAGACTATCAATGTTCGATAGGCAAGGAATTGACAGATGGCAGCAGGAATGACCGCCGCAAAACGTTTCATCGTCCGCACCGCACTGATTACAGGCAGCAGTCTCGCCACCATTTTTGGCGCGCAAAACCTGATTATGCTCGATATGGCGGCCAGTGATACCACCACCGCGCAGGTTTCTGAAGTGCAGACGGCTGCAACCACCAGCGACACCACCAGCGTTGTCGAAATTCGTTCGGCCAGCGACAGTAACACCGTCGTCGCAGCGGCCACCGCGCAGCCCTCGACGACGACGCAGGTGGTGACCCAGCCCGTCACCCGTACCACGCGCTCAAGTCGCTAATTACCAGCATAAGGAAGCATCTCATGGTTAAAGCATCTCCCTGGATGGATCGGCTCTCGTTAATTTTCAGCCTCGTCGTGGTCGCGGTGGCAGGCGTGTGGGTGTGGCAGCAGGGCGTGTTCAGCGTCAGCCTCACCGATCAAACCAATGTGGCGTGGTATCTCGTGCGCGCGTCGGGCGTCACCGCCTACGCGCTGCTGACAGCCTCAATGGTCTGGGGCATCGTGCTCACCAGCCGCGTGATTAAGGATTGGTCGCCGGGCGTGGTGTCGATGCTCATGCACAGCACAATTTCGTGGCTGGCGGTAGTGTTCAGCATTGTCCACGCGCTGCTCCTGCTGTTCGATACCTACGTCACCTACACCGTCGCCGACATCGTTATCCCCTTCGTCGGGCCATATCGTCCGCTTGCGGTGGGGTTGGGTACGTTAGCCTGCTGGATAGTGCTGATTGTTTCCGCGAGCTTCGCCTTCAGGAAGTACATCGGGCATCGTATCTGGTGGCTGCTGCACCTGACAAGCTACGCCTCCTTCGCACTGGTGACGCTGCACGTAGTGTTCGCCGGAACCGATGCCGCGCGTTTGGGCTTCAAGGCGTTGCTGGTAATCGGCGTGATGGCGGTAGTGGGTTTCCTGGTGCATCGTCTGTGGCGATCAGCGAGTCATAATCAGGCTAAAGCACTTGAGACAGCATCGTGAGAGGCATAACGATGACACGAGAAGCACAAGAAGTCCTTCTTAGATCAAGAGGGACTTTTTTTATCCGTTATACAGGAAGTCGCGTACCGTTTCGTGGAAGCGAGTCGGCTCGTCCATCATGGGGAAGTGGCCGGAATTCTCGAACAGGGCAATGCGGCTGCTGGGTAGATACTGCTTGAGGGTCTTGTTCTGGTTCGGGTGGACGATGATGTCCTTCTTACCGTAGATACCCAGAACCGGAACCTTGATGCCGCCAATCTGCGAACGCAAATCGGTAGCCCGCAGCGTGCCGATGCTTTGAAAGAACGAGTCCACCGTGATTTTGGAGACATCGGTGGTAATCATGTCGCCCAGCATTTTGCCGTCTTTCGCCATGAAGTACGAATAGCCGCGCAGGAACAACTGGAGCAGAGAAGGGTACAGCCAGAAAAGATGGGCGATGTTGCGATAGCCCGACATCTTCAGCAGCAGATTCAGCGAGTTGCCTTGCACGGGCGAACCGATGACGATGACCTTAACGATTTTTTCGGGGTAGCGCACAGCAGCACTGAGGGATACCGTGCCGCCCATCGAATGCCCGACCAGCGGCGCTTTGACAATGCCCAGCCGATCCATGAACTGGTTGACGAGCATGACAAAATTATCGACGGAGAAATCGTTGGCCTGATCGCCGGATTCGCCGAATCCAAAAAAATCCAAGGCATAAGTACGGAACTCTTTGCCCAGAATCTCAATAGAGTTACGCCAGAGCGCCCATGAACCGAGCCAGCCATGAAGTAAAAGCACAGGGCGCCCGCGACCATAGGTTTCATAATGCACGATGCCCTGTTCAGTTACCAGAGTCGCCACAATTTTTTCCTGTGCAGTATGTGTAAGGGCGAACCGGAGGTCCGCCCCTACGTAGAGTCTTCAGCCAATGTAAGTCGTTAGTGCTCTAGCTTTCCATCTCTTCAAGGATGGAGTACAGTAGTTCGAGTAACACGTTCTTGACGCTTTCGCGATCCTTCGCCACACAGGGGAGGAGCTTCACGTTTTCCTCGATACGCAGGGCGATGCGCAAATCCTCGGCAGCCCAGGCATCGGGGTGATCCTGCTTGTTCGCGGCGACCACGTAAGGGGTAGGGGCATACGCCCGGAACGTTTCCAGAATGCTCTTGGCTTCGCGGAAGGTTTCCGGCTTGGCGCTGTCCACCATCACCACAAAACCCAACATGCCTTCCGCCAGAATCTCCCACATGAAGTCGAAGCGGCGTTGGCCGGGTGTCCCGAACAGGTAAAGAACGAGATCGTCGTCTACAGTGATACGCCCGAAGTCCATGGCGACGGTGGTCGCATCCTTGACCTTGGCCTCAGCGGTAGAGGAGATTTCGCGTTCTGTCGAAACCACTTCGATTTCGCTGATGGAGCGGATAAACTCGGTTTTGCCGGAGCTGAAGGGGCCTGTGATGACCATTTTTACTGTCTGCATAATTGCTCTTCCCGTATCGCATCTGAATAATAGGGACGGTTGCCCAGCCGCCACAAAACGAATAAGGGCGTCTTAGATTGACCGGATCTTGTCAATGAGTTTGCTAACGACGGCTTTTTGGACTTGCGGCTTAGCAGCTTGCTGGCGGCGCTGCTGCAAACGGCTCTGTGGCGCACCCGGTGCTGGTTTACCATCGGCTGACGGCGGTTTCACCAGTTCCACCAGCCCCGCTTGTTCCAACCCATATACAATGCGGCGGATTTCCATTTCCGACATATTGTTGGCTTTGGCAATCTGACGGATGGTGTTCTTTGGATTGATGAACGAAACCACACGCCATTCCTCAACGCTGAGGTTAATCCCCTTGAATTTCTCTTTGGGGTTTTCCGGGAACTTCAACGCCATGTCGAGGTTCGGCAGATGCTTGTTTAGTTCCTCCACTTCACGGATGCGGCGCGAGCCTTCGATGATGACGTTTTCAAGGTCAATCGGCACCATGATGCGGTCAGCCGGGGGCAGGATACCATCGTCAAAACGGAAGGGGCCTTGCACCCACGCCATTAGATTGTACACAACATCAAGCGTATGCTGTTGCACGCTGTTGACGACATCATTCTGGCTCACATAGTTGGCATTGATGAGCAGCATGGCGAGGGCTTTGTCAGTGGTGTTCTTAGCGCGTTCGCGGATAATGCGCGCCTGGTCATCGGTCAGCTTGCCTGCCTTATTCAGCACCGAGACAAGATTGCCATCCTGTCCTTGCATCGCAGCAAAGATCAGCTTGCCCGCCTTGAACGCGACTTTCGCACGTTCCGCACCGGGAGCCATCTTCTCTTCCTGCATGGCATCTTTTTCACCTGTCGGGATACCTTCAAAGATCGTGAGCGTCCCGGTCTTCCCGGCAAGGTTTATCAGATTGAGCAACTGCGTGGTGCTAAAATTCCTGAGGTTGCCCTGAAGCGGCATTGAAGCCCCCTAAAACTCGATAAAGATGGAGTGTCATTCAAATCAATACTACAGCAGATTATAGCTTTGCACCATAAGCGAGTCAACTCACCTCGCGTACTAGAATTGTAGCGGAAGATTGTACCAAGCATCATAAAGGTTCTTTGATCGGTGCTTCCTTAATACTATAGGAAACATGCCGCGCCGAGTAGCTAAAAAGGTGCAAAAAAGGGCAGCGCTTACTCCTTGGGCAGCGAAGGATAAACGCCCGATGCGAGGGGTTTTCGCCAGCATCCGAGCAGCCTAACCCTGCCTTCCTGGGGATTCCCTGCTTTGACAGGCAGTGTTTAAAACTTTTTCAAATAGCCTGTTGACAAAATTTAAATGGTTATGCTATACTGATATTCAGATTACCCGCTTAAACGGGTAAAGCAACTAGAGTGCATAAAACGCAAAATTCGCAATGCAGGAGGACGCCCATGTCGGACCAAACTTATATCCTCGCTCCCGAAGCCGTCACGGTACACATCAGCGTCGAACCCGTGCTGGTGGCAATGGACTTCCTCTCGGACATGGCGAGTCTTGATTACCTGTCAGGCATCAGCCAGCGTGTGATTGAAGTACACGACAGCCTCACGCCGGAACGCCGCCTGATTAACCGGGTCATTTTCAACGGCCTCTTTTCCAGTGTCGCCCCGCGCCGCAGCTTCCCGGACATGCCCACGTACATCGACTACCTGGCCAAGCTCGAACCTGAACAGTTGCGGGATCGCGCCATTGAGTGGATGTGTACGGAAGAATGCGAAGGCATGAGGCCGCTGACCAAAGAAGAAGCGCTGGACAGAGACACCTTCCTCTCGCGCATGGAGCAGATGTACGCCGCCAAGAAGGCCGAGAAGGGCGCAAAGTTTGACCGCGAGTTCTACGAGGAAGTACACCACTGGCTGTCTAATCCGCTGGACATGCAGAAGAAAATCGTCGAGCATATGACCTACATGTGGGACACCGTGCTGGCAGCCGAGTGGCGGCGCTCCCGCCCGATGATCGAAGAATCGGCGGAAGCCTTTCAGGAACTGGACTACAACGGCCTGAGCGCGCTGGAAGCCATCCGTATGATTACCGGACGTGACATGAGCCAGATTTGGCCGGAGTGGCCGCAGAACCTGATCTTCGTGCCGACGCCCTACATCGGCCCCTACATTGGCCGCTGGGAGAGCGAGGACAAGAATACCTTGTGGGTGATCTTCGGGGCGCGCTTGCCCGAAGGCGCACGCATCAAGTCGCCCGCCCTCAGCCGTTCAGAACTGGTGGTGCGCCTCAACGCACTGGCCGACGACACCCGCCTGCGCATCATCGAACTGCTGACACAGTACGAGGAGTTGTGCGCACAGGACATCATCAACCTGCTGGACTTGAGCCAGTCGGCGGCATCCCGTCACTTGCGCCAGCTTACCGCCACCGGTTATCTGGTCGAGCGCCGCAAGGAAGTGTCGAAGTGTTACGCGCTCAACAAGGAACGTTTTGACGATACCATGCGCGCGGTGCGGCGCTTTGTGCGCATCAACCGCACAGTGGGCATGTTCTAACGAGTATCCACGTCAGGGCGTGGGAGGCACCCCTGACCACAACCAACGTCGTTTCCGATATTTCACCCAGTTCGCGCCTGTCAGGCTAGCCTTTATATTCACTAGTCACAGCCCAAATGGGCAAGGGGAAACCTCATGTTGAACAACTATCAGAATGAAGCGCTGAACCGTATTCATCAGCAGGAACAGGAACAACAGGCAGACCATTCACGTTTGGCCGCCGAAGCGCCGCGCCCCGCGCCGTTCTATGCGCCCGCGCTGGCCCAACTCGGCAGCAGCCTGATTACACTGGGTAACGATTTGCAGGAACGCTACGGCGAACTGCGCGAAGAAATGCATCAGCCCGTAATCCAGCGCCGCCAGCCTGCACCGCAGCGCTAAACATACACTACTGAACATCGAGAGGCGTGCCCGGCGGTACGCCTCTTTTGATTCGCCTCATGATTTGAATGTCACGCTGCTAACCATAACCTACGGCACGTTGGCGAAATACTGCACGGTGCCTTTCCATTGTGCGTTGTCCAGCGTCAGTTCCTGAAAGTGCCCGTTGGTGTAGCGGTCAATGACCTTGCGCCAGAAGGCCTGCGCCGCCAGATTTTCCGCGAACTGGCGCACCTCCCATTTGCCGGGGAACATCTCGAACATATACTCGGCAACGAAGGTGCCAATACCCTCGCGACGATAGCGGCGCATGACAAAAAAGTCCGCCATATCCATCATTTCCGGGTCGCCGCTGAGGTACGCGCCGCGTTTGACCAGCACGAATCCGGCGGGTTTGCCGTCTACCTGTACCACATACGGCGCGCGGTTCGGGTCTTGCCAGTAACGATCCACGCTGAAATCGAACGTGCCATGCGCGTTGATTTCCAGTTCAGCGTCAAATTCACTCATGTCATACATGTAAAATTCGGTTAAATGGCGCAGCAGCGGACGATCTATCAGGGCTGCACGCACGACATCAATCTGCATCACAGGTTTCCCACGTATGTTTTAGCGTTGTTCATCATCAGCTTACAATATACAACTCTGATTCTACTATAATTTGAAATGTAACACCGTTTAAGACTATAGACTGCGAACTTGGGAAATCGGTGCAAATCCACCAACGCCTCTGATGCGCAATTGGCAAGAATCATGTATATTTGAGTTAATTAATCTTTCGTCCTGAAAACTATTCGCCCTGACAGGGGGTTCTCCATGAGTAAAGGTCGTATTCTAGTTGTCGAAGACGACTTTGACATTTCTAACATGCTGCGGATTTATTTTAGCGGGCAGGGCTATGAAGTGCAGGTCGCGCCGCGTGGTGGTGATGCGCTCGCCATGACGCGTAAACAACTTCCCAGTCTGATTGTGCTGGACATCATGCTGCCGGATATGAACGGTTACGATGTCTGCCGTGAACTGCGTACCAATTCACGCACCAATCACATCCCGATCATCTTCCTCACGCAGAAAGACGAACGCAGCGACAAAATCGCCGGGCTGGAACTCGGCGCGGATGATTACATCACCAAGCCGTTTGACATCGAAGAACTGAAGCTGCGCGTACAAAACGCCATCAAGGCGTCGGAACGCAGCTCGTTAATTGATCCGCGTTCAAACCTGCCGATGGGGCGTTTGATTGAAGATTACCTGCGTAACCTGATGCGCAGCGAAAAGGCCTGGACTTACATCGACATGAAGATCAATCACTTCGACGTGTTCAGCGAAGTGTACGGCTTTGTGGCCGGTGATGAAGTCATCAAGTTTATGTCCATTCTGCTCAGCGAAGTCATTGAAGAAGCTGGCTCAACCGATGATTTCCTCGGCCATCCGGGACGCGATAACTTCATCATCATCACCCACAGCGGCGACGCCAAGAAACTGAAGGAACGGCTGGTCGCCCGCTTCGACGAAGAAGTGCGCCAGCATTATTCGTTCATTGATCGCGAACGCGGCTACATCCTGGTGCCCGATGGCCCCAACGGCGAGAAACAGGCACCGCTGATGACCTTATCCGTCGGTTCAGTCTCCAACACGACGCACCCCTTCTCTGACATCCGCGAGATTACCGAACTGGCCGCTGAAGATCGCCGTCGTGGGTTAAGTGGCTCAGAAACCAGCGAGTCGCCCATCCTGACCTCGTGGTAAGCGGGTAGTGAAGGTGAACTAATTGGACAGGTGTACTTCGGGGACGTTCTCAGGAACGTCCCTTCTGCCTTATACATGCAGTGCCTATACTGCGGCGCAAAAAATCCCTTATGATGATTACTATTTGAGATTCAGGTAAACGTTGATTGCTGTACGTTGATAGCTGTATTGAGGAAGACTTATGGCGCTAGTGCTGATGATTATCGTGGGCGGCGTGGTCGTCTACCTGTGGCTGTGGGCGTGGTCACAGGAACGGCGCAAGATGGGACGGGCACTGGATATCGAGCAGATGCTCGAACAGGTCTCTTCCACCGACAATCATAATGAAGCGGTGCTCATCTCCCGCGAGCATGGGCAGATTGTTTTCGCCAACGAATCGGCGCGCCGCTGGGCAGGCCTGAACGGCGGTGAGCCGAACCTGGAAACAATTGCCGCCAAAGCGCAGCCCAGTGACAGCTTCTTAGAACTGTTCGCCAGCGAGCGTCAGTCCTCATTCCAGCTTGGCGGGCGCTGGATAGAAGCCTCGTCACATCGTGTCCCTGTCGGGCAGGAACTGCGTACCGTCGTCGTCATGCGTGAGCTTTCTGCCACCAGCGCCAGCGCCGATGGGCTTGACTTGTCCAAGGCGATGAACATCATCAACGAGATTGGCGATACCCTCAACACCAGCCTCGGACAGGAGCAGACGGTACAAGCCATCCTGACTATCGCCGGCAAGTATATTCCCGCCGAAGCTGGCGAAATCGCCTTGTGGAGCGAACACACGCGGATGCTCCAGCAGCATGGCTGGATCGGCGACACCATGTACCTGCTGCAACTGGCCGAAGCCGGAAACACCTACAAACCGGGCGAAGGTATCGCCGGGTGGGTCGCGCAGCATCGCCGCCCGCTGCTGATTGAAGATCGCCGCGACCCAAGCTCTATCCAG
>JAXLWC010000072.1:0-28131 GCA_046328675.1 Anaerolineae bacterium
GAGCAAGGTCAGCCGTGAGTGTTTGCTGCCCCCGTACCGTGCCATCGGCGTTGTGGGTAGCTGTTCCCTGAACAAAAATCCCGGGAGTGGTCAAATTCAAGCGCGTGATAAGATCACGTGAGGAAGCAAGGGTTTTCCCAGTAGCCAATATCACCATAACCCCTTTTTCTGACGCCGCCTTGATAGCGGTTTCAGTTCGGGCAGATAATTGACTCTGAGGATTAAGCAGCGTTCCATCAATGTCTAAGGCAACGAGTTTGATATCAGTCATGATTATTGTTTCTCGGTTTCTAGGATTCTCTCTTGAGATTGTAACACAAAGCGTTCAATGGCTTCAGCGGCTCCGTCATCATCGCAGTGGGAAACACTGTATTTTGCAGCATCCTTGACCTGTTGACGAGCATTACCCATTGCCACGCTTGTTCCGGCGGTCGCAAACATTTCCAGGTCATTTTCCGCATCACCAACGGCGACCACTTCATCTGCTAGGATTTTCAGGTCTTTCATCAGCTTTTTGAGGGTCGTGCCTTTAGAAATGCCGGGCGGCATGACCTGTAACCCAGTATCAAGCATGACAGGGGTTAGTTTTACGGCTCCATTAAGCTGCATTTGAAGCTGCCAACTGAGCGGCTTGACCGTGTGCCCTTCTTTAAAGGCCATCAACTTATTGATAGTGATGTCGTCAAGGATATTCTGAAGTGGACCTACGACCTCGGGGCTGGGTTCGCTGTACTTTGCCAGCAGTTCGATCAGTTGGGCATTGTGGGCGCGAAGGTAGATGTGTTCGGCGCTGTTGGCCAGCAATGTATAGCCTCGATCTTCGGCAAAGGTGATGATTTGTCGGGCAATTTCAGGGTTCAGAACGTGCTGCTGACGAAGCGACCCGTCGGCATTATAGACTACTGTACCTTCCATGCAGATCAGCGGCCCGCTGCTGCCTATACGCTGAAGAATATTCTGGCAGGCAATCCGCGCTTTGCCTGTAGCCAGCACTACAAGAACACCGGAAGCCACTGCCGCTCTGAGGGCTTTCTCGGTGCGCTCAGTCAGTTCGTGGCGGCTATTTTGCAGGGTTCCGTCAATATCAATTGCCAGAAGTTTAATAGAAGAAGTCATGGTTTCACTCGCGTTCTAAACAGATGAGCGTTGAACACTCTCTGTTATAGAACATAATTTCTAAACTGTCCAGATGTTGCTGTAGTCGCCGAGGTTCATTTTCAAGACACGCGGCTTGGAATTGTTGCGACTTAAGGTGGCGTTGCGTCCGATCAGACTGTCCTGAAGGCGAACATCCAGGTTTTCGATGATGCTGTTTTCCAGAATGATACTGCGGGCGATTTCACAGTTCTCCACACGTACACCCTGATAGATGCTGGTGTATGTGCCGATGTAACTGTTTTTGATGATCGTGTTTTCGCCAATAATGGCCGGCCCACGAACAGTGCTGTCGATGATTTGCGCGCCGCGTTCCACGATCACGCGACTATCAACCTGTGAATTGACGATAGTGCTTTCCGCCGAAATGCGCTGGTGTGGGTCAATAGTTGCCAGCAACTCTTCCAGTACAAAGCTGTTCGCTTCCAGCATGTCCATAGGTTTGCCTGTGTCAATCCACCAGCCTTCATGAACGTGTGGATAAACACGGTACTCATGATCTATAAGCCACTGAATGGCATCTGTGATCTCATACTCACCACGCCTGGAGGGCTTAATGGCGTTTACCGCTTCAAAAACGTGATGATCAAACATATAAATACCAACCAGCGCTAAATCACTTGGAGGTTCCTTAGGCTTCTCGATAAGGCACTCGATACTTCCATCGGGACGGAGCTTGGCCACACCAAATGAGGAGGGGTCTTCCACGCGCTTCAGAACAATCTGACTGTTCCAATCGTTGTGGGCGAAATCACTGATCAAATCTGTGATGCCTCCCTGTATGACGTTGTCACCCAGGAACATAACAAAGCGTTCGTCGCCTAAAAAATCGCGCGAAATTTTGACCGCGTGCGCCAGCCCTTCGGGGTTGGGTTGTTCGATATAAGTAAGCTTGACGCCAAGCTTTTCCCCACTGCCCAGCGCTTCGCGGATTTCTGGCCCTGTCTGACCTATGACAATCCCAATATCTGTCACGCCTGCTTCTCGAATTGCTTCAATTACACGAATGAGTACCGGTTTGTTGGCGACGGGAATCAACTGTTTAGCGCGGGTGTAGGTCAACGGGTAAAGGCGTGTTCCCTTGCCACCGCTGAGAATTAGCCCTTTCATGAAAACTCCTTCAGTAACCTGATCCCCGACTCAGGATCAAACCAATGATTGTTAGTACAGATAAAAAGATAATCAGCCATAACCAGTTACGATTACCACCAAAGACCAGCGGTGGCAGTGCGTCTTTTGAAGGCTGATTCTTGGGCATGTCCGCCCATTTTTGCTCGGATTCAGGATCAGGTGGTAGGGTCACTTAGTTCTTTCCTGCCCAAACTGCCAATTCGCGCCCACTATCAATACGCACATGCAGGCGTTGACTTACACGGTCAACAAAAATTCGAGAGTACGCGTTATAGATAGTTAGGGTCAGCAAAAAGACGAGCATACCTGCGAAGACGAAATATTCCGCGCTAATGTCCCCCAACGACAGCACAACCCATGTAAACATTGCTAGAGATAGGCTGCTGATGATGGAGATAAACATGGTGTATGTTCCCATAGGAACGAGCCATACATACCATTTGTCTGATCTTTGGACGCTTTTTTTGACAGGCGTATCTTCTGAAAGAAACGAATCGTAAATCGCAGGCATGGGAATCTGCAAACGGCGGATAAGGTAGCGACGAAGTTCGTCTATCGCATAGGCATAGCGAGTCAGATGAGCATATCGCCCTGAAATTGCAGACAGATATACGGTTCCCACAACAGCAGCGAAAAACAGTAATCCCGCCACACTGATTTTTGATTGCAGCGAATTGAAGCCGGAGACTTGCAGCAGGACAATAAGCGCGCCGACAATGGTGCTAATAAACGTCAGATAGAAGTTAAAGATGTTCTGCGCATTGTCTTGCGCCTGGCTGTACAGTGCTTGTAGTCGATTGCACTCATCCTTAAGGAAATCGACAGCCCGCTCGCTGAGTTCTGTTCCAATGAGTTCTGTCATACGCGTTGGTGCTCCAGAAACCAGGTATACAGTTGCCCGTTTGCATAGGTCTGCGTCCATGCATCGTGGTCAGCATCAGGATAAATAGTCAGCCGGACGTTTCCCCCGCAGCCTTTCAGTGTATCCACCATCAATTCAGAGTTTTCCAACGGGACTACTGAATCTTTTGCGCCATGAAACACCCACATAGGCGTATTTCTGAGTGCGCATATTTTGCTTAGGTCGGGAATCTGTCTGCCGCAAATAGGGGCGACAGCGGCGAAGCGCGTTGGATGCTCAACTGCCAGCGCCCATGCCCCCTGTCCTCCCATGCTCATCCCAGTAAGATAGAAGCGCGTCTTGTCTATCGCATAGGCATTTTCTACATGCGTAAGCAGGTCGCCGAGCCGTGAAACTTCATCAGTCCAGCGGACATCTACAGGACATTGCGGTGAAATGATGATGAAGGGGTACTCATCACCTGTTGCGATGCGCTTAGGTAGACCATGAAGCTGAACCAGAGACAAATCGTTGCCGCGTTCTCCTGAACCGTGGAGAAAAAGGATTGCCGGATATTTGTCCTGAGGATTATATTGAGGGGGCAGATAGAGCAGATACTGAAGCCCTGAATCTGCCTGATGTGCTTGGTGCGGCATAGTACTGTTTAACTCTAGTATTTGCCCATATTTTCGCGCGGCGCATTGGTGAGAACTGAACCCAGAATACGCACATGAACGCGCTCAAGGGCCTGTTTAGCACGGGCCGTATGATCGCGGCGTGAATGTCCAGCGCGTATCGTCAGCAGAATTCCGTCCAGCTTGGCACTGAGAAGCGCTGCATCCGTAGCGGCAAGCACCGGCGGCACATCAAACAGCACATAATTCGCGCGTGCTTTCAGCAAACCAATAATATCGTTCATACGCTGGCTGCCGAGAATATCCGCAGGGTTGGGCGGAAGCTGACCCGCAGGCAGCACCCACAAGTCTTTGACGCTTGTCTGTACCAACGGTGGACTAGCAAGCGCGGTATCATCCAGCATCATCGTCGTTAACCCGCTGCCGCTTTTAATGTCCCATATTGTATGTTGCACTGGACGGCGCAAATCAGTGTCCACGATAATCGTTTTGTATCCACCCTGCGCAAATGTGACTGCCAGATTCGCGAGGACAACACTTTTGTCTTCTGCGTCGGTGATAGAAGCGACACTGATTGTTGAAAGATGCCGCTCAACCGCGCTGAACATCAGGTTTGTACGCAAAGTTCGATAAGCCTCTGCCGCCGCCGAACGAGGATCGCTGAGGGTGATAAGTTTGGTTTCAGTCATGGATTATCCTTCTATGCGTGGAACGGTGGCGAGAACTGGGAGATCCAGATTGCGTTCGAGGTCTTCGCGATTGCGTACAATACTGCTTTCGAGATATTCCAGCACGAACACAATGATGATGCCCAGAATCAAGCCCAATACGGCTCCAGCAACTGCGTTCAGTGTGGGACGGGGTTGCAGGAGATCAACGCGCGGTTGGTCAGGCATCATAGCATCGACACGGTCTTCATTGCGCACGGTCTGATTCTGTTGGACGCGATATTCAACCAACTGCTGTCCCCATTCGCGTGCAATGCGATTGGCAAGATCTGGATCTTCGCTATCCACATCGATATGAATACTCAGGTCAATCTGACCTACCGTGATAACCACATCACCCTTGAGTTGATCGGGGGTCATATCAAGCTGCAACCTGTTAATCACGTCAGCGGCAATTTCGCGGCTGTCGAGATAACTGCGGTAGGAATTGAGCAACCGAATGATAGCTTCAGTCAGGCCGAGATCATTACGGGAGGGGGTTACAAGGACAATCTGAGTTGCGCGATAGGTAGGCGTGATAAAGCGGCTAAATCCGTATGCGCTACCTGCGGCGATAATGAGTAGAAGTAGAATAATCCAGCCACGCCGAAAGAGGATACGTCCATATTCAGTTAGGTTCATGTACACTTCCTTTGCTGCCCAGCAGTGTGATTCTGGCAACGACAAAGCGTTGGTTATTGTACCGCATCACGGTTTTTCGTATAGGGCGGGTTCATTGGGCAAGGGTTATTGCAGACTCACAGAGTCTGCATCCAACAGGCATTCACTCTATAATCCTGTCTTGTTCAACGCTCGATTTCTGCACCGCGACAGTTCAGCATATCCAAGATTGACGAAATAGAATATATGTGCTATTCTGTGCTTGATTTTGTGCTCGTTTATCCTGTTTATTGTCAACCACAATCTCAAACCATATGCTGATTGTTCCTCTGTTTGAGGAAGTAGTATGTGTCCTCGTCTATGAGAAATTACAAGATGAGTTATTGCTTAAAGCAGTTGTGGAAGTTTTAACAGAACTTTTATGCATTTTCTAATCTCATTTGTACTCAGTGAGCGTATATCTGACTGTGTAACATTTGAAGAGGCATGATCGTCTAATCATCACATTGAGTTCCGGCTTAGGAGTTACTGAGGAACGGACTCTACTGCGCAAACTTCGCATATAATGTTGAAGATAAATATACAAAGTAAGGAAGCAGCTATGAAGCTCCCCAATACAAATGAAAATCACGCTGTGGATACGCTGACAGCCATGCGCAATAAGCTGCGTTCCAAAGCGTTCTTGGAAGAATTCGAGCTTGACTTGCCTCCGGTTGATAAATCTGCGATTGAAGATTCAATCCGGCAGGTTCTGGTAGCAGTCGGAGAAGACCCGGAACGTGAAGGCTTACAAGAAACTCCCAAACGTGTGGCTAAGGCTTACGATGAACTGCTGAGTGGCTATCGCACTGACCCCAACAAGCTGATTAACAATGCTATGTTTGACGTGCAGTACGACGACATGGTGATTGTGCAGGATATTGAGTTCTCCAGCTTGTGTGAACACCACATGCTGCCTTTCGTCGGACACGCCCATGTAGCTTACATTCCCAATGGTAAGGTTATCGGGCTGTCGAAAATCCCGCGTGTCGTCGATATGTTCGCGAAGCGGTTACAGGTGCAGGAACGCATGACGCACCAGATTGCCCAGTTCCTCAATCAGGTGCTGCATCCCCAGGGTGTGGCCGTGGTTGTTGAAGGTGTGCATATGTGCTCGATGATGCGTGGGGTCGAAAAGCACGACTCTCACATGACGACGAGCGCGATGATTGGTGTTTTCCGCGAGGACAGCCAGACCCGCAGTGAGTTCATGGCACATCTAGCACGCGGTAGCAAACGCTCAAATTTTGCCTAGCCGAAACAGGGCTATTGCAAAGTCCCGTCCCCTCATTCATGATGGTTAGAATGGGTTGGAAAAGGCAAACCTGTCAATTCGAGGCTGCGCGAAATGATCGAGTAGTTGATCGAATTGATCGGGGATGCTGCGGAAATTGACGGCGAGGTGGATTGGGATGTCCATGAAAGTCATGACGGCGCAAAAAACGGGACAACAAAGAAAGTCGGTTAGACTGAGTTAGGAAATACAAACGCTGTTGGGTGGTCAGACGACAGGATGTTGGTTTCATGGACTGCGCCATCGGCGGGCGAGTCGAAATTTGAGTCTTTCATTCTCAATGTAGCTGTGGTATCTTTTTTCGCCAAGTTGAACTACCTTGTGCAACAGCACTCATCAGGAGCGGTGGAGGGAACGGCCCTACGAAACCGCGGCAACTACCGGAGCGCCGGGATAAGTGCCAATTCCGTCAGAGTATTCTCTGGAAGATGAGCGGCGAACATCCCATTTAATATGGACACGTTACGCCTCTTCATTAAACCGGAGAGGCGTTTTTATTTAGTGTGAAAGGATACACAGGTCAATGGTACAAGCACGCCCACAGGTCGGGGCAAATCTGACCTTCATGACTTCTCCCCGCTACTTCTTCACCTCAGAATCGGTTTCTGAGGGACATCCCGATAAGATGTGTGACCAGATTTCGGACGCAGTACTGGATGCAATTCTGGCGAAAGATGCCAATGCGCGCGTGGCCTGCGAAGTATCTACCACGACGGGTCTGGTTGTGGTGATGGGCGAAATCACCACCAGCGCTTATGTGGATATTGAAAAACTGGTACGCGATACGGTGCGTGAAATCGGCTATACGCGCGGTAAGTATGGCTTTGACGCGGATACCTGCGGCGTCATCGTGTCGATCAAGGAGCAATCGTCTGATATTGCGCAGGGCGTTGATAAGGCGTTGGAAGCGCGTGAAGGCACGATGTCTGAGGCTGAAATTGAAGCTACAGGTGCAGGTGATCAGGGCATGATGATCGGTTTTGCCTGCGATGAAACCCCTGAACTGATGCCGCTGACTATTTCGCTCTCGCACAAATTGACACGCCGCCTGGCCGAAGCACGCAAGAAGGGCGAATTGAAATGGCTGCGCCCGGATGCCAAGAGCCAGGTGACGGTTGAATACGCTTATGGCAAGCCGCATCGCGTTGATACCGTCGTTATTTCCACACAACATGCGCCCGAAATCTCGCAGGCCGATATTCGTGCGCAGGTCATTGAACATGTCATTCAGAAGGTCATTCCGCAGAATCTGCTGGATGAGAATACCCGAATCTATGTCAATCCCACCGGACGCTTTGTCACCGGCGGCCCTCTGGGGGATGCTGGTTTGACCGGACGCAAGATCATCGTTGATACATACGGCGGTGTCGCGCGTCACGGCGGCGGCGCGTTTTCTGGCAAAGACCCGACAAAGGTTGACCGCAGCGGTGCCTACATGATGCGTTATATCGCCAAGAATATCGTGGCCGCAGGGTTGGCAAGCCGCTTCGAGCTTCAGGTATCGTATGCCATCGGTGTGGCACGTCCTACGTCGCTTGCTGTGGAAACCTTCGGCACGGGCAACATTCCTGATGAAAAAATCGAAGAACTCATCTGGAAGCATTTTGACCTGCGTCCTGCGGCGATCATCCGTGATCTGAAGCTGCGGCGTCCAATCTACAAGCAGGTTGCGGCTTACGGTCACTTTGGCCGTGACGACCTGAATGTTCCCTGGGAACAAACAGACAAGGCTGATACACTGCGGCGTGATGCTGGTCTGTAGCCTTCAGCAGCGTTGTTACAAGGGCGGGAGATTGTCCCGTCCTTTTTGTTTCCTTTAGGTTGTCAAATCATTTGCTCCGTACTTCTGCCTAGTGTTATAGTGGTAATGTTGAGTCCATCACGTCACAAGGAGTCTCGTCATGAGAACATTCGGCAAATGGTTTTGGCGATTCATGATTATTTTTTCGTTCATCGTCAATTTTGTACTGGTCGTTGTGCTGCTGGTGTTGGGGTTATTCATCTTTGACATCAAAAACCAGATCGCGCAGCCACTGGTCACGGGCCTTCACCAAACGGCGGTGGGGCTGGATAACGCGACGATTGACTGGACGATTCCGGTACGGGACTCTATACCGCTTGATTTGAATATCCCCCTTGAAACCCGCACAACCGTCGTGCTGGCGGCGGCAGTGCCTCTGCAAGTGGACGCCTCGATTACGCTGAATGGACAACAGATTCCCGTGGATGTCAGCTTGTCCTTGCCGGAGGGCACAGCGCTCGATGTTTATCTTGACCTAGACGTGCCCGTACAGCAGTCAGTCCCGGTAAGCCTGGACGTGCGTGCGGTGATTCCGGTTAACCAGACACAACTGCATGATCCCATCCGTAACCTGGGACTGCTGTTTGAACCGCTGGCGATTGGGTTGACTAACCTGCCTAATGACTTTACGCAAGCTGGCGCGATGGTTAGTAATGTATTGTCGGGCAATCCCCCTAACTTGCTTGCCGAAAATGACTACAGCCGTAATCCCTGGCCTGGCTACTCGGTCACGGCAGGATTGGACTATCCCTTCTTCGGCGAACTGATGCCGCTGCAAAACCGCCCACAGGTGGTCGGCCTGGTGCCGCTGGGTGGTATCCCTGCGCTTGACCAGCAGGTTCGCCCTGAACTCTACGCCAATAACGGTAATCCGGCAGCGTGGAACGCTCAACATGAGCAAGATGCGGCAGCCAATGGTATCCCGGCCAACACTTATGATGGCACGATGGGAGAGTATTATGTTGAGCAGCAGGCACAGGCAGAAACTGCTAACGTCAACAACGGGGTCGGCACGGGAGGCAGCGAGATGACGCCTATTGATGCTAACGATCAGGGGATCATCCCGACGCCGATGCCAACACCGGCTCCTTAATCCGTTTCGTTCCTATCGCGATTATCGAGGTAGGAACCCTAATTTGACTACTGAGACGGCTTTGCTATGAATAATACACTGACAGATGTCCCAGGGATTCACGTTGGGCAGGTGACTGATCTTGAAGGCGCGACGGGCTGCACCGTCGTTATCTGTCCTGATGGAACGATTGGCGGCGTTGACCAGCGCGGTGGTGCGCCCGGTACTCGTGAGACGGATTTGCTGCGCCCGATGCATCTGGTGAACACCGTGAATGCGATTTTGCTCTCCGGCGGCAGTGCCTTCGGTTTAGCTGCGGCTGATGGTGTGATGCGCTGGCTGGAGGAACATCAGATTGGTTACAAGAGTGCGGCGGGATTCCTTGTGCCGATTGTGCCCGCCGCGATTCTAATGGACTTAGGGATTGGAACGCCCGGTGTTCGCCCGGATGCGGCGATGGGCTATGCCGCCTGTGAAGCAGCCAGCAGCGCGCCCGCTGCGCAGGGGTGCGTGGGGGCTGGGACTGGATGCCGTGTTGGCGCGATGCTGGGCAATGAGTTCGCGACAAAAGGGGCCATCGGCTCGGCAAGCATTGATCTTGGTGATGGACTGGTGGTGGCGGCTTTATGCGCGGTAAACTGTGTCGGTGATGTTGTTGATGAACAGAACAACATCATCGCGGGACTGCGTCAGCCGCCGGATGGTCAGGGATTTCAGGGAATGCTGAACGCGATGAAGAGCATTGCCCATATGGAGACTATGCCACCACGAAGCGATAGCAATACCGTGATTGGCGTGGTGGCGACAAATGCCCGGTTGAACAAGGAACAGGTGAATAAGGTTGCGCAGATGGCACAGGATGGACTGGCACAGGCGGTACGCCCGGCCCATACGATGTGGGATGGGGATACGCTGTTTGCGCTGGCTACCGGGGAGAAGCCTGCTAATGTCACCGCGATTGGTGCTTATGCCGCTGAGATGGTCGCCCAGTCAATTCGCAACGCTGTGCGGGCAGCAACCACGCTCGCAGGGGTACGGGCTTTAAATGATTAACGGAAATATCCGCGAGATTTAACATATATTTAGTATTGTACCGATAATCTTTAAGAAGTGTGTTTCTTGATTATCGAAGGACAAGCATGGCTAAAGTACTGATTATCGAAGACGAGGAAACCCTCGCCAACAACATCGCTGATAAACTGCGGGCCGAAGGATTTACGGTTTCAACGGCTGGCGATGGTGAATTGGGGCTGGAAAAGATTCGCGGCGACCAGCATCCCGATCTGATTGTGCTGGATATTATGCTGCCCAAACTGGATGGCTTGAGCATCTGTCGTATGGTGCGGCATGACCCGGCCACTGCACATATCCCGATTATCATGCTGACCGCGCGCGGCACCGAAGTGGATAAGATTATCGGGCTGGAAAGCGGCGCCGATGATTATCTGGTGAAACCATTCGGGCTGGGTGAATTTTTGGCGCGTGTGCGTGCCTTGATGCGGCGCGGCATGGGACGCCCGATGATGGAACAGGACGAGATGGAGTCGGAAGACTTACGGCTGAATCTCACCGGACGGCGTGTGTTTAAGGGGCAGGACGAGATTAAACTCAGCAATAAGGAATTTGATCTGCTGACCGAACTGATGCGCAACCGTAACGCCGTGCTGTCTCGCGATCTGATTTTGACCAAAGTTTGGGGCTACGATTACTTTGTCGATAAGCGCACCGTCGATGTTCACATTCGCTGGCTGCGCGAAAAGATTGAGGATGATCCGTCAAACCCTAAACGCATTGTGACTGTGCGTGGTGTAGGCTACCGCTTTGAAGGATAATGAATGGTAGATGTACTGGAACGTGTGATTGCTGAGCTGCAAGAGCTTGTTGAGCAGCAGAAGAGCGATACTTCGCTGCAAACTAACCAAACCATCGCCGAACTGCAAGCGCTTGTGCAGCAGCAGCAGAAAAAACTGACCGAGCAGGAAAGCAGAATCGAGGAACTGAAGCAAACGCTTCATCAGAAGAATGATGAACTGAATTATAAGGTTGCACTGGCCCTTACCCTCGCAAATGTCGCCTACAATGTCCTGCTGGTCATCAACGAGAAACGTCAAATCATCGCCATTAATGATCGTGCTGAAGAACTTTTCGGGCGTGAACGTCCAATTGGAGAAAGTTTAATCAGCGTGACCAGTTCCCCTGAACTGGATATGATGGTCAGTGATGCGGTTGCTAATGCCGAAGAATTCTACGAAGATCAACTGACCATCAAAGAGCGCACGTATCGGGTGAATGTACGTGTGGTGCGCCGTGATGGGAATTTCTTCATTGGGCTGGCGCTGCTGGATGTGACTGATCTGGTGCGGCTGAACCGTGCGCGCCGCGATATGGTGGCGAACATTTCCCACGAACTGCGCCACCCGATTGCCAATATCCGGCTGATTATCGAAGGTTTGTTCCACGAGCATGACAAACCCAAGCGCAAACAAAGCATCACATCGCTGCGGGCGATTGCGCGCGAGACGGATGCTCTGCTGTGGCTGGTGGAAGAACTGTACGACCTGTCGATGATTGAAACCGGACAGGCCATTATGCGTTTACTGCCCAGTACGATCCGCGAACTGGTCAACGAGGCGGAAGAGCGCATTCACGATCAAAGCGATGCGAAGGAACTGAGTTTCGTTAACGAGATAGACCCCAATCTTGTTGTGCTGTGTGATCGCGATCAGGTGCGCCGCGTGCTGACTAACCTGATTCACAACGCCATGAAATGGTCACCGCGCGGCGAAGCCATAACGGTACGCGCTTTTAGCAGCGTTGATGAAGTGACGATCATTGTGCAAGACAAAGGGCCGGGTGTCGCTGATGACCAGGTGCAGCGCATTTTCGAGCGTTTCTATCAGGTGGATGCCTCTCGTTCGGGCGGCGGCACTGGCTTAGGGTTAGCCATCTGCAAGCACATTGTTGAAGCGCATGGCGGACGCATCTGGGCGGAAGGTAACAGCACGGCCAAGGGGGGGCGCTTCGCCTTCACCTTATTGAGCGCAGAGGCAACCCCTGAAAACTGACATTCCTCTAATCCAAAACCGTTGCAATTCTCATGGGATTACCGCTATACTGATTACAAATCATATACGCAGACCTTCGGGGCAGGGTGAAAGTCCCTACCGGCGGTAGAACATGTCTGTGAGGATGTGTCCAAGCCCGCGACCCGTTTCGCCAGTTACATTACAGTACAACGTCCTGCTGGCGAGTCACAGGTTTTCGCCTGTGCCGGTGGATCTGGTTAGAAGCCAGAGCCGACAGTTATAGTCTGGATGGGAGAGGGTCGGGTAACCTGAACGTTATGAGGACGTTTGGGTTGGTTGCCATTTAGTTATTGGCAATCCTTAATTTCGGTGGATGTATTTTATCTCCCGAAGATTTTGGCTTCTCCTGCCCCGTTGTTCTGCCAGCAGTACAGCGGGGTTTTTTATGCGTGAACATACGCTGCCTAATGTGAGCACTAATGTCGCCCCTAAACGAAACTATGCGTTTGCCAAGCGTATCCTGCGCAAGGGCGCGCCTATCCTGACGTTAGCCCTTGTGTTAGGGGCATGGCAAGTGATTGCCGTCTCCGGGATTTATCCAGAGTTTATCATCCCTGCACCGATGACTGTTGCCGAAAAATTTTCTCAGGCGCTGCTTGATGGCCGCCTGTGGTTCCATACGCAGGCCACACTGACGGCAGTACTGGCGGCGCTGCTGCTAGGCTCCTTGAGTGGATTAACGCTTGGTTATGTCATCGCTAAACAACCGCTGCTGGAAGATTTGATTTCCCCAATCGTCGTTGCTTTCCAGGCAACGCCTGTCGTGGCCTACGCGCCGCTGCTGGTTATCTGGTTTGGCAGTGGGCCTGAAAGCAAGATTGTCACGGGAACATTGATTGTCTTTTTCCCAATGCTGATGAACACATTGGTCGGTATTCGCAGCGTGCCACAGGGGCTGCGGGATGTGATGCGCGCGTCGCGTGCCAGCCGCTGGCAAACGTTTACGAAGCTGGAAATCCCGGCGGCAATGCCAGTGCTGGTCAGTGGATTAAAAATGAGCGCCACCCTGGCGGTGATCGGTGCGGTTGTTGGTGAGTTTGTGGCGGCACGGGCGGGCCTGGGCTTCCTGATTGTGACGGCACGCGGCACCTTTGATACGGCGCTGGTGCTGGTCGCCGTTTTCACGCTCACGGCGTTAGCCTTGTCGCTGTATGCGCTGGTCGGCATTTTTGCGCATTACGCGTTGGGCTGGCAGCGGCGCGCCAATAGAAGTCGTTAACTATCGCATATAACGTGCGGTTAGTCTCTATTCGTTTACTGAGGAGTTTTGGAAAATGTCCAAAAAATCGCTTCTGGTCATCCTGTCATTGGTTCTGGCACTTAGTTTTTCGGGTGTACAGGCCCAGGAAAGCGCAGCACTTGATCTCACCTTTTTCATGACCTACATCCCGAATGTTCAGTTCGCGCCCATGTATGCGGCGATTGAAAACGGACATTTCGCTGATGCGGGCATCAATGTCACGATTGAGCACGGTTTTGACGAAGCGGCTGGCGTAGACAGGATTGCGATCAACGACCTACAATTTGGCCTGGTCAGCGGTGAGCAGGTCATCCTGGCACGGGCACAGGGCCGCCCGGTGGTCTATGTTTATGCCTGGTTCCAAAAGTATCCGGTGGGTATTGTGACCACGCTGGAAAGCGGCATTGAAAGCGTCGCCGATTTGCGCGGACGCCGTGTCGGCATTCCGGTGACTTCGGGGGCAAGCTACAGCGGATTGACCGCACTGCTGTCTGCTAATGACATGACGCTGAACGATATTCAACTGGAAGCCATTGGTTTTAACGCGCCCGAAGTGGTGTGCGTGGGCGGTGTCGATGCTTCTGTGATTTATACGAACAATGAACCGCTGCAAATCCAACTGCGTGCTGAGCAGGGGGACTGCGGCGATGTCACAGGGGTGCGTGTGTTCCCGGTTTCGGATGTCGCTGATCTGGTGTCCAACGGGATTATCACGAATGAGGAAACGATTGCGAATAACCCAGAGTTAGTCCAGTCTGTTGTCGATGCCTTCGATGCAGGTTTGCGCGATGCCATCCATAACCCTGCGCAGGCTTATCTGTGGGCGGCCAATTATGTCGAGGGTTTGCTGACCGATGATCTGGCAGATTTCCGCGCCGCGCTGGAGACTGCTGCTGCTGCACAGGATGAATTCCTGGCCACCAACCCTGATCGTGATGCTGTTACGGCTAGTCGTGAAGCCATGCGGGCGAGCCTGGGTGAACAGTTCGATAATGAGACGCTGCTGCAATTTGATGTGCTGCTGGCCTCGATTGATGTGTGGGACGCCGAGCAGTTGGGCTACAGCAGCCCGGAATCATGGGACGCCATGCAGAGTACCCTGCTGGCGATTACCGACCCCGTTTCAGGCTCGCCCATTCTGGCAGCGCCAATTGATCTGACGGCGGCGTTTACCGATGCGTTCCTGCCGAGCGCTGGAGAATAAACAATGACACTGGCTGTACGCAGCCTGAGCGCTATTTATGACGCGCCGGGGAGTGGAAATTTGCCGCCGCTCCCGGCGCTTGGCCCCCTTACGCTGACGGTGGAAACGGGCGAATTTGTGTGCGTGGTGGGACCCAGCGGCTGTGGTAAGAGTACTTTGATTCGCATTCTGGCGGGCCTGCAAAAGCCCTCGCAGGGACAAGTTCTGCTGGATGGCGCACCCATCACTGCTCCCTCGCGTAGGGTAGCGGTGATGTTTCAGGAAACGAATCTGATGCCCTGGCGCACGGTACTGGACAATGTGGCGCTGCCGCTGGAGCTGACGGGATTTTCCAAAACGATTCGCTATGAGACGGTGCATAAGCTGCTGCCAGCGCTGGGGCTGGAGGAGTTTGCGCTGGCGTATCCGGGTGAGCTTTCGGGCGGGATGGCCCAGCGTGCGGCGCTTGGACGTGTGCTGGTGCAGCAGCCGCATGTGATGCTGCTGGACGAGCCGTTTGGCGCGCTGGATGCCTTGACGCGCGAGCAGGTTAGTCTTGATCTGCTGCGGCTGTGGGCTGAAAAAGAACAAACTGTGGTGATGGTTACCCACAGTATCGATGAGGCGGTTCTGCTGGCGGATCGGATTGTGGTGTTAAGTCGCAGACCCGGACAGTTGGTTGCCGACATTCGAGTTCCACTGACGCGGCCCCGCCGTATTGAAGATACGTATACGGAGATTTTCAACCAGACGGCGCGACAGGTGCGTGAGATGATTGAGCGCGCTTAGTGCAAGTTCACAGGTGACAGGTAACAGTTTTCAGTCAAATGCGAGGCAGCAGTTGACTGATTTCGTTACACTGGCTCCTCTGAAAATACAGCTCACCGCCAAGACGCCAAGATAATGCAAGAACGAACAAGCGGATTTTCACGCCTTGGTTAGCCATTGGTTACCAACAGCGATCTGCGTAACGCTGAGAGCCGCCAATGGCTAGTTCATCTGTGGGATCGCCAGCGAAATGCCAAAGGTGCTGCCCTGCCCTTTGCGGCTGCGGATGTAAACCTTGCCGCCATGCGCCTCGGCAACCGATTTGACGATGGCTAAGCCCAGACCTGTGCCGCTGATGCCTTCGGTATCTTTATCTTCAACACGGTAGAAGCGGTCAAAGAGACGCGATTGCGCTTTGACGGCAATCCCCGGGCCATTGTCGATGACTTCCATGTGAAGCTGCGATTTTTCAACGAATGCTTTCAGGGTTACCTTGCCACCCGTTGGCGTGTATTTGGCCGCGTTATCCAGGTAATTCACCAGTGCGCGCGTTAACCAGCGGCGATCTGCTTTCGCCGTGTGGATGTCAGGCGCAATTTCCAGGTTGAACTGCTGCGATTTGTTGTCCATGAGTGGTTTAGCGTTGGCCGCTGCCTCGCTGAGAAGCTCGCGCATATCCACGTCGCTGAGGCTGAAGCCATAACCACTTTCAATATGTTCGAGGTTAAGCAGGTCATCAATCAAGTCGCGCAGGCGATTGATGCTGCGTACTCCGATATTGATGATTTCTTCCACCGTAGCATCTTTGGTTTCAACAATACTCTGCAACATCGTGAGGGAGTTAAGCGTTACCCCAAGCGGGTTACGCATGTCGTGTGCGGCGGCCTGCATGAAACGGGCACGTTCAATCTCTGCCTTGCGCAGATGGGTTACATCCTGCAAGACAATCACCCACCCATCAGCATCCCCTTTTTGGGACACCTGACGTTCGGCATAGACGGGAGATACCTGCACCAGCAGCACGCGTTCATTGTCCAGCGTGACCTGAAAAGCCTTGTCATTACCCTGCACACGAGACGAAACCGCGACTTGCAGTAAATCACGCATTTTCTCGTGAATGGGGGCTTCGCGCAGGGGAATTCCCTGTAGTTTTCGACTGTCGATGCTCAGCATGGCCTCTGCCGTGAAGTTCACGAGTTCAATACGGCCATTTTCGTCGGTGGTGATAATACCATCGGCGCTGGATTGAAGGATGGCGTTCAGGCGGTTTTCCTGTTCAACGCGCGCTTCATACAGACGTGCATTTTCCAGTGCTACGCCAACGGTATCGGCTACTGCCCGCAGCACGCCAACAACCTCATCATTGAAGCTGTTGGATTTATTGCTCATGATGCTGAGGATGCCGATGATTTTGCCGCGCGCGTGCATGGGAGCCATCGCTATTGAACGGAAGTGCTCGTCACGGAAACTGGGAACGGCATAATCCTCAGTGCCATCAAGGTTGTTGTTGACAATCACATCATCGTTGGCAATAACCTGCCCGGACATGCCTTTGCCAAAGGGAATGCGCATGGGCACGTTGACGAAGTCGTGCAACCAGCCCTGTTGAGCACGCAGCACAACATCTTTGGTTTCAATATCAATCAGGCTGATCCCACCCGCTTCAGCGTTGACGACTTCTAGGACAGCGCGAAGGGCCGTCTGCAAAGTTTGATCGAGATCAAGCGACTGGCCTACGGTGGAGGCGACAATATTGATGGCCGCCATCTGATCGATACGTCGTTTTACTTCTTCGGATAGGAGGCGATTTTGAAGAATAAGATTTTCCGTTTCGTGCATTACTAGCCAATGCTTTCTTTAGAAATAGCCGCTGCCAACTGGGCGCTGACAAGTTCGAGCATCATTACATTTTCCTGGTTGATCGAATTCGGTTGTTCGCGACAGGCGATTAAGGCCCCATAGCGTACACCGCCAAATACTACGGGCGTACAAGCGACACAACCTAAACGCCCGCGCGCTACCAACGCATGGGTTGGATTGTCGTGAGGCCCGGCGATGCGACTATGGCCGCTTTGACTCACCCAGCTAATAATATCGTCGGGAGACGCTTGTTTTGGCATGATTGCAAGAATAGCGTTTGGTCCAACATGAGCTTTGAGCGTAAGGCTCAAGGGATCATGCGATTCTATACGGTAATATCCAACGTAATCATACCCCATTTCTTGACAAGCCTCAACCGCAGCCTGGTATTTGCCGCCCTCTCCGGTTGCGGTTCTCAATTTCTTGGCAAAAGCGCGGACCCCCGGCAGGCTGTCGGCGCGCAGCGTTTCTAACTGTCTGTCTGACATCAGGCTGGTAATGCGGCGAATCAAGTCATCGTTTTCAAAGGGTTCGGTACTGATTTCATCTGCCTGCCCCGGAATGCCGAAGTCGGCTTCTTCGTCCACGAGAATAATCAGTAAGCGTGGATAAGTATGCCGTAAATCAGCAATTAAATCGTCGGTGCTGCCTAAGCCATTATCGACAACGAAAACATCGACATGCTTGTCGCGGTCTGCGAGAATGTCCAGCGCATCCTGTGTATCGGAAACAATCTCGACCTTTATATCTTTTTGCGGAGATAAATTCTTATAATAGCGCGCAGCTTGTTCACGACGGACTGCGACAAGTAGGTCAATGGAGGCCATAGGTCTGTCTTCAGCGGCAGGAGCATAAGGACTCAGATAAAGATGCTGCTGCCTCTCCTTTCATAATCATCCTAGTATATGCATTAAGCTCTGTTTATTGAAGATTGCTCTTCAGTCTGATGGGCTGCTGCTGCTAATGTTAACAAGATCAGTTGGCGTAACCCAGCCTCAACAGGCTTGCTTTCAATATATTCGTCAAGGCGGTGCGCGTTACCGCCGCGCGTGATGCCAATTGTTACCGCGGGGCATCCTGCGGCTAGGGGAACATTCGCATCAGTACTTCCCGTTTCCAATGTAGCGCGAACCCCGACCTGCGCAAGTGCGGCGATAGCGCCTGACACCAGGGGATGATCCAGCGCGATGCTGCCCGCAGGTCGATCTCCGACAACTTCTATGTCGAGGTTCAGCTCAGGTCTGCTCAAGGCCGCGACTTCAGACCTGACCTGCTGCTCCAGCATTTGAAGCGTGGCAAGCTGTTCTGAGCGCATGTCAAGCCATAGACTGGCATGAGTGGCAATGGAGTTGATGGACTGTCCACCCTCGATGAGACCGATGTTATAGGTGGTACGGGCGGATTGAGGGGGATTGATGGCGGTGATGCGTGCGCCTAATTCCACGATACCATGAATGGCGCTGGGCCGCCCGTAGTGCAGCCAACTGTGGCCACCGGGGGCCGTGGCCTTGATATGCAGGCGACGTACCGCGATGCCTGCGTGGTAGATGTGCCCAAAGGCCAACCCCTCCAGGTTGATGACGCTGGCGATGCGTGACTTAAGTTTTTCAAAGGCGGCGCGTATGCCACCAAGGTCGCCCAAGCCCTCTTCGCGGGTGGTGGCGACAAACCACAAATCACATGCGGGAGTCCATGATTCGCGCTGTAAAACTGTCAAAAGGCCGAGCAGCCCGGCGACTCCCAGGCTGTTATCGCCTAATCCGGGGCCAAAGACCAGATCGTCTTTCTGGGAGGTGGCGAGGTCGGTTTCCTGGGGAAAGACAGTATCGGTGTGGGCGGAAATCATGATTCCGGGAACGTTGCGGTTGGCTCCCGGCAGCAGACCATAAACGTTATGGACGGCATCGATTTCTATTTCAACTAAGCCAAGACTCTTGAAGGATTCCATGACATGCAGGGCACGGTGTTCTTCATTAAACGTGGGGGCGGGAATTTGTTGAATGGCTATGGCTTGTTGAATTACCCATTGGGCGGTTTCAGGGAGCCTGTGCCATTTGAGGGAACGGTTCAATTTGGCAATTAGGTTTTCCATCTCGTCCTTCCAAATCGTGGAACATGCGCCCCAAGTATGCCCTATTCTCGAAGATAATGCAGGGGTTTTGCATGAGATGCAGGGCTATTGCAGAGTCTGGCGCGTTAGAAATGGTTGGAAAAGACAATTTTTCATTTTGAGGCGGCGCAAAATGAGGGAGTGGTTGATTGAATTGAGGATGGGTTAGCGCGTGGGTGGAAATTCAGAATTGAAGCGCCAAGACGCCGCGTTGAGTACAACGAAGAGGGCCAAGATTCAGAAAGACAATGGAAGCAGCGAGACACAGAGAACACAGAGAAAATGCTTACACTGTGAAAGTGCAGTGAGATGCTGTGCAGGTTTTATGGGCATACCCGAAACGGAGATGAAAAAATCGCAAACAAAAAGCCGACAGGGGGTCGGCTCTTGTTCTTACTTTTTGGCCTGAAGCGCGGCAAGCTGTTTCATGAGGCGGCTTTTACGGCGCGCTGCATTATTCGGATGAATAACGCCACGGCTTGCGGCACGATCAAGGTCCTGGACTGCCAAACGGACGGCTTCGGCTGCATTTTGGGCAGTACCTTTGGCGAGCGCGAGACGGGCCTTCTTGACGAAGGTGCGTGCGCGACCCCGGTAGATGCGATTGTGCGCCTGGCGCTTGATCGTCTGGCGGATGCGTTTGATTGCAGACTTATGGTTAGCCATAATAAGGGGTTACGGCTTTCGTGCCGCAGTCTCCTCTCTATCTTGACACAATATGGAATTAAGCGTTGGCATTCTAGCACAGGGTATTGTTGGTTGTCCAGCCTCAGCTCAGCAAGTTCATGACTAACAATCCGGCGGCTGCGAGGTTGAGCACAATCAACACGACCAATCCTATAGGCACAAACGCGGGATATTTTTCGTCTTCCCCCGGCAGACGGGTAGCCTTGATTTCACCGGGAATCAAGCGGAAGTATTCGTTGGGGTCCTGATCGTCTCCCCCCATGTCAAAGTCATCGCCAAATTCCTCATCCAAGTCTGTGCCTTCGATGTCGTCCAGCAAGTCATCGGTGTCGTCATCCGGGGCGGGTGACATGACCATCGGCATTTGCGGCGCGCTTACGGGCGGTGCTGGTCGGGGAGGTGGAGGCGGCGCGACAGGGGCTGAGGCTCTGGCCGGAGCAGGCGGCAGCACTGGTTCTTCATCTTCGACACCAAAAAGGTTTTCATCATCGGTGAAGGGCGTCATGGTGAAAGAGGTGATTCCACCCAGGTCTGGCGCGCTGGCTGGCTGTGCCCCAAGATTTAAGCTTGAGACCCAATCATCATAGTCCTGTTTGGTTGGCTCATTGACGGGCCGAAAATTAGAACTGGGGCTGCTGGTTTCGGGCGAAGCCATATCCCATTCAAGACTTGTGGGGAGTTCATCGTCAGCGGGCGCAGCGCCCACTGCACTGGTCGGCAGGGAACCAAAAGGTGATGCTGGCGCGGATGGTGCAGCAGGAGGGGTGCTGCCTGATTTGGCACTCAGCATCTGGATGCCGTTCCGTGCTCGTTCGTTGTTGGGATTGATGACGAGCACGTTTTCGAGGCAGGTGCGCTGTTCTTCGGGAGTTTCAACGGTTGCGCTGAGCCACAGCCAGGCCTGCTCGTTATATTCATCCAATTCCACTGCTTTCATCAGCAATGTACGTGCTTCAGCCTTATTTCCTGCGCGATAGGCTCTGATTCCTTCACGTACCATGGCATCTACATTTGCTGACATCCGACACTCCTATTTTTCTTTCCTGTGTATATGATAACACGAACGGTTTTTGAAGGAAAAGGAAATGCCTTTGAATGAAAGCTACCGTTAGCGGAACATGATGAATCATGATGGCGGCAGTTTGCAATAGCCTGCCTGCCAGATTGCAACCAGAAAAGAAGAAATCACAGTGTATGGATTTCACGCGTTTAGCACGGTGCTCTAAAAAGCAATAAGTGTTACTTTTTGTGACCTCTTTTCAGGAATGTTTTTTGCCGTGATCATCCATATCCTGACGCATCTTGGTAAAGGCCACTAATATATCCGAGATGGTGATAATGCCGATCAGCGTTTCGTCACGCATGACGGGTAAGCAGCTTACATAATGGCGCATCATCATGCGGGCTGCTTCCTGCGCAGTGGTGTCGGGCGTGACCACCGTAGGCGCGGGAGTCATGACGGTACGAACAAGCAAACGGGCTGCCGATTCGTCATTCTGCCAGTACTCACGAACCACATCGGGCAGACGAAGCGCGAGGCGGCAGTCACGCGCGGTAATGATTCCCACCAGATGATTCTGAGAACTGAGAACTGGCAAGTGATGGCAACTCATCTGATCCATGATTTCCAAGGCGTCCCGGAGGGTGTTTGTCGGGCGTATGGTAACGGGATTTTGAGTCATAATATCTGAGACATTCATATGAATATGTGTCTTTCCCCCTTGAGCAGATTGAAACACTGTACCGTCTGACATTTGGATGATGGTAATGGTTTTATCGTGATAACTATCATCATTTGTCGAGCAAAGGGGAATATTTCACAGGGCAATCTGGTTCGACTGCCCTGTGATGGTTGGGAATGAGGAGAAGGCTACGGGGCCGGGGTGGGGACTTCAGTCATTTCCAGCGTCGGCTCAGCGGTGGATTCGACGGTTGGCTCCAGCGTCGGTTCGACGGTGGGTTCGACAGTGGGTTCCAGCGTCAGCTCGGCGGTGGGTTCGACAGTCGGCTCACTGGTTGGCGCGGCGGTGGGTTCGGCGGTGACTACCAGCGGCGGGAGGTCGATGGTCGGCGAGGGCGTCGGCTGCGGCTGGCTGGCGATGAGCGCTTGCCCATCGACGATCACGCCGTCAATGGCAATCGGTGCGCCGCCCAGCGGCAGGATGCGCAGCAGATGGTCGCCCGCTTCCAGGCCGCTGACGCCGATGAGGTTGCCCACGCTCTCCTGCGCTGCGTTGGCGTTGACCGCGCGCAGCACCACACCATCCACCTCCACTGCGAAGCTGCCGTAGCCCGGCCCGGCGATGTACACCACCTCCGCTGCCGTCCCGCTGAAGGCAAAGGTCAGCGTATCGGTCAGGCTGCCGCTGCTGCTGAGGTAGGCCTGCCCTGCTGCGCGCTCGCTGCTGGTCAGGTTCCACACGCCGCTGCGCTGCACCCGGCTCTCGTCCGCCCCAATCATCAGCGGCTGCGGGTTGAGCGAGAGCGAGAAGAAGCTGCGCGAGGCTGAGAAGGTGCCCATGCCGCCCTGACTCCAGGCACGCACTCGCCAGGTGTAACCGCCGTAAGCCAGCGGGTTGGGGATTTGCAGCGTACAGGTGGCGACGGTGCAGCCGCCGACGCCTGCCTGATACCACTGGCTGAAGACCACGGCCACACCGCTGCTGATTTCGAGGTTGTACCAGGCGGCGCTGGGGCTGGTGTTCCAGACGAAGGTGGGACGGTTGGTGGTGTTGATGACGGCGGCGTCGCTGGGCGTGACCAGCGTCGGCGCGGCAGGCACGGGCACGCCGACGGCGAAGATGCGCGGCGCGGCAAAGGCTCCCATCCCGCGCGCCGTAACCGCGTGCGTTCCAGGTGTAGCCGCCGTTGGCCAGCGTCACGCCGGAGAGCGTGAGTGAGCACCGTCCGGCGCTGCACAACTGGCCGACGCCGCGTGTGGCCCGATACCACTGGTCGCTGACGGCGCCGCTGCTGCCGCTGACCACCACGTTGTACCAATCCACCGCTGTGTTGTCGTCCCAGACGAAAGCCGGCGCGGGGTTGGTGATGGTGCTGTTGGGGGTTAGCAGGTTGAGCGCGGTGGGCAGGCTGCTGCTGACGGTGAAGGCAAAGCCGCCCGACAGCGCGCTGCCGCCGCCTGCGCCATACGCCTGCAAGCGGAAGGCGTAGCTGCCCTGGCCCAGGTTGACGACATTGCTGACGGTGCAGGTTCCCGGATGCGGGGTGCAGATGCTGGCGGCGTCGTACCACTGCTGGAAGAAGCTGGCGTGAAGCCGGCTCCTGCGCCGCTGATCCACAGGTAGTAGTAGGTGCTGCCCGCCGCTGTGTTCCAGGTGAAGGTCGGCGACCCCGTGAATCGAACCGACGGAACTGGGACTGACCGTGATGATGTCAGCGATGTTGGGGGCGGCAAAGTTGAGCGTGAAGGGCACGGGCGCTGTGTAACCGCTGTTCCGCCTACGCTCATGCCCCCGGCCCCCAGGCGGCCATGACCACGCCGTAGCTGCCGCTGGGCAGATGGATAACGGGCGTGACGGCGCAGGTGGGCGTGCAGACGCTGGCGCGTGTCAGCCACTGGCTGTAGACGGCAGTGCTGCTGTTGTTGAGGATGGACACGTAGAAATAGCTGGCGGCGGTATCGTCGTTCCAGGTGATGGTGGGACGCCCCTGGTTGGGGGTAATGACGATGCCGGAGGGGAGCAAGGGTGAGGGTGCGTTAACCACAAAGGCCTGCGGTCCGGCATAGGTGCTGAGGCCGCCCGGCCATAGCTGCGCAGGTAGGCGCTGTAGGCTGTCCCGTCCAGCAGGTCGGACGGTGCTAGCAGCGAACAAGTGGTGCCTGTCGGGCTGCCGCAGGCGCTGGCGCGCGTGACCCACTGGTTGATGGTGGGGGCTGCGGCGTTGCCGGGTGCTGCCACGTACAGGTTGAAGTAGGTGGCATTGAGCGCTGCGCCGGAGAGTGACCAGGTGAAGGTGGGACGCAGGGAGGTGGTGCTGCTCGGCGCGTCGAGCGTAGGCAGGCCAGGCGGCGGTGCGCTGAGCGTGAAGCTGAACGGCCCGCGCCAGGTGCCGAGTGCCGTGCCGTTCCAGGTATTCATGTAGGCGGTGTAGCTGCCGTTCGTCAGGCGGTAGGTCTCGCGCAAAGTCGTGGCATCGATGGAACAGGTGCTGCCGTTGCAGTAACCCGCGTCGGACAGCACTTCGTTGATGACCTGTGTCCCGGATGCGTTGTTAATCAGCAGGTAGTAGTACTGCGCACCCGCGATGTCCGGCCACTGGTAGGTCGGGTTGCCGTAGCCTACATTGGTGATGCCTGACGGTATAAATTGATTGCCGCCGCTTTCCAGCGATGTACAGTTGTTGGGAGGCGGATTTATCCCCGCCTGCGCCTGGCCCGAATTTGCACTCACCTGGAAGGAACAGGTATCGACGACTTCAAAATTGCCTGATGTCACCTGATCAAGCTGATGCAAGATGGTATCGTTCCAGCGTGAGTCAGGAGCGCCGGAGATGTACATGTTTGACCCATTGTCGGCCACGATGATGCCGTAGGTCTTCATCGCTTGCAGAATAATCTGTACCGTTGGGTCAAAGCTACTGATGTTGAAACTGGATTTTAAGCGCAGACGAGCGCCCATCGGCAGATACTGGGTGATGGGATAGGAGGATGCTTCATGACGGGCGGGCCAGACATAGGCATCAGCGGTTCGCTGTAAGGTGAAACGAATGGCGTGATTGATGCTTCCTTCGAGAATCTCCTGGTAACGAACCAGACCGGGCAAAATCGCAAGCCCGGCAGCGTCGGCGGATGTCCAGCCATCAGGACGCAAATTGTTGCTGCCCAGCGTATAACGTGCGCCAGACTCAGCATTCCAGCTTGCTCCCCCGTTAACGGGAAAGGCCCGGTACAGTTCATAGAGCACGCAGTTGGTATCGTCCACAACCAGAACGTGGCGATCTCCACTGCTAGCAGCGCCGCCTTCGATAGGTGCGTTGGAAGGGATGGGGAAGGGGCCGGCATCGCTTTCATCGCCGTAGAGGGTGTAGTTGATAGGCACCTGAGTCTGGGCACCCGTCACGACGGTATAGGGAATACCGATGTCTGCGCCATCCCACTGCCCGGAGCCAAAATCAGCGTGCAATCCGCGTGTGGAACCTACAGCGCTGAGAAAAATATTGGTTGATGTGGTATCGACAGGGAGGGCGTTGACGGGTGTATTCCAAATGCTGTCAGCGGGGAATAAATCGCAGTTGATGGTGGGACCGGGGCTAGATGCCTGTGTGATATGAGGCGATATGCTTTGCAAGGCAGCAACCCACACCAACAAAACAAGAAGGCGGAGCTGTTTCATGGTGGTCATCCTTATACGATGATGGATTATGACAAAAAATGTAACTATAAATCATTATAGTTGTTTCCCGAATTGACACCCTATAGGACTTTGGCTTTAATGCTCAGCGTGGAATGGCAGTGGCTTTGGGCAGGAAATGGAAAGAGCACGACAACCCAAAACCGGGCTGTCGTACAATGTGAGTTTGTTAGTCGGCGTAGACTGCTTCGCACAGCCCTTTGAGGTAGCCGATAGCGTATAAGCGTCCAATGGATGAATAACCCGCATGTTCGTTGCTGTCGCCTTCCATCGTCGGCACATGATCGGGACGGTAAACGCCGTCAAAGCCGATTTCACGGTAGGCACGGATGCAGGCCAGCATATTGGTTTGTCCGTTGTCGTGGAAGGTTTCGACGAACTTTTCTGGTGTGCCACGCACGTCACGCAGATGCACGAAGAAGATTTTCCCCTGCTTGCCAAAGTGGCGAATGACCGCAGGCAGGTCATCGGTCATCAGCGCGAAATTACCCTGACACAGCGTAATGCCGTTTACGGGGCTGGGGAACATGTCAAGCAGGCGTTGATAATTTTCAATGCTGCGCATGATACGCCCTAAGCCTCGAATGGGCGACAGCGGCGGGTCGTCGGGATGCATCGCCAGTTTAACGTTGGCGGCTTCGGCGACGGGGATCACACGTTCGAGAAAGTAATGCAGGTTTTCCCACAATTGTTCCTCGGTGACAATGCCATATTCAGTGAGTGGGGCATTGCGCATCAGATCATGATCGTAGCCTGTGACCAAGGCACCGCCACGCGCCGGAGTCGTCGTCGATGTACGCATCCAGTTGAAAACGGGCATCCACTCATAACACCAGACCGGAATGCCCAGCGCACCCATGTTACGAATCAATTCGCAGGCGGTTTCGATTTCCTCGTCGCGTCCGGGCAAGCCGAGCTTGGCTTTGTTCAGCGGGGGGCGGCTTTCGAGCACGTCGAAGGCGAAACCCGCACTTTCATAGGCGGTCTTGAGGCGAACGAGGGACATATAGCTCCAAGGAAGTTCTTCGCTGGGAACATTCAGGCCGCGACTAAAATCCATCGTTCCGACCACATGATCCACCCCGCACTGCTTAGCCATTTTCCATAACGGGCTGGGGTGGGGAGGGAGCACCTCGGCAATGTGCATCATAGTTTTCATCCTAAAACTCTAGGCCTTTAAAACCGAAAATGTGGGTTCAAAGCCCAAAATGGCTTTTGCTTGTGCGATACTGACCAGCCCATAAGAACCCGTGAGCGTTTCCTTGATGTCCGGCACGGCAGGGAAGAACAAACGGATAATGGCGCGCGTATCGTAGTCGAGCCAGTTATGGGGGTCGTTGAAGAAGAGGGGGTAATGGCCCTGATAGTCTGCGGTGACCCCCTGAATGAGCGACTGCGCGGCATCACGAATGTCGATGAACGTCCAGAAATTGTAACGGTCAAAGGTATAAGCAAGCCACAGCGGTTCGTCGGAAATCCGATGTGTACTGCCGGGGACTGGTGGTTTTTCCATCGGGCGCGTGGCACGGAATTCGAGCGTGCGCCGCCGGACATCCGCCAACAATTCGAGACGCGGCTGTTCATCCATCGCCAGCAGCTCATCGAACAGCTTACGATTGGTCTGCTGGCGCTGGCGGAAGGCGTCTGTCTGAAGATGGCCTTCAGGATAGACCCAGGGGAAGCGCAGCGAAACACTGGAAATGCCTTCGCGCCGCCAGAAATACGCACCGATTTCCTCAACCGTCTGTTTCGAGAAGGAATAGGCGTCATTGGTGGACAGGGGATGATTTTCATCAAGCGGGAAATACTGTGGCAGCACATCACCGAGATTCCAAGCGCAGCCGATGGCGTTGATAGAACTGGCCTGGGCGATGCGTCGGATGCCTTCGGCGGCGGCGGCATCATAAACGTTGAACGTAGACTGCGTGTTGATGCGGTAGACCTCATGCGCAGGGGCCATAAAGGGGTTAGGCAGCGCTGCGAGATGAATCACCGCATCGCAGCCGCGCACAGCCTCACGCAGAACCGCATACTGGGTCACATCGTCTGCGGTGTATTCAAGGCCGGGCAAAACGAAGTCGGGCACCCTGTCGATGCCGCGCACCTGATAGCCCTGTTCGAGCAGCAGACGCACCGTAACCCTACCGATGCGTCCAGCGGCTCCTGTGACCAGGATTTTCATTCTGTACTACTCCTTGTCGTGATCCTGTAAAAACGTCGTTAGCTCCACAAACGGTCATGTGAACGCTGGACGTTCCACATTTCAGTGGGGGCGAAGATTTCCGGGTCGTCCGGGTGTACATGCTCACGACACACATCTAAGTTCAAATCGGTGAAGCCCAACCCCGGCGTTTCCGGTACCTGGACGTAACCCTCCTGCACCAGCGGCCCGGTGATGCCGTTGACGAGACTGCTCCACCAGGGCAAGTCAGCGGAATGATTTTCCAGCGCGAGGAAGTTTTCTGTGGCGGCGGCACAGTGGACGTTGGCCAGCGCGGCCACAGGCGACCCTGCCATGTGCATGGCCAT
>JAXLWC010000073.1:0-26931 GCA_046328675.1 Anaerolineae bacterium
AGCGCGATAAAGCAGATAATAGTGAGAATCCAGCCGCTGCGCACAAAGTCGCTGAACTTGTAGTTGGCAGGCGCGATCATCAGGATGTTGACCGGATGCGACAGCGGCGTGATGTAGGAAATCGAGCCGGCAATGGCGGTGACAACAGCAATCGCCTGCGGGTTCACGCCGAGGTGTATCGCGGCGCTGATGGTGATTGGCCCCACGACCAGCGGCGAAATCTGCCCGCCCATCACCTGCGTCAGCGCGGCGCTCAACAGATACGCCCCGGCGACCAGCCCCATCGCCCCAAACGGCGCGGCGATATTCACCACCGCCCCACCGACAAGCTGCGCCAACTGCGTCTGCACCATCGCCACGCTGATGGACATCGTGCCCGCCACCAGAAAGATAGCGCGCCACTTAATCGCGCTGTAGGCTTCGTCCGGCTTGATCAGGCCCAGCAGCAGCAGCAGCGCCGCCCCCGTCAACATCGCCAGTTCCACCGGAGCGCCAAGGAACATCGCCGTCAGCGCCCCCACCGCAATCGCCAGCGTCAGCAGCACGCGCGGCAGGTCAAGCGCCTGTTCGCCAGCGGCGGTTTTCATCAGCACAAAATCCTGCTGGCTGCGCAAATCGTGGATGCGTTCCGGCGGCCCTAGCAGCAGCAGCGTGTCGCCCGATTTCAGTTCAAAGCGCGAAACGTCGGTGCGATAGCTGCGCTGGTCACGCCACAGCGCGACGGGCGTAAAGCCGTACTTCGCGCGGAAAGTGAGCTGCTGCAAGGTCTTGCCTTCGGCGGCGGAGCGCGGCGGCACAATCACCTCTGCCAGCAGGGTTTCGCGCACGCTGGGCACATCTTCGCTGTAGGCCGTCACGCGGATGCCTTCGTCCTTAAGCTGCACGATGCGGTCTTCGCGCCCGACGATCAGCAGCACATCGCCCGCCTGAACGTGATAGCCGTCGCGGTAAATCGGGATGACGTGACTTTTGCGGCGGATGCCCAGCACCGTCAGCCCCAGTTCGTTTTCAATGTCCGTCTCATCAAGGCGTTGGTTCAGCAGCTTCGAGTCGCGTGCGACTTCGCCCTGCCACAGCCGTTCCTGAAGTTGGTAGACTTTGGTGAGTTCGCTGCCCTGCGGCGTGATCTGCATGGCAGGCGGCTCGCGGTCAGGCAGCAGATACTTGCCGAACAGCGCCAGAAAGACCAGCCCCGCCAGCGCCACCACCCCACCCGTCGGCGTGAAATCGAAGATGCCCAACGCCTGCTGCGGCGGATTCGCCAGCGGCAGTAGCCCACTGATGATGATGTTGGCCGTCGTCAGATAGGTGGCCGCGCCGCCTAACATCGTGCCATAGGCGATGGGGATGAGCAGCTTGCTCGGCTTGATGCCTGTGCGTCTGCTGGCGTCTAGGGCGCTGGGCAGCAGCAGCGCGCCTGCCGCCAGCGTGTTCATGAACAGCGAGAGTACAGCCCCCGCCGCAGCGAACAGCGCAATCAGCCGCCGTTCGGAATTACCGCCGATGGCAATCAGCCGCGTCGCCAGCCAGCGCGTCACGCCGTACTTGTCGAGACAGTAGGTGATGATGAACAGCGCCATCAGCGTAATGACTTCCGGCGTGCCGAAGCCTGCGATGGCCTTAACCGCGTCATCGGGCGTATTGGGCGACCCCAGTATGCCCATGCCCAGAACCTGCGCGCCGCCCAGCAGCACCACCATCAGCAGCGCAGCGACATCCTCACGCAGTCGATTAAGGAACACGGGAACCAGCAGCCCGAACAGAATCAGCAGTACGTAGACTTGAGGAAACGTCATGTGCCTCCAACAGCCGCCCGGCGTACGTGTACAGTTTGCCACTTCCTGCCCGCATGACGCAAAAAGTGGGAGTGGGGAGTTTCGCGGATATTTTTCTTCTAGGGACGTTCAATTGCACGTCCAGGCAACCTTCAATCTCACCACGCCTCAAAAAATGGCGGTCTTGCGAATATAGCGTAGCGCGGCCTGCGGTCTATAACCAATGTTCACAGCCCAATCGGGCAGAGGCTATGATGCAGTCAGCATCTTGTGATAGCGCACGGCGCTCAGCGGTTGGCCCAGCGTCACCGTCTTGGAGACACCGTCCGCCGCGTAGCCCATCTTTTCGTAGAAACGGCGCGCATCGTGGTTGTCAGCCAGCACCCACAGCACGACTGCCGTGCAGCCTCTGGCGTGCAGCATCCGTTCCGCCTCGCGCACCAGCGTCGTGCCGATGCCGCGCCGCCAGTAGTCTGGCGTAATGTAAATGCCCCACAGTTCGCCCACCGCCTGCGTATCAAGGTCATCATCGCGGCTGGCTCCGATGGTAAGGATGGCGACAGGCTGCTCCTCGTCTTGCAGCAGATAGGTTTCTTCGCTGTTGTCGCTCAGGGCCTTACGAAAAGCCCGTTCACGCCATGCGTAGGTAAAGCGCTCCAGATGGGACTCAGGCACAATGCCGCGATACGCCACCTGCCACGAGTCCACATGCACTCTGGCCAGGGCGGGCGCGTCGTCGGCTGTCGCACGTCGCAGATTCATCATGCCTCCTGTTTTGCATTAGCTCTTGTTCAGAATGGGTGCAAAGGTAATGTTTCTGCTAGGGACGTTCAATTGCACGTCCTACAAGACTCGTTTTGAACATGAGCCACTTGCCTTAACTCACCACCGCCAGCAGCCGCTTTTCCTAACTATACGCCCACCCCCGGCTTACGCCTATGACCAATAGCCTCGACTCTGCTTCCACTGGCGACAAAAAAGTAAGCGTGAATCCTTTTGCCCGTCCCCCTGCCCCTCGCTCACTCGCCGCACAAAACATCACGAAGCAAACTCCAGCCCCAAAAGTATGACTCATCAACTGTTAATGAGTTGTCTCATATCCAGAATGTTATTCAATGTAAAATATGTTGATTAAGGTTTCGCAATACTTTCGAGGTAATCTACAGCTTCAATGAATAATACGCTCTCAAATGCGCAGTTGGTCAGGAAATTGCAGAGTTTGTCGCGTGCTGCTGCCAGTCTGGTGATCTTGATTGGATGTATCGTCATCGCCGGGTGGATATTTCACATCGAAATCCTAAAAAGTCTGCTGCCCGGACTCACGACAATGAAGTTCAACACAGCCTTAGGCTTCATTCTCGCTGGAAGCGGGGTGTTGACTCTCCATACTCGGCCACGCCTCACACAGGTCATTGCATCTGCGCTTTTGCTGCTGGCGCTGTCGTCTTTAAGCCAGTATCTGTTTCAGTGGAATCTGAACATCGATGAATTTTTTGTCCGCGACTTAACGGCTGCTCCAAACACGTTCCCGGGTCGCATGTCAGTCGTTACCGCTGTCAACTTCAGCCTGACAAGCGGCGCCCTGCTGCTAATCACACGACGCCGTTACGGCTTTGCTCAAATAACGATGATTGGTGTGGCCTTCTTCTCTTTTCTCGTCCTTTTGGGCTATTTTTACAACGTTGAGGCCCTGTACGGCGTCTTCATATTTACGTCTGTTGCCTTACACACGGCTGTCGCCTTTGTTTTACTAAGCCTCGGCCTAGTATTTGCCTATCCCGATCACGGGATTGTCGCGATTTTCAGCTTCAACAGCGCCGGGGGCTACGTGGTACGCCGCCTTCTGCCGCAGGTTACCCTGATTCCGGTCATCGCAGGTTGGCTGCGTTGGCAAGGCGAATTGTATGGGCTGTACCATACAGGGTTCGGTTTAGCTTTTTACACCCTTGCCAACGTGGTCATCCTCGGCCTGGTGACGGCATATATTGCGCATTTGCTGCACAACAGCGATATGGAGCGTGTTAGCGCTCTGGAATCCCTGCGCCATGCCAATGAGAATCTTGAGTCCGGTGCACGAGCGCACGCGTGAACTGGCACAGACAAACGCAGCGATGACCGCCGAGATCGCAAGTCGTAGGCAGATTGAAGCCAATCTCCGCGAAAGCGAAGAGCGGTACCGCGGACTGTTCGACGATATTGAGGATGCCATTTTCGTACATGACGGAATCGGCCAGCATCCTCGATGTAAACCAAACCGCCTGTGAGCGATTGGGCTACGGCCGCGACGAACTGCTGCGTATGAAAACGACTGATTTGGACGCCCCTGAATACGATCAACAATTCAACGAACGTATGGAGCATCAAATCCGTCATGGAAGGCTGCTGAATATCGAAGGCTTACATGTCACACGGGACAAACGCCCCATCCTATTCTGGTCAACTCGTCAGTCATCACCCATAAAGGACAGGTTGCCATCCTCGCCATCGCCCGTGACATTACCGAACGTAAGCGTATCGAAGAAGAAATCCGCAGCAAGGAACAAGCGCCTGCGCACGATGATCGACAATGCACCAGCCCAGATTTATGCCAAAGACCCCCAAATTCGCTTCACCTGCGTAGCGAACAAGGCGACCTTAGAGGTTTTGGGCATGAAGTGAAGTGCTTGGGGAAGACAGATTTCGATTTTCATCCTATGGAGATAGCCTCCAGTATCGCAGCGATGAGAGTTGAAATCCTGACGACCAGGCAGCCCGGGATTAACTACGAAAGATCTTATCAGGATCCCAAAAGCGGGGAGATACGCTGGCTTGCCAGTAATAAAATCCTCTACGATGGCAGCGGCGAGCTGGTTGGCCTGGTCGGCATCAACCTTAAACATCACCGAGCGTAAGCAAATGGAAAAGCAGGCACATGAGTTGGCGGCGGAACGCAGGCGAACGAAAATGCTGTCGGATTTCATCAGAGATGTCTCACACGATTTTCATTACCCCCTCACCCTCATCGGCACCAGCTTATTCCTTGCATCCAAAGCCGTTGAACCGGAAAAGCAAAAACTTTATGTCGAAAGAGCTGAAAGCCAGATCATGCGCCTGACCCAGTTGATCGAAAGCGCTCATTATGACTCAGCTCGACAGTAAGACAGCCGCTTACCCTGCTCCCACAGGATGTAAACCGTGTGCTGATCGATTTTTTCGACTGGCTGGAAGCGGAGGCACAGAAAAGGATGTCCGCGTAACAAGAGTGCTTTGCGAAAATCCGCTTCAGGTGCAGTTGAATAGGGAAAGATTCAAGATGATGATGACTGAGGTAGGCAAGAATGCCATCGTATGCACCTGCCGGAGGAAACGCAATTCGCACTCTCCACGACGAGCTTGAGTTGTCGATGAAATCGTAGATACAGGGGTAGGTATTTCCGATCAGGATTTGCCGCACATCTTCCAACGGCTGTATCGCGCCGACGACGCACGCTCATCATACGTCGGCGCTTCGGGACCAGGACTCTCCATCGCCAAACGCATCGCGGAACTGCATCACGGCAGGATTGAGGTCGAAAGCACGGTGGGGATAGGGCGCCTTCCGCATCTTTCTGCCGTGCGCCTAAAGTGCGGTGTTGACCACCGCCAACAGCTTGCCGCGCGCGTTTCCGTCAGCGCCGTTGCGGCCAGCGCCAGAGCCATCGAACGACGACGGCAGCAGCACGCTACCACGCCTAACGCCACAGCGCCCGCGTGTAGATAGTCCGCCGCGTTTTCCAGCGTAATGCCGCCAGTGGGCACCAGCGCGACATCGTTCAGCGGCGCTTTGATCCTGGCGAATGTAATCGAGGCCGCCCAGCGACGCCGGGAAACAACGATGAGGCGTGCGCCTGCCCGACGTGCCGTGCGGATTTCCGTCGGCGTAAACGCGCCTGAAGCAGCGGCTCAATGCCCCTCTCCAGCACCCAGCTTTAATCACATCGGGAAGAGTATCAGGCGAGACGATGAAACGCGCGCCTGCTGTCTGCCGACACCTGCTCGACTTCGGTCACGGTGCCCGCGCCGACCAGCATCAAAATCACCGTACTCGCGGGCAAGGATGGCGATCAGTTCCAGCGCGTGCGGAAGTTCATCGTCACCTCGACAGCACGCACGCCGCCGACCAGCAGCGCCGCCGCAATCTGGCGGCAGATGCTCGCCTGAAAAATCGCCGCGCAGGATAGCAATCACGCGCGTCGCCTGTAGTGCTTCATGAGTGGGAAGGTTAGTCATAGGGTGCTTAAATCACACATCGAACTGGCTATGATGAGCTTGAATACGAATAGCGTAACGCGAAAACGGTGAGGTGTCGAACAAGCGGAACAATGTGTTCCTGATTGCGCAAATAAATATTTATAAGGATGCTAAGCTAAAAAACTGAAAGTAGACTATAAATGACGTGAGAGAAATTAGATGGCGTTGAAATTTTACACCGACGTTACATTAGCAAGGAAAGCTGTAGAACAACTGCGCAAAGCAGGTAGACATTATCACTGCGTTGAAGTTGGCATGGAAGATGCTGAAGATAGTGAACATTTGGAATATGCTACAGAGAACCAGCGCGTAATGGTATCATGTGATGAAGATTTTGAGTTACTTTGCATTGAGTGCATAAACACTGGAGGCGTCAGCACGCGAGTATCCTCTACTTTCAGATGGGGCCAAAATGCAAGTCGATTGGTCACCTCGTAAAAACGATTTTGTTTTATCATGAGGCTGCGGCAGAGGGTGATGCCACAGATCAGTTCTGGAGGGTGGCGATGGATCAGGTGATTATTCCAATCAACTACATCGAACGGAAGCCGAATTCGGAAAAGTACCGTGTCGTCGGCAAAGGCGTAACGGTGGAATTCCTCTCGCTGTTTGTGGATGACCCCGAATGGACTGTAGAGCGCATCTGCGAGAACTACAACCTCACCCCTGCTGAAGTGTACGCTGCGTGGTCATTTTACTACGATCACAAAGCGGAAATTGACGCGCGGGTAAAAGCAGCTTCAACGACTACCCCTGAACAGGAGCAGCAGCAGCACGACCTGCGCACACGGCTGCTGGAACGCTATCGTGCGCGTACTGGACACGACGACGCTGATTTGTAGTCTGCAGGTCACCCGCGCGGCTGAACAAATCACGCACCGCCAGCCGGAACCCCGGCAGCACCGCCCCGCCCTCCAGCACATCGTCGAAACCAACTTTCTGCACTTCCGTCGTATACACATCAATCGCCCGTAAGTTCGGGTACGTATGGTGAGGCGGCGGGTAGGTGCCCATCGAATAGCTCTCGCCTTCAACTGCCTTCATGATAATCGTAAACGGCTTTCGAGGCGTTCCAGCGCCTTCTCCCATCTTCCCTTTATGGCCTTTGCGCCTTTGCGCCTTTGCGGTTCAAATCTCCTTTTTCTCTCGGCACGCTCTCCCTTGTACTCAACGCGGCGTCTTGGCGGTTCAAATCCTTTTTGCTTTATTTTGAATGTTATCTACTCATCACTCTCCCTCACCGTTCCAGCGCCTTCTGCCCCTGACTCATCACCGCCTCCACCTCCGCGCGCGACACCAGCGCCGCATCCCCGATGATCGTCAGCTTCAGCGCCGCCAGCGCCGCCCCAAAGCGCAGGGCTTCCACCAACGGAGCATCTTCCAGCAGGCGGCAGATTACCCCCGACGCGAAGGCATCCCCCGCGCCAATGCGATCCACCAGCGTCGTCGCATACGCCGGAACCTTCACCGTCTGCACGCCATCGCACGCCGCCGCGCCTTCTTCGCCGCAGGTCACAATCACCGTCCCCTGCCAGCGGGCTTGCAGGTCGCGCGCCGCCCTTTCCGCATCGCCCTCTGCCGCAAACAGATTGTGCGCGTCCCGCAGCGCCACGAACACCACATTCGCCTGCTCACACAGCGGCACCAACGCCTTCGCCGCCGTCTTGGCGTCCCACAGCAGCCCCCGATAATTCACATCAAACGACACGCTGACTCCCTGCGTCCGCGCATAAGCCGCCGCCGCCTGTACCGCTTCTGCACAGCCAGCGCTCAGGGCTGGCGTAATCCCTGTCAGATGCAGCCAGCGCGCCGCCCCGATGACAGGCAGAGGAAGCCCCGCCGCGCTCATCCGGCTGGCCGCCGACCCCGCCCGGTCATACCACACTTTCACCGCGCGCGGCTTCTGCCCGTACTCCACAAAGTACAGCCCCATGCGCTCGCCCGCCGCCCATTCCACCGCGCTCACATCCACGCCCTGCTTACGAATCGCCGCCGCGCACTGCTGCCCCAGCGGGTTATCCGGCAGCCGCGAAAACCACGCCACACGCTTGCCCAGCCGTGCCAGGTTCGTCGCCACGTTGGATTCCGCGCCGCCGAAAGCCATCTCAAGCTGTGCCGCCTGCTCCAGCCGCAAACCGCCCGCCGGAGCCAGCCGCAGCATCGTCTCGCCAAAGGTCACCACATCGTAGGTCATTGCGCGCCCTTGACGTAATAATACAGTTCGCCCGGCTGTATCCAGTGATATTTCTGGCGCGGCGCGGTGCGATCCATCGCGTCTGCCATAATCCCCGGACGCAGACGATTGCCCGCGAACAGGTCATTGTGTACGGGAATCAGCACATCAGCCTTCAGCTCATTAATCAGATGCGCCGCTTCGTGCGGGTCAAGGTTGCCCAGCAGCCCCTTCTGTTCGCGCCACCAGTCGCGCCCGTTCACTGGCAGGATGGCGATGTCCATTGTGTACTGCTTCAGCATGTTCACATAGCCCTCGTAAATCAGCGTGTCGCCCGCGTGATACAGCGTGACGCCGTTCATTTCGATGACGAAGCCCAGCCAGCGGTAGCCTTTTTCCGCGTCATAGTCCAGCCCATAGTGTGCCGAAGGCAGCGCTGTAAACTTGACATTTCCAATCGTCTGTGGCTTTTCAGCAGTGGGCACGACGAAGCGCTCCGCCGCCACGCCCACACCTGCCGCGATGTCCCGGCTGTAGGGTGTGCCCACGAACTGCGCTTTGGGCGAGGCCTTGCCCATCGCCCCGACGGTTTTGGGGTCGGTGTGGTCACCATGTTCGTGCGTCAGGAACACAATCTGCGCGTTGGTAGCATCTTCCGGCTTCAGCGGCGATTCAAACTCACGCGTGAACAAGCCCTTCGGCCCAAAGCCCGCGTCCTCGACGTAGTTAGTCAGGTACGGGTCAATGTACACAATCGTGTCGCCGCCCTTCAGGATGAACCCCGACTGCCCCAAGCCCCACAGCGCCAGCATCCCCTGCGGCACGTTCAGGCTGTTGACCTGCTCAATAAGCTTGCTCATTCAAAATCCTTTCCTAAAAATGATGCTTGGTTGTAGACAATGATATTTTGTATTCCTGCGCGCCTGTCGTTGTCCTCAACGCCGTTGTCCTCAACGCAGAGTCTTAACGCTTCAATCCCTCTTTGCTATGCTGCTCTCTTGTATTACCTTTGCGCACTTTGCGCCTTTGCGGTTCAATGCTTCTCTTACTCTCGGCGACCTCCGTTGTACTCAACGCGGCGCCTTTGCGGTTCAATTCTTCTCTTACTCTTGGCGCACTCCGTTGTAGCCCTCAACGCGGCGTCTTGGCAGTTCCAACGTATTTGCATTCTTGCGTGTGACCCTTGCTTCAACCCCTTAGTTATGCTGCTCTCTTGTATTACCTTTGCGCACTTTGCGCCTTGCGGTCAATGCTTCTCTTACTCGGCGCTCTCCGTTGTGCTCAACGCGGCCTCTTGGCGTTCCAACGTATTTGCATTCTTGCGTGTGATCCTTGTTTCAGCCCTTAGTTATGCTGCTCTCTTGTATTACCTTTGCGCACTTTGCGCTGCAGTTAATTCTTCTCTTACTCGGCGACCTCCGTTGTACTCAACGCGGCGTCTGGAGTTCAACATTTGCATTCTTGCGTGTGATCCCTGGCTTCAACACTTAATGCTGCTCTCTTGTATTACCTTTGCGCACTTTGCGCCTTTGCGGTTCAATGCTTCTCTTACTCTTGGCGCTCTCCGTTGTACTCAACGCGGCGCCTTTGCGGTTCAATGCTTCTCTTACTCTCGGCGACCTCCGTTGTACTCAACGCGGCGTCCTGGCGGTTCAATTTCGTCTTGAACTCGTTGCTTATTGCTTACCACTCCGCCACCGAGCCATCTTCCAGACGCCACAGCGGGTTACGCCACTGATGTCCCTTTTTCGCCGCTTCGCGCACAACCTCCTCGTTGATGCTGATGCCCAATCCCGGCGCGCTCGGCAGCCGCACAAACCCACCGTCGTAGGCGAAGACCCCCGCGTCCGTCAGGTAATCCAGCAGATCGTTGCCGCGATTGTAATGAATGCCGAGGCTCTGCTCCTGAATAAACGCGTTGCGCGCCACCGCATCCACCTGCAAGCACGCGGCCAGCGCAATCGGCTGGCGGGCGGTACGGCGCGACAGCCACGTCGTAGGCTTCAGCCATCGCCGCGATGCGCACAACTTCGCTGATGCCCCCGCGTGCGACACATCCGGTTGTAGGATGTCCACATAACCGTCATGCAGCAGCGGCTTGAAATCCCAGCGCGAGTACATGCGTTCCCCCGTCGCAATCGGAATCGAAGTATGCGCGGCGATTTCAGCGCAGCGCCTCGTTGTTTTCCGGCAGCACAGGTTCTTCGATAAACATCAGATGATACGGTTCGAGTTCGCGCGCCAGCACCTTGGCCATCGGCTTCTGCACGCGCCCATGAAAATCCACCGCGATGCCAAAGCCGGAACCTGCCGCCTCGCGCACCGCCGCCACGCGCTCAATCACCGCTTCCACCTTGTCAAAGGTTTCGACGAAGTGCATCTCCTCGGTGGCGTTCATCTTGATCGCCGTGAAGCCCAACGCCTGCTTCTCTTTGGCGTCGCGCGCCACATCTGCCGGACGATCACCGCCAATCCACGAATAGATGCGTACCTTATCGCGCACCGGGCCGCCCAGCAGGCTGTAAATCGGCACGCCGTGACGTTTACCCTTGATGTCCCACAGCGCCTGATCGATTCCGGCGATGGCGCTCATCATCACCGCGCCGCCGCGATAAAAACGCCCGCGATACAGCGTCTGCCAGATGTCCTCGATGGCCGAGGGGTCGCGCCCGATGAGCAAATCTTCGGCTTCGCGCACGGCAGCTTCCACCGTCGCGGCGTGCCCTTCGACAACCGGTTCGCCCCACCCTACCAGCCCTTCATCCGTCGAGACTTTGAGGAACAACCAGCGCGGCGGCACTTTGAACAGTTCGATCTGCGTGATTTTCATGGATGCTGCACTTGTAAATAAGAATGGATAGGCGTCGATTATAACGTCATTGAAGCATGGAACAACAACCATGACATTCCGCGCCATCTACATAGACCGAATGTGAGTAGCAAAGCTTCAGGTTCATTTGTAAAATTGCAAACGTTTGAAATTACGCCGTTTATTTATGGAGATGAGTTTATGCCTAAATACTTCATCGGTGTAGATGTCAGCACGACGGCATCCAAAGCGCTGGTGTTTGATGAGCACGGCAAGGTCGTCGCCAGCAAAGGCTATCCGCATGAACTGTCTACGCCCCGCCCGCTGTGGTCGGAGCAGGACGCGGATCAATGGTGGGACGCCACCAGCAAAGCGCTGCGTGATGTGCTGAAGCAGGTGTCACCGGAGGACATCGCCGCCGTCGGCCTGACGGGACAGATGCACGGGCTGACGCTGCTGGACAAGAACAACCGTCCACTGCGTCCGGCCATTCTGTGGAATGACCAGCGCAGCGGCGCGCAGTGCGCAGCGGTTACCGAAAAAATTGGCGCGAAAAAATTGTTCCAGCTTATCGGCAGCCTGATGTTACCGGGTTTCACCGCGCCCAAGCTCAAGTGGGTAGCGGAAAACGAGCCAGACGTGATTAAAGAAGTCGCCCATGTGCTGCTGCCCAAAGACTATGTGCGCTTCAAGCTCACAGGTGCCTATGTGGTAGACGTGGCCGACGGTTCCGGTATCGCGCTGATGGACATCGGCAAGCGTGCCTGGTCGGATGAAATGCTGGCGGCGATGGACATCCCGCGCGCCTGGCTGCCTGACCTGTGCGAATCCACCGACATCAGCGGTTACGTCAACGAAGAAGGCTCGAAGGCCACAGGCTTGAAGGTCGGCACGCCAGTCATCGGCGGCGCGGGCGATCAACCTGCGGGCGGCGTCGGCAACGGCATCGTCTCTATCGGCCAGACCAGCCTGACCATCGGCACATCGGGCGTGGCTTACGCGGCCAATGACCGCTACGCGCCGGAACCCGATGGCCGTCTGCACACCTTCTGCGGCCCCATGCCCGGCACCTGGTTCCACATGGGCGTGATGCTCAGTGCGGCGGGCAGTCTGCGCTGGCTGCACGACGAAGTGACGCCCAACAAAAGCTACGACGAACTCAACGCGCTGGTCGAACGTGTGCCGCGCGGCTCTGAAGGGCTGCTGTTTGCGCCGTACCTGACGGGCGAACGTCACCCGCACCCTGACCCGTATGCACGCGGCGCGCTGGTCGGCTTCACGCTGCGCCACAGCGTCCCGCACATGGTGCGCGCGGTGATGGAAGGCGTATCCTTCGGGATGCGCGACACGCTGGAACTGCTGCGCGCGCTGGGCGTGAATCCCAAGGAAGCCGTCATCAGCGGCGGCGCGGCCAACAGCCCGGTGTGGCGTCAGTTGACGACGGACATTATGGGCATCCCGCTGTACACCGTGAACACCAGTGAAGGCGGCGCATTAGGCGCGGCGATTCTGGGCGCGGTGGGCGTGGGCGCGTTCCCCGATGTGCCAACGGCCTGCGCGCAGATGGTACACCGTGCCGACACCGTACACCCCGACGCGGCAGGCGTTGCGGACTACGAGCGCCTCTACCCGACGTTCCGGGGCCTGTATCCGGCGTTGAAAGACACCTTCCACGCACTAGGAGCGTTTGAAGGTTAGCGGCTGAAAGCAGAACGATAACAGGGCGCTCGATGCATTGAGCGCCCTTTTTAGAATCTACCATCGCCGCGCGCTGTCCGTTGTAGAATAGAGACAACGTATTGATGGAGGGATGTGATGGCAATTGATACGCAGCAGTCCATTTTCAGCGAAGTGGCGGATTTCCTTGTCTCTCAGCCGACCTTAGAGGAGATAATTGCGTATCGGGTTCCCCCTCCGGTGCAGCAGTATATCGACGACCTGCTGGAAAAGAACCGCGAAGAGGAACTTGCGCCAGAAGCACGGCTCGAAATGGAAAAAAATCCTGGCCGTTTCCCATTTAATGTCCCTCGCCAAAGCCAAAGCACGCCTCAAATCAATCATGAACCGTTGAACCTTGTTTTGGGGCTAACGATTATTTTCTGAATATTTCTTTGTACATCATATAGGTACCGCTATTTGAGGAGCAAAACAAAGTGAAAGCTGTACGTTTACACAGTGCGCGCGACATGCGCGTTGAAGATTTACCCGATCCCCAGGCACCCGGTGCTGGTGATGTGCTGATCCGCGTCGGCGCAGTAGGCGTCTGCGGCTCAGACCTGCACATGTATCAGGATGGCCGCATCGGGGACACCCAATTCAGCAGCCCGCTGGTCATCGGCCACGAATTTATGGGCGAAATTATCGCGGTGGGCGAAGGCGCGCGCGATGGCCGCAACAATCCGCTGGTCGTCGGGCAGCGCGTGGCCGTTGACCCACAGACGCCCTGCTACCGCTGCGAACAGTGCGAACAGGGCAACCCGAACCTCTGCCCGCACCACACCTTCTACGGCGTGTATCCCACCAACGGCGCGCTGCAAGAGCAGATGCTGGTACACGCGCGCAACTGCTTCCCCCTGCCGGACAACATCAGCGACGGCGGCGGCGCGCTGCTGGAAACGCTGGGCATCGCCATTCACTCGGTAGCGCTCGGCAAGGTGCGCGTAGCCGACAGCGTGGCGGTCATCGGCTGCGGCCCCGTCGGGCTGCTGATTATCAAAATGCTCAAGCTGGCGGGCGCAGCGCCGATTTACGCTTGCGACTGCTTCCCCTGGCGCGTCGAAAAAGCGCTGGAAATGGGCGCGGACGCGGCGTGGGTCGCGGGCGAACATGACCCGGTGAAAGAAGTGCAGAAGGCCACACGCGGGCGCGGCGTCGATATTGCCTTTGAGGCAGCCTGGGCTGACAAAACCGTCCAGCAGGCAGCGGACATGGCGCGCGACGGCGGGCGTGTCATTCTGGTGGGCATCCCCGGCGATGACCGCTTGCAGCTTCAGCATTCCACCGCGCGGCGTAAGGGGCTGACGCTTAAGATGGTGCGCCGCATGAAACACACCTACGAGCGCGCTATCCATCTGGCATCCAGCGGCATGATTGACCTCGACGCGCTGGTATCGCATACCGTCCCGCTGAGCGAAGCGCGCTCCGCCTTCGAGATGAACATCGCTTACGAACCCGGCGTGCAGAAGATTATCGTGAAGGCATAAACCATGACAGTCATCACTATTGTAGGCGCAGGGTTGATGGGCACAGGCGTCAGCTATCCGGCGGCGGATAACGGCCACGATGTGCGGCTGGTCGGCACACATCTGGACGATGAAATTATCGAAAGCTGCCGCAGCAAACGCTTTCATCCCCGCCTCAAGCGCGCCATCCACGACAACGTGCGTCCCTATTTCTACACTGAAATCGCCGAGGGCATCAAGGACGCGGAAGTGATTGTGCTCGGCGTCAACTCGCGCGGCGTGCATTGGGCGGCGGAAGCCCTCGCCCCGCATCTGCGTCCCGGCCACGTCATCCTGATGGTCACCAAAGGGCTGGAAAGCACGCCCGACGGCAAGCTGCAAATCCTGCCCGACGTGCTGCGCTCACTCCTGCCGGAATCCATCCGTGACAGGATAAGCTACGCGGCGATTGGCGGCCCGTCGATTGCGGGCGAACTAGCGGCGCGCCATCACACCAGCGTCGTCTTTGTCTCGCGCAATGCCGACGTGCTGCCGCGTTTACAGGCGCTGTTCGCCACCGATTATTATCACATCTGGGCGACGACGGACATCATCGGCGTGGAAGTGTGCGTAGCGATGAAAAACCCCTACACGCTGGCGGTGAGTCTCGCGGCGGGCGTGCTGGAGAAAAAAGGCGAAGACCCGGCGGGCGCGCGTATGTACAACTACGCGGCGGCCACCTTCGCCCAGGGCTTAGCGGAAACGGCCTATCTGGTGCAGCATCTCGGCGGCAGGCTGGAAACAGTCTTTAGTCTGCCGGGCGCGGGCGACCTGTACGTCACGTCGATGGGCGGGCGCAACTCGCGCATGGGCAAGATGCTCGGCATGGGGATGCCTTTCAGCGAGGCGGTGGAAGAAATGCCCGGCGAAACCATCGAAGGCGTGGACGCGACGGTAGCGATTATGCCCGCCATCCAGCAGATGCTCGAACGCGGCGAACTGGCTGCCGACGCGCTGCCGCTGCTGCTGACGCTGAACCGCATTCTCACGCGCAACGCGCCTGTGGACATCGACTTCGACGCGTTTTTCGGCAAGCTGCCGTACCAGCCGCCGGTGAAACGCTGAACAGACATTTACGTATCAACTTCTCAGTAGGGACGTTCAACTGAACGTCTCTGCTTTTGTTCGCGACACTTAGAAGCCATCTTAAGATTCAAAACGTAATGTTTTGAATTTCATTTTAGGACCTTTTCTCTGTGTTCTCAGTGTCTCGGTGGTTCCATTTTCTTTCTGAATCTTGGCGCTCTTCGTTGTACTCAACGCAGCGTCTTGGCGGTTCAATCCACCTTTTCATCGCCCCGTGTGATCCCCTTCACCAGCATTTGGCGCTTCAATTCTGAATTTCCAGACACGCTCTTACGCATAGCCCCCGACTGGCTGGTAGGCGCGGAAGTAGTCGATGGTGAAGGTTTTGGGATAAGGCGCGTGCGGGTCATAAACGCCTGTCCACGCGCCGTCAAAACGATGTTCGTACAGGCTCAGCATGAACTGCATCGGATAGGGCGCTGACTGCTGAATCGTGCGGATCTTCACGTTGTCGAGGTAAAAGTCGATGTGCGTCGGCGTCCACTCCACCGCGTACAGGTGAAACTGTGACGTGTCGATGGGGAACGTGTCTTCGTAAAACTCGTCGCTGATGTTGGGGTCTGCCCAGGGATGCACGCCGTAGCGCACCGCCGAGGATTCTGCCCCTGTGCGCGCGCCGACCAGTTCAAAGACGGCGATTTCCGACGACTTTTCTGGCGTATCCTCGTAGCCGATCATCCACAGCGCCGCGAGGTTCGGGCTGGTCTTCAGCCCTTTGGCGCGCAGTTCAAAATAGCCGTACTGCGGCGTATAGCGGCGCGTGTTTTCCTGTGCCTCACGCACCACCAGCGCCTTGTTGAACAGATGCTGCCCCACCTTGCTGCCGACGGCTCCCGAAAACTGCCCCGTCTGAAGCGAAGAACAGCGCACTTCGCCGTCAAACTCCGGGCACCACGCGGGCTGGTCTTTCGTGATGTGCAGCAGCAGGCAGCTATTTTCGATGGTGTAGTTGGGCGCGGAACGGGCGCGCGAACTCCACTGCGGCAGATAAAACGGCAGCCATTTACTGGTATCGAGTGTCGGTGAGTCAAATTCGTCGTGGAATTCGAGCGTGTAACCCGCTTTTTCCAACGGATTCGGCGGCACATCTCCGCGTGTGAAGGTGTTTTCCATGAGACTCCTTAACTATTGGTGCTAGTGAACGCACGAGTAGGTCGAAAGCCATCCAGTCGCCCTCCCGCACGCTGTGTTTTCTCCCTTCTCTCCCGAAGTCGGGTGTAAGCGAAGCGGCAGGGTTGGGGATGAGGGGGTAAACTAGCACCATGCGCTTCCTTGCAGCTATCCAAAGCTAATTTGTCGCCGTCACCGCCATACGCAGGCTTGCCAGCCCATGTTCGCCTGTCACCAGCAGCGGCGCGTGTGGGTCACGGACGGCGTGGGCCAACTGCCGCATCCCATCCTGAATGCAGCGTGTGTACAGCGCCGACTTGCCTGCCGGAGAATAGGCTCTGGTAAAGGTGCGCCCGTCTGACAGGTCGATGCAGTCCACCACATCCGGCAGCAGCAGCAGCCAGTCGCCGCGTGCCGCCGTCGTCAGCACTTCCATCGACGTGGGCACCCACTCGCGCAGCGTGATGTAGCCGCGCTCAAACGTTAGTGTGACCGTAGTCTGTTCGGTTTTGCTGCTCTGGTCGAAGCCATGATAAAAGTGCGCCGCCGTTTCGCCGTAGCGCGCCAGGCATTCGACGCGGTCTATCGCGCCGTCGCCGCGTGCATACGCTGCCGCGCTCAGGATTTCGCCTTCCGTTCCGGCGACCCACGCGCAGGCGTCGAAGAAGTGGACGCCGTGCTCCACCCATATCCCGCCGCTGAGCGCCTTGTTCCAGAACCAGTGGTTGTCAGGCAGATTCAGCCCCGCCGCGTGGTTGGCTAAATCCATGTGCCGCAGCGCCCCCAGCACGCCGGAGTTTTTGAGCGCTGCCGCCGCCACCCAGTAGGGATTCTGGCGCATGACATAATCGACAGTCAGCCGCAGCTCTTGGGCCTTCGCCGCGTCAATCAACTGTTCGCCCTCGCTCACCGTCAGCGCCAGCGGCTTCTCACAGAACAGATGCTTGCCCGCGTGCAGTGCTGCCAATCCCTGCGGCGCGTGCAGGTTAGGCGGCGTGTTCAGCGCGACAATTTCCACCTCAGCGTCTGCCAGCAGCGCATCGAGGCTGTCATAAGCGCGCGCCTGATAATGCCGTGCCAACTGCTGCGCCCGTGCCACGTTGACATCGGCGACGGCAGTGATTTTCACCTCTGGCATCTGCGCGAACGCCGCGAGGCAGAATTCGCCATACGCCCCCGCGCCCACGAGTCCAATTCCCACTGGTTTATCCGTCATATTCCTCTTGTTTTACCTTTGCGCGCTACGTTGTCCTCAAGCAGCGTCTGCTCTGAAAATCTTACCTCTGCGCCTTTGCGCTTATTTCTGCTCTGTATCTCGGTGCTCTCGGTGTCTCGGCGGTTCAATTCTTTGTTTCTACTCTTGGCGACCTTCGTTGTACTCAACGCAGCGTCTTGGCGGTTCAAATCCTGCCTGATGCGGGCGACCTTATTTCCCCCGCCGCGCAAATTCTATCACATCAGCCAACGGCGCAGTGGCCAGCCCAATCAGACGGTCAGCGCCCGCGTAGTAAAAGCGCAGTTCATCTCCGACGACGATGTTGGCGCAGCTAAACACCACGTTCGGCACATCCCCGCGAATCTCCCACGTCTCGGTTGGCTCCATAATAATGCTCGCCGGACGGTTCAGCACCTTCGCAGGGTTCTCTAAATCCAGCAGCGCAACGGAATGGCGGTAAATGTGCGCGCTGTCATAGCCGTGATAAACCAGCAGCCAGCCGTGTTCGGTTTTGATCGGCACGCCGTTCGCACCGATGCTCTTGCCGTCCCACATGCCCTCGCGCGGCGACATAATGATCGTGTGGTCTGTCCACGTCTTCAGGTCATCGCTGTACGCCACCCAGATGTGCGGGCGGCGGCGGTGCAGAATAGCGTAGCGCCCACCGATTTTCTCCGGGAACAGCACATGATCCTTGTTCTCGGTCTTTTCCAGCGGCGCGACATCTTCCCACGTAATCAGGTTCTCCGAGCGCGCGATCATCGGGTAATTGCCGTTCGCGCCGTAAGCCGTGTAGCACATATAGAACGCGCCATCCAGCGGCGTCACGCGCGGGTCTTCCACGCCGCGATAATCCTCGCGCCCGTTGTGCGGCGACAGCACCGGATTTTCGAGCCGGTTCCACGCCAGCCCGTCGGCGCTGACCGCGTAGCCGATGTGCGAGATGAAGTCCACGCCCTGCGCGCGGTAATGCATGTGGAACAGCCCGTTGTGCTCAATCACAGCGCAGTTGAAAACGTTCACCGACTCCCAGCGGTGCAGCGGGTTCGGATACATCAGCGGGCTTTGCGGGTGCCGTACAAGTTGCATGTGAGCCTCCAGTTGTCAGTTGAAAGTTGTCAGTTGTCAGTTTAGGGCATGAGGGCGAAATCCTGTAACGGCATGTAGTTTAATGCATTCATCAGGATATATTCGGAAACGAACCCTCATCTGTTCACTTCAGTGAACGTAACCCTTCGGCAGCCGGAAACTTTAGTTTCTGGCGGAATATTGGTATGAATTGCTTCATCTGCATCCTCATCCCTCCGCCCACGTCGTTTCCCCTGTGAGCGTGTTGTAAGTCAGCGTCAGCCTGCGCCCATCCTCCAGCGTATAAACGCGCCGCGCGGTGACAGGCTGAATCAGGAAGGCATCGACCTTCGCCAGGCCGGGATTATCCGACTCGCCGCCGCTGTCCGCATAACCGTAGCGCAGCAGATGGTCGCCCGCCGTCAGGTGAACGGGCTGTGCCGTCGCCAGATCAAGCCAGAAGTAATCGCTGTCCGGCGACACCGACTGCGGCAGCAGCGTGGACTCGCCATCGTCCACGCGCACATCAAGGAAGATGTCCGGCGTGGTGCTGTCGCTCAAATTCGTATCGGGCGTGACCAGCACAAGCTGAAGCAGATTGGCAGGCACATCGGGGTCGCGTCCGGTCAAATCCATGAACGAATTGCCGCCGATGCCGCGCCCGACTTCCAGGCCGATGCGCATTCCAGCGCTGGGCTGCTCCACGCCCAGCGACTCCCACGTCAGCGCCGCCTCGTAGACGTAGCCGCCGTCGCCCGCCGCCTGCCACGTCATCTGCGCGCCTTGCAGGAATTCGGTGTGCAGCCAGTCCCACACCTGCGGGCCATCCGGCGTCTGCGCGAAGGTGAACTTGGCGCTCAGTCGGCGCGCGTCCGGGTCGTTGGTCATGTAAAACCACAGCGCGTCGGCCTGCCACACGGTGCTGAGCGTAAACGGCTGTTCGTGTTCGGGGTCGCGCACTTCCGCCGCGATGTATAGATGCGTGTCGTCCCATGTCAGCCGCACGCGATGGCTGTCTACCTCCGCGCCGCGCCAGATGCCGCCGCCCCGCAGAAGCTGCTGCTGACGCTCAGAGGCCAGCGCGGGAATCTCATCCGACCAATCGCTCAGGTCGCCGTCGATGGTCGGCGTGCTTTCGCTGCGCTGCACGGTGAAGGCGTTGCTGTTCGCCGCCTGTCGAAGCTGCGCCGCGTACACCAGATAGTCGTCGTCTTCCGGCACGGCGAAGGCGATGCGCATCCGCTGTCCCTCTCCTAGCCCGATGTAGCGCCCGCCGCTGATGTAGCCTTCGCCTGTCCAGTCGCCCGTGTAGTACACAGGCGTGCCCACCACGCGCTGCCCATCTTCGGCCTGCACAATCTGGTAGCCGTTGCCGCCTGCCGGGGTCACATGCACATACGCCAGGGCCAGCGGCATATCAGCGATAGCGATCATGCTCATCAGCCCTTCGATGGTCGATTCCGCGCCCGCGTTGCGATTGACGCGCCACGCCACCGGGCCATTGATGCCGTCGAACACGCGCCCTGTTTCGGGGGTGTACATCTGCGTATTTGCCATGTTGTTGCCGAAGTACCAGCTTGCCGCCAGCCCGGCGTAACGCGCGTACTGTTCCTCACCCGTCGCCCGGTACAGCGCGGCGTAGGTCTGCACCAGCATGTTCGTGCCGTAAGCAATTTGTCCGAGGCGGTCTGGCAGATTGCCCATGTTGCGAATTGGCTCAAACGCCAGCAGCCGCAGCAGGAAGGAATTCGCCGAAGCCGCCGCCGAGTCAATCCAGTCCTGACGGTTCAGCGCCACCCCTGCCATCACCAGTCCGTGCTCAGCGTGCGCCCCCCATGCGTGCCAGAAGCCCGGCGCGTTGGCCTGCACCGGATGCATCCCGAACGGGTAGCTGCTGTGGTCGCCCAGCCGGTACTGTGCAATGCCGTCGGCGATGTGCGTCATAATGTCGGCGGTGGCCTCGTTGGGGCGCGCCTGATAGTACGCCGCCAGTCCCAGCAGCGCGATGCCGCTGATGGCCGTTTCACTGCCCGGCAGCCACGCAGGAATATCGAAACCGTGCAGCGTGTTCATCTGTCCATAGTTCGCCAGCGTTGCGCCCAGCGCCGTTTCGGTACGCAGGTAGGCTTCTGCCAGCGTGTCGGCATATTCGGCGTCCACATTCTGGAAGACGCGCACGCCTTCGCCCAGCGCCCAGAAGCCGCGCATCGCCCACCAGCCGAGACTGCTGTAGCTGGTATTGCCTGTTTCATTGATCGTACCTGTACGGTCATAGATGAAGTTGTAGAACTCGCCGTTTTCAAGCTGCATGTAACGCACGAACTCCAGACAGCTTCGCGCCAGTTCCAGCAGCGCCGCATCCCCTGTACGCTCGTACTGCCACAGGTACACCACCGCCGCGCGCGCCACATCGTCCACCGCGCTGATGCCTTCGCCCGCCGCGTCTACCCACTCGTAGTCCGGCGCTTCCGAATAGATGTGGACAATCGCCATCGTCTGCGCGCTGACCGTTACCTGCTCCGTCAGAAAACGCAGATGGTCAAGGTTCACCAGGTCGGGCGCGTCCTGTCCTTCTACGCCGCCCACCAGCGCAAACGACAAAAACACACTCAGCACAAAGAATTTTTTCATGTCTACAATCCACTTATTCAGCACAGGCCAACATAGCTTGGCTTATGCACACCATTCAGACATTATGCGTGTTCTAGGCGTTTGTGCTGCCAGCCGCCAGTGGCTAAAGCCGACTGGCTTCCTCCGAAATACTGTAAAAGTCCACCAAAGGGACTCGTTCTAACAGATGACTGCGAAAACTCAGCGCCTTCAGTGCGCTTCTAGCATTTTTCACTAGCCTCATGCTTTAGCTTGCGGCGTAAACTCGGCACTCGTTACCCGCTTTACCCTTTCAGCGCCCCCACATTAATCCCCTCGATGAACTGCTTCTGCGCCAAAAAGTAGATGAACAGCACCGGCGCGGCCATCATCGTCGACAGCGCCATCATGTAATGCCACTGCGGCGCTTCGATGGACAGCGAACTGTCGAAGAACCGAATCGCCAGCGCCAGCGGAAACTTTTCCGGTGTCGTCAGGTACAGCAGCGGCGAGCCAAAGTTGTTCCAGTTCGCCTGGAACGCCAGCACCGCAATCGCCAGCATAATCGGGCGAATCAGCGGCAGCATGATGTACCAGTAGATTTGCACCGTGTTCGCGCCATCAATCAGCGCGGCTTCTTCCAGTTCACGGGGGATCGTCAGAAAGAACTGCCGCATCAGAAACACGTACAGCGGCCCCCACGCGAACAGCGACGGCCACGTCAGCGGGTCGTAGGTATCCAGCAGCCCCCACTGTTTCCAGATGAGGAAGCCCGGAATGCGCGTCACGATTCCCGGCAGCATCACCGTCGCCAGCATCAGCGCGAACAGCGCATCACGCCCGCGCCAGCGAAAACGTGCGAAGCCATACGCCACAATCGACGCGCTGAAGATTTCGCCAAACATCGCCAGCGCGCTGATGAACAGCGTATTGCCAATGATGCGCCACGCCGTCATATTGGGGTTGATCGAAGAAAAACTCGCCCACACATCAACATAGTTCTGCGGCACTGCCGGGTTAGGAATCAGGTTGATTTCGCCCGTAAACAACTGGTCTTCCGTCTTGAGCGAGGTCGAAATCATCCACGCAATCGGCAGCAGTACGATCACAGCGCCCAGAATCAGCAGCGCATAGACCACGACCTGCTTTAGCCAGTAGCCGCCTTGTGCTGGCGTGCTGTCTTCAAGATAGGATGATGCGCTTTGTGCAGCCATTTACGACTCCCCCTCGCGTGCGCCCTGATAAAAGACCCACGCCTGCGACGAACGGAAAATCACGGCGGTAAGGATGAGTATCAGCACCAGCATGATCCAGGCCATCGCCGACGCCAGCCCCATGTGCCGGAAGTTGAACGCCTCACGGTAAATCAGCCAGTTCAGGAACGTGCCCACGCTGGCAGGCGTGTTGATGAACGCCGCGATTTCAAAGGCTTGCAGCGCGCCAATCGTGGATACAACAAGGTTATAAAACAGCGCCGGACTCAGCATCGGGATGGTAACGTTGCGGAACTTGGCCCACTCCCCTGCCCCATCCACCGTCGCCGCTTCGTACAAATCTTTGGGGATACCCTTCAGCCCTGCCAGCAGAATCACGGAGTTCGCCCCGAAGATGCCCCACAGGCTGATGATGATGAACGCAGGCAGCGCATACGACGGGTCATTGAACCAGCGCGGCGCATCGATGCCAAACACATGATAAAACGGCGAGAATAAGCTGTTGATCAGTCCTGACTGTGAAAAAATCCAGCGCCACAGCAGCACCGTCGAAACCGCTGGCAGAATCGCAGGCGCGTAATACAGCACACGCCAGAAGCCCAGCCCGCGCACACGTTGGTTCAGCAGCAAGGCGATGCCCAGCGACGCCGCCAGCCCAATCGGCACGCTCAGGAAGGCATAAGCCACCGTCAGCCGCACGCTGCGCCAGAAGTTCTCATTCTGTGCGCCGAACACCCAGCCGCCGTCCCCGATTTCGATGCGCAGCACCTCATCGTGGCGCGGGGCCAGCACTTCGGAACTGCTCTGGTCGCGCGATTGCAGCGTGCCCGCGCTCACGTCGAACAGTTCCGCGTAGTTATCCAGCCCAATCCATTCCGGCGCGCGGAATAAGTTGTAATCGGTAAAGCTCAAATAAAAAGACGCGCCAATCGTAAAAACGTTAAAGATTAAAAAACCCACCAGCCAGGGCACCACCAGCGCGCGTCCGGTGGCCGCCTCACGCTTGATGCCGATAGCGATCTGTACGCGGTACACGCCGTACATCAGAATGCCCAAACCAATCGCCACCGCAATGTAGCGCACCAGTGTCGGTAGATAGGTCATCAATGCCTCGCCCATCGCCCGCTCCTACTATTCATGACAACTCAGGGAAAGGGTGGCAGCTTCCGTCGAAGTGCCGGCTTCGTCTTGCTCCGTAAAGAATAAGGGTGGGACGTTGGGCAAAATGAATCTGCCGCGAACGTCCTCCCACAAAGCGTAAATCGTCATGCGCGCCCGCTTACCCCTCTCCTCCACGAAGCGTGTGGGAGAGGGGCAGGGGTGAGGGGTTGTTTAGTCCCTTATTCAGCGCCCGGCAGCAGCGCCTCAAGTTCAGGACGCACTTCTGCCGCCAGTTCCGCCACGCTCAGGTCAGTCTCGTCGTTCAGCAGCGGATTCATGAACTGGCTCCAGAACACATCGCTCCATTCGAGGAAGCGCGGGATGACGCGGAAACCACGCATGGTGGGCACAGCTTCCATAATCGCTTCGGCGTTGGCTTCCTTGCGCGGTTCAGACGAAATCAGATGTTCCACCGTTGCCTGCGAAATACGCGGCGACACGATCTTCCAGTTCTGGATGCCGTCAGTCAGTGCTTGCAGCGCGGCGCACGCCAGGTCAGGGTTCGCCGTCGTCGCGGAAATCATCGTCGAGGCCGTCCACGCGAAAGTCGTGTTCGAGCCAGTGTCCGGGTTGCGCGGCACACTCACCACGCCCACGTCCAGACCTTCCACGCGGTCAAGGTCATCGGCAGCGCCGCCCATGAACATCGCCACATGTCCCGCCTTGAACAGTTCGCCAAAGCCCTGTTCCGAAATCACATCAGCGCTCGGTGACAGTTCCGGGTTGTACGCCAGTTGCAGGTAGAATTCGATGCCTGCCACAGCTTCCGGGCTGTCCAGCGGTGACGTAGCCAGGTCTTCGGCAATCACATCGCCGCCCGCCTGCCACACAAACATCGCGGGGGGCGGCCAGCCGTTAGCGATGAAGCCCCACTGATCGGTGGTGCCGTCGCCATCAGTATCCTGCGTCAGCGCGCGTCCCCATTCCAGGAAGTCATCCCATGTCCAGTCGCTCGTCGGGTAATCCAGACCAGCGGCGTCGAACATGGCGCGGTTGAAGTAAGTCACCACAGGCTGCGCAATCCAGGGCAGGCCGTAGGTGCTCCCGTCGAACTGCACGGTTTGCAGCACATCGGGATAATAGTCGCTCAGGTCGCCAGCGCTGCCTGCTGCGGCATTCGCCAGGCACTCATCCAGCGGCATGAACACGCCTTCTGAGGCCAGCGCGGAGTGATCCTGGTCAATCCAGTACATGTCTGCGCCAGAGCCGCCCGCGATTTGTGTCTGTACCTGCGTGTAGTAGTCGCTGGGGATCGGCTGATGCACGATCTGGTAATCGCTCTGGCTGGCGTTGATGGCGTCGATAATCACCTGAAGCTCAGCCGATTCATCCACGCCTGCCCACGTAGACAGCGTAATAGTCACCGGCCCTTGCGCGGCAGCCGGGAATACCAGCGCCAGCAGCAGCAAACCAACGATCGTTACTAAAAAGAGACGTGATTGCTTCATTTTTCCTCCTAAAATGGTGTAGACTTTTTGTTGGCTCATGAGTAATCCCCTTGGACAAGCCCTTGCACAAGCTTTACCCATGAGCCGCTTGCTTCATGTTGAGTGTAGATTGGTCGATGGCCTTCCCTCCTTCTCTTAAGCAGAACCTCGCTGTACCAACTGAACTGTGACGGTAATTTCCGCCGCTGATAAATCGGGGTCGTTGAGCATCGCAATCAGCCGATTGACCGCTTCCTTCCCCATCTGCCGCTTTGGAATCTGAATCGTCGTCAGCGGCGGATCGTTCAACTGTGCCCAGGCGATGTCATCAAAGCCGATCACCGCCAGGTCATCAGGGATACGCTTGCCCTGTGCGCGTGCCGCACGAATAGCCCCAATCGCCATCGAGTCGTTGACCGCCCCCAGCGCCGTAATCTGCGGCTGCTGCTTCATCATCTGGCGATAACCTTCTTCGCCGGACTCGATGGTCGTGTTTTGCATGTGGATCGTGTGCAGTTCCAGCCCGGCCTCTTGCAGCGCCAGCAGATAGCCCACCACGCGGCGGCGGTTGCTGGCCCACTGCGATGGCCCCGCCAGCACGCCGATATGCCGGTGCCCGCGTTCCAGCAGATAACGCGCCGCGCGGTAGCCGCCGCCTTCGTCGTCCGCGTTGACGCAGCTTATCGTCGAAAACTCCAGCCGGTTATCTACCAGCACGATAGGGATTTCGCTTTGCAGCAGCGTCATAATGAACTCGGACGGAATATCTGGCCCCGCCAGAATCAGCCCATCTACCCGCCGTTCGCGCACGAAACGAAACTGTGTCGGGTCGCTGAGAATATCCGCCGTTAGCGTCGCCATCGTCATGTGATAATCAGTGCGCGCGATGGTTTGCTCAACGCCGTGCAGAATTTCGCTGTAGAAGGGGTCGGTGTGCGCTGATAATCCCGGTTTCTCGCGCACGAAGAAGCCAATGCCGAACGACTGCGACTTCGCCAATCCGCGCGCCACCACGCTGGAGGTGTAATTCAGTTCGCGTGCTTTTTCGAGGATACGCTCACGTAATTCCGCGCCGACTCCCGGACGGTCATTCAACGCGCGTGACACGGATGCACTGGAAATGTTTAAGTCTTTTGCGATTTGCTCAACAATAGACGGCATATTCTTTTTTCCAAATAAATCTTATTGAGCTGCTGTATTATTTCGTGCTGCTCTGCCGCTTACTTCTGCTTTGCGCCCTGCGTTGCCCTCAACCTTTTCCGTTGCGCCTTTGCGCTTCAACTCGCATTTGGCTATCGGCTGTTTTCAAGCGAGCTGCCCATGTAACCTGATTCCACCACAAACGGATGAAAATCCTTTCATTGCTCGGTGTTCTCCGTTGTACTCCTCAACGCCGCGTCTCGCTGCTTCAAACTTTCTGTGTGATCCAGTTCTCTTGCATGATCTTGGCGCACTTGGCGTCTTAGCGGTTAGCCGTATTTTCGAGCGAGTCTCTGTAGTAAAGTCACACAATTCAGCCGCGCTTTTTACTGAAAACTGATAACTGTGAACCTTTACGAAACCCTCTTTTCACGGGCGCAAAAGCAACGTATAATGCAACGTAAGCGCTTACGTTTAACATATAGTAAAACCAAAGCCTTGTCAAGAAATATTGTGCGATAGGTACAAAGCATGTACGAATCAGGTGCGATGCGCATAGAAATCCTCCACGAAACCGCCGGGGGCGCGGGTTTCGTGACGTTTGTGCGCCGCAGCAATGACTGGTTGCCCGCCTCCACCGTCTTGAATCGTCCGCTGGCTTATCTCCCCGCCG
>JAXLWC010000074.1:0-26907 GCA_046328675.1 Anaerolineae bacterium
CTTCCTCGCAAAGAAAAAGACACGCGGCGCACGCGATACGCCAACTTCGTACGGTTCCAGACTGGCCCCAAGGACATGCGATACGCTGTAGCCGCTGCGCTGAAGCTGTGCCGCTACCGCCTGCACCGGGAAACCGCGCAGCACAACCTTGGCCTGCGAACGCTGCCAGCTACCATTCGCAGTACGGAAAATCGTATAATCAGTTGTCTGCATCTGGCGTTCATAGTCGTATTCGCTGCGCGTGAACACAGTAAGCTGCTCCGGGTTGTCATACACTAATCGCTCCCGATTAGTCGAAGCCTGTGCGAGTCCTTCTACGGTCTGCATATCGAAAATAAACAGACGATTTGGCCCCAGCACGTTGCGCACACTTTTAAACACCGCCTCAAGATCGCTGAGCGAGTTAAACTCATTCATAACATTTAACGCCAGCGCCAAATCCTGTGAGTCAATGCCACTGAGGTTGCGCATATCCTGCTGGAGCAGACGCACATTTAAGCCGCTTTCCTGAATGCCTTCCTGAGCGACACGCAGCATGTCCGCCGATTCATCGACGCCCACTACGGGGCCAATTCTGCCGAGCCATTTGGCCGTTGCTCCTGTGCCAAATCCAAGTTCAAGAATTCGCCGTCCAGCCCAATCATGACGCTGAGCGAATTCCACCAAACGCGGAACCACAGCGGCTGCAAAATCCCCCATACCAACCTGATTATAGACAGGCGCAAGAACCGCATAGTCTCCGGGCATAAAGAACTCCTACTCGATTGGTGCTACGCTGAAGATCATCTGATAAGTGATGGAATAAATCACAATGCTATTATACAGATTCAAATTAACTTGCGGAGGAATTGTGTAATTCTGATTGCCGACATTGCCTTGCAATGCCCCCAGATCGATATCCAGCGGCCCTAACGGAACGGGTTCGGCCAGCATATCAGCAATATCAACCTCATCTGATGGGAAGTCGGTGGCCCACAGGATAACATGCAAATCGGTGGCGCGCGCACTGCGAAAATCCTCAATGCGCAGCACGCGATTGTTATCCGGCTGCTGATAAATGAGAAACGTGCCCTCAGCCCAGCGCACCTCATCCACCGCGCCAAACTGGCCGCTGCCGACCACCAACGGGGCTTCCATCGTAGGCATGACCTGTTGTTCGGTAGGCACAGGAAAATCGGTGCCCATCGCCCCTAAAACATACTCGCGTGCCATCACCGGATTGGTGGCCTGCATATCCAGAAAAATGCTCTGTTGGGTTGCAGAAAACGCTGCAAACGTCGGCTGCGCTTCGGGAGGCAAACCCGGAAAAAGTTCCTCAACCGTGTTGTTTTCCAACACAGGTGCCCACAGTGGGAAGGTATAGGTAACAATTACCAGAAGCGTGCCAAACAGCAGTAGCGTGATACGAAAGCGGACATTCATAGCGACAAGATTATCACAAAGCAGCGCGACAATCTACCACAGATTACGGGCATGATACACACACTAAAAACGCCGGATTGGACTTATGAGCGAAAGATGGCGATAGTCTGCCGCCGGCTTCAGTTATATCCTGTGAGGGTATGTCCAAGTCTGTATTATCGAAATTGTCGATATGTTTTATCAAATCTATTCATTGGATACGATAACGAAAGCGGCATACAATGGTGGTTTCAAATCCGAAGGGGAGACAATCATGAGTGCCGAACATCCTGCGTTGGGAAGCATAAACGCCGTCGCATCCAAGGGGCTGCTGTCGCGGCTGGACATCAAGACGACAGCGGCGGTCATCGTCACGGTGGTGCTGTGGGCATCTGCCTTCGCAGGTATCCGTGTTGGCCTGGAAGCGTACACCCCGGAAGTTCTGGCGCTGCTGCGTTACGTCACAGCATCGGTGGCGCTAGGTATCTATGCCCTGCTGACGAGAATGCCACTGCCTGCACGCGCCGATTTGCCGAAGATCATTTTCGCAGGATTTATGGGCTTTGCTCTGTATAATGTCGCCTTGAACGCCGGTGAAACCGGTGTCTCCGCCAGCGTCGCCAGCCTGATTATCGCAGCGGCACCCATCTTTCTGGCGCTGCTGGCACTCTTTCTGCTGAAGGAACGATTGACGCAGTGGGGCTGGCTGGGAATCGCCATCTGTTTCGGAGGCGTCGTCGTGATCATCGTCAGCACCAGCACCGGATGGACGATTACGCCAAGCGCGCTGCTGGTACTGGTCGCTGCAATGGCACAGAGTCTGTACTCCATCAGTCAGAAGCCGCTGCTGAGAAAATACAGCCCGCTGCAAGTGACGGCCTATGCCATCTGGATAGGGACATTGTTCCTGCTGGTGTTTATGCCCGGCCTGGTACAGCAAATTCAAACGGCACCGATTACCCCTACCCTCGCGGTGGTATATATGGGCATCTTCCCCGGCGTCATTGGTTACCTGTGCTGGACGTATGTGCTGTCGCGCCTGCCCGCAGCCTCGGCGGGCAGCTTCCTATACTTCGTCCCGGTGGCAGCAACGATCATCGCCTGGTTGTGGCTGGGTGAGGTGCCCGTTCTGCTCTCACTGGTCGGGGGATTGTTAGTAATGGTAGGCGTTATTCTGGTCAATACGCGTGGGAAAGTGCGGAGCTAACGCGTGCAGGTCAGGGGCGCGATAGTTTAGCGCCCCACTGGCATACGATATCCCTGACCGGGGACCGTGACGATGTAGGCTGGGCGGCGCGGATTATCCTCAAGTTTCTGGCGCAGGCGCGACACGTTGACGCGCAGCACAGAATGATCACCCCGATACTGGTCGCCCCACACATGCTGAAGCATCTCATCGTGTGAGATCACTTCGCCAGCCTTGCGCATCAGCGTGACCAGAATGCCATATTCGATAGGCGTTAAGTGCAGCTTCTTGCCGCGAATGGTGGCATAACGCCGAGGAATGTCCAGTTCCAACTGGCGAACGACGAGTTTATTTTCAGCTTTAGGTGTCCATTCAATGCGCCGCAGCAGCGCTTTAACGCGGGCGATGAGTTCATCGGGTGAAAACGGTTTACTTAAGAAGTCGTCAGCCCCAGCTTCCAACGCCAGAATTTTATCTCTATCGCGATAATTACCACTGATAACAATCATCGGCAGGAACGACTGTTCCCGCACAGCACGCAGTACATCCAGTCCATCAATGTCCGGCAGGTTAATATCCAGCAAGACAAGGTCAGGCAGTTGCGTCGCAATCTCATGCAGAGCTTCATCGCCCCGCCCTACCGCCACCGGACTAAAGCCTGCCCCTGACAAAAGCGAACATACCATTTCTGAAGTGTCGTCGTCATCCTCGACAATCAGAATCTGGGAGTTCTGTCCCGGCTGTGTCATGACCATAGAAACCACCGTGTAACGATATTGAAACTTTGTTATAACGGTATGATAGCCTAAAGTTGATTTTTGCGCTACTGATGCAGACTGAAGATAAACTAAATTTTGTAAATAAACCTCTTCACTTCGCCTCAGTATTATGAGATTTACCCCGTTTTGGTATATCACCAAGAATATTACGCCCAAACGAAATATTACGCCACTGAAGTTGAGCCTATTTGTCCTGTGCAGTTTGGACTAAACAGAGCAATAATCTGTGTCGCTATGGTTTATGTGAAGGGTATTTTATGATTCTGGTTGCAGGAGATTTTGAGAACAGCGGCACGGCCATCGCCTGGGAGATGCTGCGTGAAGGCAAAAGCGCGCTCGAAGCACTGGAGCAGGCAGTACGCGCTGTTGAGCTGAACCTCGAAGATCACTCGGTTGGGCGAGGGGGATTTCCCAATGCGTTAGGGGTGGTGGAACTGGATGCAGGGGTGATGGATGGACGGACACGCGCCAGCGGTGCGGTGGGAGCGCTGAGAGGATACCTTCATCCTGTAACCGTAGCTTTCGCGGTGATGCGGCGTCTGCCTCATGTGCTGCTGGTGGGAGAAGGCGCGGCGCGTTTCGCGGAGGAAATTGGCGCTGAACGCGGCGAACTACTCACGGAACTGATGCAGGAAAACTGGATGAAGTGGTGCCAGCAGCATGGCTTTGACCCCCAAAAAGGGGACAAACTCATGGAGGTCGTATTTCGCGGCAAAGACCCGCAGCACACGGGCGGCACGACGGTCTATCTGGCGCAGGATGCGGCAGGCGATATCGCAGCGGTGACCAGCACCAGCGGCTGGGCGTGGAAGTATCCCGGACGGCTGGGCGACACTCCTGTTGCCGGTGCCGGGTTTTACGCCGACAACCGCTACGGCGCGGCAGCCTGTACCGGGCTGGGCGAGATTTCCATCCGCTCAGGCATGGCGCGCATGGTAGTAGCTTACATGCAGATGGGCCGCAGCGTGCAGCAGGCAGTGGAGGAAGCCATCGCCGACATTGGCTACCACGACGACCAGACGACAGGCATCACCGTGTATGCTATCGACACGCACGGTACACATTTCGTCGGGCATTCGCACGAGCCAGCACACCCGCAGCCGTATTATTACGCGGCGATGGAGGGTGATGCCCAGCCTACGAAACGCGACGCACAGGTTGTTGATGTTCGTTCATCAGGGGAGTAAGGCTTATGGCAGACGTAGGTACACGGGCGACGGAGCTTCACCGACAAGCGATTGTAATTGATGGACACAGCGACATTCTCATGCCCGTGACTGATGGCAAGATGCGGCTTGGAAACCGCGTTGAGGTACCCGACCCGATGACGTGGCAGGCTCCAATGCGCGTAGGCGATGACAACCACTTTGGCTTTCCACAGCACGCGCACTACTTTGGCCCCGCCGGACAATACGACATTCCGCGCTTTCGGGAAGGCGGAATCACGGCGCAGGTGTGCGCGATTTACCTTGACGATCACCAGTTGGATGCAGGACTCAAGCGCGGGTTGGAGATGACATGGGAATTTCATCAGGCCATTAAGGAAAACGCAGGCTTCGAGCTGATTACCAGCGCCGCCGACATCCGCCGCCTGAAACAGAACAACCAGTGCGGAGCGATTCTCTCATTTGAGGGATTTGAGCCTCTCGGTGCGGAACTGCGCTTCCTTGACCTGTACTATCAACTTGGGCTGCGCATCGCCAGCCTCACGCATGTTCGCCGCAATCTCTACGCCGACGGCTGCTACGCGGCGGATAGTTCCGGCGGCTTAACCAGTCTCGGCAAGCAAGCGGTCAAGCGTATGAATGAGCTGGGGATCGTGATTGACCTCGTACATATCAACTGGACAGGCTATGGGGAAGTTTTGGAACTCACTACTGATCCCCTGATTCTCTCCCATTCGACCAGCACAATGTTTCCCACCGAGGATCCACATGACACAGGGCCGCTGGGCAAAGCCCCCCGCCCTCGCCTGATCGCCAAACGTGACCGTCCGATGTTGGAAGCGCTGGCGCGCAACGGCGGGGTTCTGGGGATCATCTGGTTCTATCAGAGAGACCTCGACGCGGTGGTTGCCGACATTGAAACGGCGCTCGACCTGATAGGGCCGGATCATATCGGGCTAGGCTCAGACCTCTATGGTTTGGAGCTTGCGCCGCAGGGACTGGAGGACATCTCAAAGGTTCCCGCCCTTACGCGGCGACTGGTGGAACGCGGACACTCCGATGAAACGATCCTGAAGTTTCTCGGTGGCAATTATCTGCGTGTGTTTGAGCACGTCTGGAAGGGTTAGAGAGTTTCGCAGGCGAGATACAATTCTCGCCTGTGAAGTTTAATTGATGACAAAGGATACAAAAAACCACCCTGTCGGATGGTTTAAATGAAGGCTTGTGGGCAGTATAGGACTCGAACCTATAACCTCCTCGGTGTAAACGAGGCGCGCTGACCGATTGTGCCAACTGCCCTTGACTGATTTTCATTGTAAAACAACCACGCTCAAATATCAATCCACGGCATCCTGATTTAACCGCCTGCGCCCTCCCCCACCTGACGATCCCCTTCCAGAGCGTATAATAGTGCCCATCAATTGACCAGCAGAGTGATGGACGGCTTATGGAGGGCTGCCAGCATGATTTTCGTCGGCATTCAGAAGCGACAAGCCGATCGTCGTTTTACAAAGAGCGCTTTTACCGCACTCATATGCGCATCAACCTCGACATGCTCAAGTCGCGCCACCGTGAGGGACGCTCTTTCTGCGCGCGTGTCTGGAAAACGCAGCAGGCATTCGTGGTCGATAACACCAACACCACTATCAAAACGCGCAGCAAATATGTCGAACTGGTAAAATCCGCTGGCTTCAAACTAATCGATTTACTATTTCTCATCCAGCTTACAGGACGCCCTGCGGCGCAACGCAGCCGTCAGGGCGAGGGAACGGATTCTGATGCCGGGGTCATTGGCATGTATAATCGCCTGCAGCAGCCGTCGTATAGTGAGGGTTTCAACGAACTCTACTACGTCAAACTCACAGACAGCGGCTTCATCGTCAGGGAGTGGCGTGATGAAATTCGCTAATCTGGATAGTCAAATGTGCGTATTTGAAACCGCGCACGACCACTGCGTTCTGTCGGGAATTTACATCGTGCCAGACTTCGATAGCGGGCGCCAAACCAAAGTTGCCAACGCCATCGACACCGCTTGTCGCAAGATGTGAAGTACGATTTTGAATGAGCCATAAAACATAAATTTTGTCGGTTTGTAGCTGCATGGGTTCATACTACAGCGAACTGAGAGGGTTGACATGAACTTTGATGGGAAGATAGTGCTGATAACAGGCGCATCACGCGGTATCGGGCGTGCGGCAGCGCTCCAGTTTGCTGAACAGGGCGCGCGGGTCGCCGTCCACTACCACAGCAACCGTCAGGCGGCGGAGGATACATTAACGGCGCTGGCTGGCAGCGGACACCTGCTCGTGCAAGCCGATATGGCCAATGCCGGCGAGGTGCAGCGCATGGTGGAAACCATCGTCGCCCAGATGGGAGGGCTGCACATTCTAGTGAATAACGCGGGTATTTACGGCGATCATCCGCTAGACAAAGTGAGCTACGCAGAATGGCAGCGTGAATGGCAGCGCGTTCTGGCAGCGAACCTGTTAGGACCAGCCAATGCCTGTTACTGTGCGGGGCGGCATATGATAGAGCACGGCGGCGGACATATCATCAATGTATCTTCGCGTGGGGCGTTTCGCGGCGAACCGGACGCGCCGGCCTACGGTGCCAGCAAGGGCGGCCTAAACAGCATGAGCCAATCCCTCGCGCGTGCGCTTGCGCCGTATAACATTTTTGTCGGTGTAGTTGCACCAGGTTGGGTTGAAACCGACATGGCAGCGGATTATCTCAACGGGCCAAACGGCGATGCCATTCGCGCGCAGAGTCCGCTAAATCGTGTCGCCAAGCCGGAGGAAGTTGCCTATGCCGTGTTGTTCCTGGCCTCAGCGGGCGCGGAATTCGCCACAGGCACAATCATCGATGTCAACGGGGCATCGTACCTGCGTAGTTAGCAAAAAAAGAGGCACATCAATTGGATGCGCCTCATCATTTGATTTCGGCTATTGGTTAGTAACCCAGCACGCCGACGACAGACTGCACCGACGCCGCGCTCTTGGCCAGCATCGCCTTTTCTTCGTCGTTCAACTGCATCTCGATGACCTTCTCAACGCCCTTCGCGCCCAACACAGCAGGCACCCCAACATACAGGTCATTGAAGCCGTACTGCCCCTTGAGCAGCACCGCGCTGGGGATGATGCGCTTCTGGTCGCGCACGATGGCTTCGACCATCTCTACCGTACCAGCGGCAGGCGCATACCATGCGCTCACACCGACCAGCCCAACGATTTCGCCGCCGCCCTTACGTGCGCGTTCGATGATCGCTTGCAGCTTGTCTTCCGCCAGCAGTTCACGGACAGGAATACCCGCGACAGAGGTATGACGAGGCAGCGGTACCATGTCATCGCCATGCCCGCCCAGCACAATGCCATGCACATCGCGCACGCTCACATTCAGCGCTTCGGCAATGAACGCCTTGTAACGTGCAGTGTCCAGTGCGCCCGCCTGACCGATAACACGTTCCGCAGGGAAACCGCTTTCATGCAGCGCCACATGACACATCGCGTCCAGCGGATTCGACACAATGATGATGATAGCGTTGGGGGAATACTTGGCAACTTCGCGGGTCACATCGCCCACGATTTTCTGGTTGGTGCGAACGAGGTCATCACGGCTGGGGAACTGCCCGGTGACAGGGTCCTTCTTGCGCGGCACACCAGCGGTAATCACCACCACATCCGAGTTCGCGGTTGCGGCATAGTCGTTGCCGCCGGTGATATGCAGGTCAAAGCGCATGACGGGAGCCGCCGACATCAGGTCAATCGCCTTACCCTTGGCGAAATTACCATCATTGACAATATCGATGAGCACGACATCGCCAAGCTCACGATTCGCGATCCAGTGTGCGCAAGTCGCGCCAACATTGCCCGCGCCGACTACGGTAATTTTACTTCTACCCATGTTCCTACTTCTCCATGTTGTAAGCTTATCTTTAAAAAGATGGGGTATAGGATACCACATACAAACGAAGAACACAGAGACCATTCTCTGCGTTCTTCGTGTGGTAACAACTAGCTGCTAGATTTTGGGGCCAGCCGCAGCAACATCGGCGCTCGCCTGGTCAGTGTAGTTCTCGAAATTCGCCTTGAACTCGCGAGCGAGACCGGCGGCCTTCGCATCGTAGGCGGCTTTGTCAGTCCAGGTGTTGCGCGGGTCAAGGATTTCCGAAGGCACACCGGGTACCTGTGTCGGAACCATGAAGCCGAAGGTTGGGTCTTCGCGCATTTCAACACCGTTGAGGCTGCCGTTCAACACGGCGGTAACGATAGCACGGGTATAGGGCAGTGACATACGCTTGCCCTCACCGTAGGGGCCACCCGTCCAACCTGTGTTCACCAACCACACCTGCGAACCGTGCTTTTGCAGTTTCTCGCGCAGCAGTTCGGCATACACCGCAGGATGCAGCGGGAGGAACGGTGCGCCGAAGCACGCGCTGAACGTCGAGGAAACACCCTGCATACCCTTCTCAGTACCAGCGACTTTCGCAGTATAACCACTGATGAAGTGATACATGGCCTGCTCGGTGGTGAGCTTGGCAACCGGAGGCATAACACCGTAGGCATCTGCCGTCAGGAACACCACATTCTTGGGATGTCCGCAAACGCCGGATTTGTCTGCGTTGGAAATCGTGTCGATGGAGTACGCAGCGCGTGTGTTTTCAGTGAACAGATCGCTGTCCAGGTCGAGGCGGCGCGTGTTGTTGTCTATTACAACATTTTCCAGAACCGTCCCGAAGCGGCGGGTCTTTTCGTAGATTTCCGGTTCGCCTTCTTTGCTGAGGCGGATGACCTTAGCGTAGCAGCCACCTTCAAAGTTGAAGACGCCGTCGTCGCTCCAGCCGTGCTCGTCGTCGCCAATCAGCGTGCGATTCGGGTCGGCGCTCAGTGTGGTCTTGCCTGTGCCCGACAGACCGAAGAACAGCGCGGCGTCGTTCTTATCCTTGCCGTAGTTCGCGGAGCAGTGCATGGAGAGCACGCCTTGTTTCGGCAGCAGATAATTCATGACGGTGAAGATTGACTTCTTGATTTCGCCTGCGTATTCGGTACCGCCAATAAGCACCAGCTGCAGCGAAGTCAACAGAATGAACGTTGGCGACGGCGTATTGTCCACTTCCGGCGATGCGTGGAAGAATGGAGCCTGAATGATCGTGAACTCCGGTACATGGTTCATGTACTGTTCAGGGTCAGAATGAACATGGTACGAGAAAACAGACTGTGCCACGCCTGCTGTGTGATTACGCGAACCGGCAGACGATATTTCGGGTCTGCGCCTGCATAGCAGTCCTGAACATAGACATCCTTATTCTGGAAATAGGCCAGCATACGAAGACGGAGATGTTCAAAGGCATCGCTGTCGAACGCACGATTGACTTTGCCCCACCAAATGTCCTTTTCACTGTATGGCTCACGCACAACAAACTTATCGTTTGGTGAACGTCCGGTATGCGTACCAGTACGGGCAACCAGTGGTCCCAAATGGGCGACCATTGCTTCGCGATTATGAACAGCATGTTCGTAAAGCGCCGGGGTACTGAGGTTCCAGTACTCCACGCCCAAACTTGAAAAACCGTGATTCTCAAGACCATAATGACTGCTGAGTTGCGTTCCAAGTGCCTGCTTTACCATTGCAGCGTACCCCCAAGGTGAACTGTATCGAATTGTTTGGAACTACCCCTTCATTGTATGCGAAACCTGATCTGTTCTTAGGGTATAAAAGCACTGAGTATATGTGATTTTTGTCACAATCACAAAAGATTAGGCATTATGCACATGCCAGGTACGGTTTGCGATCAGGTAATCAGGTGGGGGGTTGCTGCCAGACCCACGATACGCCAGTAGTTGGCGTGCCGTTCTATGGTAGTAATAGAAGTATTGTCAATATGTATCTCGCGCAGCGCAGGCGCGTCACTCTCAAACAACTTTAGCAGCAGCATTTTCAGCGTGCCGCCATGTGAAACCAGCGCGATCTCCGGCCCCACCCCATCCTTGATAATCTGCTGCCACGCTTCATAGACGCGCGCCTGTAGCTGCCGCCGCGACTCCCCGCTGGGAATTACATAATCAAAGTAGTCTTGACGGTTTTCCTCGAATTCAGTCGGATACTTCTCCAGAATCTCAGAGCGTGTCAGGCCCTGAAAGATACCAAGATGCCACTCTCGCAGGCGTTTATCCAGAAAGGGGTCGACGCCTAGCGCTTCAGCCAGCGCAGTAGCCGTTTCCAGCGCGCGTGGCAAATCGCTCGTGTAAACGGAACCAATGGGTCGCGTGCTTAAGTGCTCGGCAAGTTTGCGCGCCTGTGCCCTGCCCTTCTCACTCAGAGGCACAGGTTCGTGCCCTTGCCAGCGTCCCTGAGCATTCCAATCGGTTTCCGCATGGCGAATCAACAAAACTCGTTCAACATTCATCCACAATTTCCCTCGAAAGCCTTGACGTGACGTTTGTCAATAAGGCAGAATCTAATGCATATTTTGATTCACTGCAAAGGAGTCCATATCGTGGCTACAGGAACAAGTCCAAAATTCACTCCGGTAACAATGGGACTGGCAATGGTTGCCGGTTTAGGGTTGACGTTCATGGTCGTGGCATTAGGCGTTGGCACCATTCAGGGTGCAGAAGCTGACGCAAATGCCATTGGCTTATTTTTTGCGGCAGGTCTGGGGCTGCTGGTGACTGGTATCGTGGGTTGGTTTGCTGTGTTACAGCCTCAGAAACACTTTGACGAGCATCAATATACCGATGGACAGCGGCCATCACGGACACGAAGGCGCATGACGATCACAGCAGTGAACCCGCTGCTGAGCAGCCACTAGCCTTATATGCCGCCTAAAATCCCGCCGCGCCAGCCATTTGGCGAAGTGTTCAACGGGGTGGTACTGCGGTACAATGAACGTCATGCGCTGGCGCTGACTCCCCTTGAAGGAGCAGAAACGCTTGCCAGCGGTCAATGGATCATCCGCTACGGGGTGCGCTACCTCGGCAAATCGTTCCTGTCTATTGTACCGGGGCTGCTGGTGCTGGATTACGGGGACATGCTCACAGGCGAAGAGGCGTGGGACTTTCTCGTCAGAAAGAGCAATTTGCACCCGCGTGCTGATGTAATTGGCTATCGCAATGATGGCCAGGATGACATGGTCATGGTACGCACGCTGGACATGGGCCAGCCTATTGACGTGCTGGTTTTCGCGGACGAAACAGCGACGAAACCCGTGTATCAGGTCACAGCACTGATCGCACCATCGACGGAAGGGCTGCCCCCTTATCTGATTGAATATCTACCACCTTACGACTCATTAGATACTTGGAACACGAATGTCTGAAATTGACCAGTTTGATCAGGAACTTCCTGAAGATCATCGTTCAGGCGTCATTGCCGTTGTAGGACGCCCTAACGTCGGCAAATCAACGCTCATCAATCGTATCCTGGGCGAGAAAATTGCCATTGTTTCCCCAAAGCCACAAACCACGCGCAAGCAGCAGCTTGGCATTTATACCGATGAACGCGTCCAGATTCTGTTTGTGGACACACCCGGTTTGCATAAACCGCAGACCAAATTGGGTGAATACATGGTGGAAGTGGCAGAGATGGCGTTGAAAGATGCCGATTTGATTCTCTGGGTTCTGGATGTCTCCGAAGAACCGCAGGCCTCGGACAAATACATCGCCGAAACCGTTTCGCAACTGCGCGGTCAAACGCCCGTAGTGTTAGCACTGAACAAAGCGGATACCCTTAACGATGCGGAACGTGAGACACGCATCGCTGCGCACAAGGCACTGGTTGAACATCAGCAGGCGTTCCTTGTCAGCGCTTTAAATGGTGATGGGATTTCTGAGCTGGTCGCGCACCTGATTGCGCAGATGCCGCAGGGTCCGCGCTACTACCCTGCCGACCAACTCAGCGAAGTCAACATGCGTTTCATGGCCGCCGAAGTTGTCCGCGAGAAAATCATCCTGCACACGGAGCAGGAGATACCGCATTCCGTCGCCGTCGAGGTTGTGGAATACAAAGAGCGCGACAACGGTATGCACTACATCAATGCCATGATTTACGTTGAACGTGACTCACAGAAGGGCATCATCATTGGCAAAAGCGGCGCGATGCTCAAACAGATTGGCGTCGAAGCGCGCAAGGAACTGCGGGCCATGCTGGATGCTGATGTTTACCTGGATTTGCATGTCACCGTGCAAAAGAACTGGCGCAGTGACGAACAGTTCATGCGCCGCCTCGGATACCGCATCGCGAAGGAACAGGATTAGTGATTGGTGCGCCGCGTACTGCCCTTCCTGCTGCTGTTGACGGTCAGTTGGGGTGTATTCGCGGCGCGCGCTCAACTTTCTCCCGAAAACCAGATATTTACTGGCCCCCTGGATGCCGTGGCCTTCAGCCCAGACGGCAGCCTGATTGCCTCTGGCGGACGTGACAACCTTGTGCGGCTCTGGGACGCGGCAACGGGAATCAACCTCGCACAGATGCCGGGACACAGCAATTGGGTGACACGCGTCGCCTTCAGTCCAGACGGAACACGCCTGCTGTCTGGCAGCAACGACACAACCGTTCGCCTATGGGATGTCGCCAACCGAGCGCTGCTGCAAACCTTCACGCAGCACACAGCACCCGTCACCGGGGTGGCTTTCAACCCTGATAGTTTACTTCTGGCATCGGGCGATCTGGACGGCACCATCTGGATTGCCGATGCGGCAGGAACACGTTGGGCACACTCTGCGAATTACAGCGGCGCGGTGTGGGGCATCGCCTTTAGCCTGATGGACGCACGCTGGCCGCAGGCATTGAGATGGCACCATCTGGTTGTGGGGCTTATACGACAGCTCAATTTCTCGCTGCGCGGTCACACAGGCGCGATCACATCGCTACGTTCGGCCCCGATGGCACGCACTTAGCCAGCAGCAGTTGGGATCGCACGGCGCGGCTCGCAGGACTTAAGCACGCAGTCGCTGATGCTCAATCTCGTTGGGCACGAAGGCCCCGTGACAGGCATACGCTTCAATGCGACAGGCACGGAACTGATGACCGCCAGCCTTGATGGCTCGGCACGTTTGTGGTCAGCGTCCAGCGGCCAGCAGCTTATGACGCTGCAAAGCACGAGCCGGCCTTGGGCAGTTTCGCGCTGGCTGGCGAGCAGGTTGTCGCAGCGGGTATTGACGGCGTGCTGACGCTTTAGGCATCAGCACCGTTGATAACACGGTGGAGGTGGTTGTCGTACCGACTGCCGTTCCCACGATAGCGCCTGCTGTCGTTCAGCTTGAGCCAACAGCCGCGCCCATCGTCGTGGCACAGATCCCGACGGCAGCCCCCGCCACCTTGCAGGCGCATCTACTGCTGCGACTTCCAGTTCCAGCAGCAACAGCACCGGAAACCGTGAATCAGCCCGCGCCGACGAACGAAATCGTCTACGTGGCGCAGGCACCCGCCAGCAGGTGCTGGCGTCGGTCTGGCGCTTCCGACGGTCAGCATTTACGCGGCGATCACCGTTTTACCTTGATGGCGTGTCATGGGCCATTGACCCCTGGGAACCCGAATGTTGGTCATCTGGAGGGGACGGCGTGGGTGAACCTTCCCGGCAATATCGCGCTTGGGTGGGCATTCCGAGTACCCCGATGCGATGCCGGAATGCTCGTGGGTTGTACGGCGTGAACCTTGCTGATCAGTGTTTCTCAACGTCAACGGCACGGCGGCGTTACATTGTCACCGAAAAGCGCAGCGTCGATTACAGCTTTGACCTGAGTGTGGTTTATCCAGCACCTCCAGAACGGCTGACGCTGATTACCTGCGATATTCCGTCGTATGATGCGGGCAATAATTTTTACTGGGAACGGTTAGTGGTGGTGGCTGTGCCGGGGTAGCTCACTTATGACGTTCCAGCCATTCGCAACCCTTACGCACATCGTCATGGATATGGTCGATGAGTTCCTGCAGGCTGGTAAATCTGGCTTCAGGGCGCAGGTAATAATCGAACGTCACGGTAAGCTGCCATAAATGTCGCGGTCAAAGTCCAGCAGATAGGCTTCGACGGTGATATTGTTGCCATCAAAGTGCGGACGGACGCCGACGTTAGTCATGGCCATAAAACGCTCGGTGCCTAGTATCCCCCACCCCGCATAGACGCCGTTGCGCGGGATTACCTGTTCGCCCCACACCTCAACGTTGGCGGTGGGAAACCAATCTGCCGTCCACGCTTCTCGCCATGCACCACTTCCCCGCGCAGCGCATAGGGACGCCAGCCATTCAGCGGCTTTTTCCATCTCGCCTGCGTCCAACGCCTGCCGAATTAAGGTGCTGCTGACGGTTTCGCCCTGCGCGACAATCAGATCAATCACTTCAACCTCGAAGCCCTTTTCCTTGCCCTGTTCGCGCAGGAAGTCTACGTTGCCTTCGCGTTTGTAGCCCATCGCAAAATCGGAACCCACCCACAGCGATGACATCTTCAGATGGCTCACCAGTTCGTCGACGAAAGCAGCAGCGCGCATGTGGCGAACTTCGTCGTTAAACAGGATCAGGTCACCACACAATCCACACCCAGACTCAGCAGCAGTTCCGCACGCTGTTCGGGTGATGTCAGGTAGTAGCGTCCTTTTAACCCGCGCAGCACAACGTCTGGATGCGGGAAAAACGTTAGCACTACAGCAGCACGTCCCGCAGCGTGTGCCTCCTGAACCAGACGTTTAATCAGGTGTTGATGTCCACGATGTACCCCGTCAAAGACGCCAATCGTCACCATTGAGGGCTGCTCAAGCTGTGCGTCCGCGAGTTTATAGATATGTCCCTGTACCATCCGTAGTCCGTTCGTTGTTATAGATCATAGGGGCATAGCGCGCTATGCCCCTACCGATTTCGTATCGCCAGCAATAAGTTAAATCAGCAACATTAATTCTAGCTGAAAGCTATAAAAATACCTTGTGCGGTTTCCATGCGCCAGTACGCTGTAAAATTGCGGTAAAGGTTCCATCCGGCGCGTAGGCACGAGCGATTGTTCCTTCGGCTGTATCCGCAGGAATGGTGCGCCCATGTGTGATGTGGTCGTAGGCCGCTTCATCCAGATGTACGGCAGGCAAATGGCTCAGCGGTGCATCCATCGCCACCAAATGCTGCTGCCAGTTGGTATCCGTAAGCAGCATGTCCAGCGAAAGCGCCTTTTCCAGTGTAAATGAGCCGCTGGCCGTGCGCGTCAGGCCAGAAGGTGCGCCCCGACGCCCAGTGCTTCCCCAAGATCGTAGGCGAGGCTGCGAATGTGAGTGCCAGCGCTGCACCACGTCGAGCGTAAACTCCGGCGGCGACCACTCTACAATTGTTAGGGAGTCATACGCACTTTGTACGCGGCGCACGTTCTACCGTTTCGCCAGCGCGCGCCAGTTCATAGAGTTTTTTCCCTTTTTGTTTGATAGCACTGTACATCGGCGGCACCTGCTTCAGATATCGCCCAAAAACGGCGCTAAAATACGCTCTGCGTCGGCACGAGTGATATGGCTGGCGTCACGCTGTAGCAGGATTTCACCTTCTGCGTCGTAGGTAGTGGTGGTGGCGCTGCGGCCGCACCGCCCGCGCCGATAGCGTTACAGTACTTATCGAGCGTATTCGCTGAGGGCGCGTTGCCGTACCCACACAAATGACCAGCACGCCTGTCGCTGGCGGGTCAAGCGTGCCTGCGTGCCCGATTTTGTCGGATGTAAACCGCGCGCAGGCGCGCGCGCGACAACATCATGGCTGGTAAGATGCAGGGGTTTGTCAATGTTGAAAGCCGGAAGGAGTCATCAGGAAGAAACGTTATGCCGTCGTCTCGTAGGAAATGAATTCAAAGGCAGCGAACCATCCAGGTCGCGAAAGTAGACGCTTATGCCTTTGCCCTTTGCCCGCCACGTTCTACAGGCCCTAATTCAATGGCGACCTGATGCTGCGCCAGATGGGCTATCGCTTCGTCAATGGCACCTGCCCACTCGAAGCGCAAGTCGCTGCCGCCAGCAGGCTGGGAATGCCAGCTAGTGGAGTCGGATCAAAGGCCCGGGCCATGCAGGTTAAGCTGATAATCGCCGAAGCGATAACACCACCCTGCCCCACGCTGAAGAGCTTCCGCGCCCAGCACGTTGCGATAAAATCGGTTTGAACGTTCCCAATCGCTGACATGACGACACAGTGGTCAAATTTGATTTTCATGCGCCAGTTCCATTCTTCGCAGCCGCTTGCAGCGGGGCAGCACGCGTGCTTTAGCAGCAGCATCAAGGGGCCATCGTCGTCGCACCCGCCGCGACTTTATGCCCGCCGCCGCCCAACGCCACCGCTACCGTCGAAATATCCAGCCCGTTCTTGGCACGAATGCTGAGTTCCACGCGTTTATCAGCAGTTTCCTTGAAAATGACGGCCACTGCCGCGTCTGTCACACCATTCAAAATGCAAAAATAGCCACTACCGTCTGTCCAGTTCCTTGATGCCAGCAGCTTTCAGATTCTCCTGTGAAATCATCACCGAGACAACCTTATCGGCAAGTTCCAGCGTGGGCAGCGCCTCGCTGCAGGGCAATCGAGCTAAACGGTTTACTTTCCAGCACACGCTGCGTAATTTCGTGCAGCGGCGCACCAGCTTCCATCAACTGTTGTGCGACAATCATCGTTGAAGCCTGCACGTTGCTGGTGCGAAAGCTGATGGTATCGGTAACCAGCCCTGTCAGCAGCGCCATCGCGACTTCACGCGATAAGGGATGCTGAAGTTCGCGCAGCCAGTAGAAGACGATTTCCGTTGCCGATACGGCCTGCGGCATCACCAGGAAAATGTCACCGAAATTGGTGTTGGTTTCGTGATGGTCAAGGTTGATGACTGTCTTGCAGTGCGCGCGCCCGTAAGCCCCAACGAGACCTGTGCGCGGTTCATCGCTGGCATCCACCGAAATCATCAGGTCCCAGGTCCCAGTTTCCAGCTTGGTAGCAATCAGGTTGGAGTTCTGAAGAAACTGGAAAACCTGTGGACTGCCGCCATCCACCGCCGTGACGACGGATTTGCCGCGTTCGCGCAGCGCATTCGCCAGCCCTAACATCGACCCGATGGCATCACCGTCCGGGCTGACATGCGTCACAATTAAAATAGAGGCGGCGTTGTTCACCGCCTCTACCGCTTCCTTCCATTGCATCGTCATGCGTCTTCTTTACCTGCGGGGGGAATGTCCAGTTTGGAAATGAGTTCGGAAATTCGTTCGCCGCGTTCCAGAGTCTTATCCCAGTGGAAATTCAGCTCAGGCGTATTACGCAGACGTACTCGTTTACCCACCTCGCGCCGCAGGAAACCGTTGGCACTCTTTAGGCCATGCATGACTTCCTTCTCGCGGGATTCATCGCCTAAAGCATTGACGTAGATATTGGCGAACATCAGCTCAGGATCAAGTTCGACACCTGTAATCGTGACATTCTTCAAACGCGGGTCAGAGACTTCGCGCAGCAGCAGCTCGCTCAAGATCATGAGCACCTTTTCCGACATACGATCCTGAATGATCGACATAACGCCTCCTTGTCGGCTAAATCCGCAGGGGCAAGACGCATCCTGCCCCTACACCTATGTTGAGGGTCTAGTTGACACGCTCCATGACATAGAATTCAATCATGTCACCCTGCTGGAAATCCGAGAAGTTATCCAGACCAATGCCGCACTCAAAGCCCGCGCGTACTTCACGCACGTCGTCTTTCACACGCTTGAGTGAGGACACCGGACTGTTCTCCACCAGCACCTTGCCGCTGCGCTTGACGCGGGCGCGCGCGTTGCGGCGCACTTCCCCTTCGCGCACATAGGAGCCGGCAATCGCGCCCAGGCTGGAAATCCTGAAGACCTGACGCACTTCCGCCAGACCAATCACCTTCTCACCATACTTCGGTTCCAGCAAGCCCTTCATCGCCAGTTCGATGTCTTCCAACAGCTTATAGATGATGTCGTACAGGCGAATGTCCACTGAATGCGCATCAGCGGCCCGGCGTGCGGCGTTGTCGACGCTCACACTGAAGCCGAGGATAATGGCATTTGAGGCCTGCGCCAGCGCGACATCATTTTCGGTGATATTGCCGATGTCCGACGCCAGAATACGCAGGTGAACACCATCGGTATTCTTTTCCGAGAGGTCTTTCAGCGAGTCCACAATCGGTTGCAGTGAACCCTGTACGTTCGCTTTGATAATCAGGTTCAGGTCGTTGGATTTGCCAGCAGCGAACTGAGCGAAGATGTCTTCCAGTGTAATCGCCGGACGCCCACCCTGCTCACCTGCTGCGCTGGCGGCATCATCTTTACGTTCCTGCACCAGTTGGCGTGCGAACTTATCATTCTTGACACGCTCGAAACGATCCCCGGGCTGCGGACGTTCGTTCAAGCCCAATACCGAAACAGGTGTTGAAGGTTCTGCCTTCTTGACCGGTTTGCCGTATTCGTCATACATAGCGCGAATACGTCCATGTGACTGCCCTGCGACAATGACATCGCCGGATTCCAGGGTGCCATTCAACACCAGCAGCGTCGCCAAGGTGCCACGACTGGGGTCAATCTGCGATTCGAGCACGATACCCCCGGCTTCACCTTTTGGATTCGCCACGATGTTATCCTGGGAATCGGCGGTGAGCAGGATGGCTTCGAGTAAGTCCTCAATGCCCGTGCCCTGCTGTGCTGCGATGGGTACCATGATGGTGCTGCCGCCCCATTCGTCGGGAGTCAACTCAAGCTCCGACAGGTCTTTCTTGACCTTCTCGATGTTGGCGTTGCGCTTGTCAATCTTGGTGATCGCCACCACAATCGGTACATTCGCCGCGCGTGCATGGGCCAGCGCTTCTTTGGTCTGTGGCATGACCGAGTCGTCAGAAGCCACCACCAGAATTACAATATCGGCACCCTGCGCACCACGCGCACGCATCTGCGTGAAAGCTTCGTGGCCGGGGGTGTCGATGAACGTAATCTGACGGTTGCCGTGCATGGCGCGGTAGGCACCAATGCTCTGCGTGATGCCGCCAGCTTCACCTGCCGCGACTTTGGTCTTACGAATGGTGTCCAGAAGCGTGGTCTTACCGTGATCGACGTGCCCCATGATGGTGACGATTGGCGGGCGCGCCTTGAGGTTTTCCAACTTTTCAGTGGTGTAGATCTGACGCCATTCCTGCGTCGTTTTCGTGGCGGCTTCCTTGCGTGCCTCTTCTGCTGCGAGGACAGTAGCCGAAGTCGCTTCAAAGCCCATCTCTTCGACGACAATTGCCGCCGTTTCAAAATCAATCTGCTGGTTGATGGACGCCATGATGCCGTTGGCAATCAAGCGTTTCATCACCTCAATCGGACTCGCGCCGATGAGGTCTGCCAGCCCGCGCACGGTGAGATAGTCGGGTAACTGAATCACCTGCTTTTCCTGTGCCATAGAACCTCCATACAGAACACATGGAGCGATAGGCAAGGGAAAAGCGGGATTTCTAGTCCCTTACCACCGCTGCTTTATAAACAAGATTGGTAAAAGCCGCCGATCAGCCATAATGTTTACGGCATCGCCTGCCGCAAGCGCTCACGGTCCGTCTCGGTCAGCGTCGTGCGCAAAGCCTTGGCAAGTGCATCGCTTTTCACAGCGCGCTCCCAACAGGTTTTGCTGTCACACAGATATGCGCCTCTTCCATTGAGTTTGCCAGTTGCATCTACTACTATCCCATCGCTGGTGTTTACGACACGAACCAACGTGCGTTTGGCGTCTTTTTCCCGACAAACAACACAGGTTCGGAGTGGAACATGTTTACGGTTAGGAGTAGGGTTTCCGTTCATATTAAAACATTGGCTCTCAACAACATGATGTGTAGGGGCATATACCCCTACATCAATTGGATACGTCCAGGGAGTTAAACCTTACTCCTCAACATCCCAGCTATCGCGCTGGCGGCTGCCCTTACGCTTGCGTTTGACAAATTGCACACCACGATCTTCGTCAAAGACAATCTCACGGCGCTGCTGGCGTTCCTTTTGCTTCTTCTTCTTGCCTTCCTTGGACAGCGGAGAGAAGTCGTCGTCAGCATCCTCGAAGTCATACTCACCGAATTCGGCTTCTTCCTGCTGCACAGGGACAACCTTCTTCGGCGCTTCAGCGACAGGTTCCGCTTTCTTGGGAGCTGCCACAACCAGATGTTCATCGCCAAACGCGGCAGGTGCGACAGTTTCTCCCTCATTGCTCGCCACAGGCTGAGCAGGCTCAGGTGAAACGGCAGCAGCAGCGGCAGGCTTAACAGGTTCTTCTGTCGGCTGCTCGTCTTCAAGCATCAGTTTATCCAGAGCCGTCTGCACGCGGGCCAAAGCGTCCCGCGACTGCCCCGACAGCATATGACGCAGCCGATCTTCGTCAATCAGGAAACGCAGCATAATTTCGCCAACATTATCCAACGGCTGCAAGGCCTCAATGAAAGCGTCAGGCAAATCCAGTGCCGTAACAGGCGTTTCAAAGGCACGGCGCGGTAATGTTGCGCGGACGGCGTTAAGTTCCTCAATGCGCGCCTTACGGGCATTCTCGCGGGCGGCCAGCAAACGCCGTTCAACCAGATCAGCGAACTTGCCCAGAGCCGTGTATTCTTCCGGGCTGATGACGCGGTTCGCACTTTTCTTTTCGAGAACGCGCCGCACATCCGGCAGCATTTCGGTGGTGCGCTTTTTAATATCAGCAAAGGCGGGCGTTTCAATCTTCGCCAAAGTATCACCAACGGCTTCGGTGACGCTCTTGATATCGATGCGCCAACCCGTAAGCTTAGCGGCAAGGCGGGCGTTTTGCCCCTCGCGCCCAATCGCCAGGGAAAGCTGGTCGTCCGGCACGATTACCGTTGCGGTACGTCCGGCATCCGGGTCATCTTCCAGGTACACGCCCGTCACGCGGGCAGGGCTGAGTGCCTTCTTGATGAATTCTTCCTGATCAGGATTCCACTCGATAACGTCAATCTTTTCGTCGTGGAGTTCCTTAACGATGTTCTGAATGCGGATGCCACGAATACCAACGCAGGCACCCACAGGGTCAATGCCCTCTTGCAGCGCAGCAACGGCGACTTTAGAACGATGACCCGCTTCACGCGCAATATTCTTGATCTCGACCTGACCGTTGTAGATTTCCGGCACTTCGTATTCCAGCAGACGGCGCAGCATATTACGATGTGCGCGGCTGACGACAATGCTCGGCCCGCGATTGGTGCGTTTTACTTCAAGCACATAAGTGCGGATTTTGTCATGCGGCTTATATTTCTCGCCGGGGATTTGCTGGGCACGCGGCAGCACAGCTTCGGTACGTCCCAGACTGAGGGTGACCATGTTAGCGTTGATGCTTTGCACGGTGCCCACCATCAGGTCGCCTTCCTTGCCAGAGAATTCCTCGTAAAGCGCGTTGCGCTCTGCTTCGCGGATTTTCTGGAGGATAACCTGTTTGGCGGTCTGCGCAGCGATACGTCCAAACTTCTTGGTCGTACCTTCAACACCCACCATCACCATATCACCCAGATTGGCTTCCGGGCGATAGTAGCGTGCCTTTTCAAGGTCAACTTCGGTGTTGAAATTCATCACCTCGTCAACCACTTCTTTTTCCACGTAAATACGCGCACGACCCGTATTGGGGTCGATGGTTGCGTCCACGCGTTGAGCCGCGCTGGCGTTGGCATCGCGTCGATAGGCCGAAATCAGCGCTGTTTGCAGCGCTTCGAGCACAATCTCACGCGGGAGCGCACGCATTTCCGTGATTTCATTAAATGCGATTTCAAACTCGTTTCTCATTGCTGTTAATAGAACTCCCACCGAGGGAAAACGATCACAATTGGTCTTTGATTGTGTCTGGAACCAGACACAGCGGATACGGCAAAATAGGAGAAAACCGATTTACAGAAAACGATACCACGATTTCTGGTTATAAGACAAAGAGTGGGGGTTGCCCACTCTTCGCGTTCCATAACTTGTCAAGATTCTAGCACGCTGCATACCTAGTGTCAAGCACGTGCCGTCTAGCCGCTGGCCTCTGCTGTCATCTCCGGTGTAACCTCTGGCGTCACGTCGACGGTAGGTTCCGCCGTCTGCTCTTCGGTCACTTCCGGCGTGGTCTCTACGGTCACTTCTGCCGTCGTTTCACCAGTCACTTCCGGCGTCACCTCGACAGAAGTTTCACTTTCCGCCTGAGTCTGGATAAACGGCGGGAAGCGCAGCACACGTCCCGAACCGGAGTCAGTGACATACACATTGCCCGCTGCGTCGAGTGCAATACCACCCACTGCAAAGAAGTGCGAGGCATCCGGGATGTCGCGCGTGGATTGGCCGAACGCGCCAACACAGTTCCCCTGCGTGCTGTAGACCATCACACGTCCTGCGTCGGGGTCGGTGACATAGACCAAGCCGCGAGCGCTGTCTACCGCCAGATATGGACGGTTGCCATATTCCTCATACCAGGCGCGCACCTCAAAGCTGCGCTGGAACACGCCTTCCAGTGAAAACACGGACACGCGCTGGTTCCACCATTCGGCGACATAGATTTCATGACGTTCATTATCAATCGCCAAACCAACAGGCTCATCCAACTGACCATCGCCGCTGCCAGCCGAACCAATATCACGTACATAGGTGCCCTGCGCCGTATAGACGCGGACACGCTTGTTGCCTGTATCGGCAACGTAGACGTAGCCCTCGCTGTCCACTACAGCATCGCGCGGCCCCCAGAAACCATCCACAGGAACCGAAGGTGCGTTGGCACCAGACTCGGCGGGCTGGCCCCACGCATTAATCAGCGTGCCATTCAGCGCGAAGGCCTGAATGCGATAGTTCCAGGTATCGACCACGTACATTACGCCATCAGGACCAAAAGCCACATCATTGGGACGCGTGAAATACGGCCCGGTGACATCGCGTGAACCAAGCTGGCCAATGGTACGGATGAAGTTGCCATCGGGGTCAAACACGGAGACGCGGTTGTTGCCTTCCTCTGCGATGTAAATATTGCCATCCGTGCCAAAGGTCAACCCAATCGGGCGGCTCAACTGCGACGGTGCGCTGCCCTGCGTGCCAAACACCAGATTGGCGCTGAGTTCCTGCCAATTGCTGACACACATGTTAGCCTGATCTGTCTCCGGTTGTAGTCCTGTTGTATCGCCAGTGCCCAGATTCCACACCTGCCCGATCACATCGCGGCGCACGTAGACGTACATACGATGCCGCACGGGCCAGCGCGAAACCGCCAGATCGCTGCCCACCGCCTGACTGTAGGTGGTGTAATCGCGGTTCCACCAGATGTTGAACAACCCCTGACGAATCTCCGGGGCCTGCGCATTTTCAGCACGCATATCAAAGGCGTTGATCACGCGGTCAGCCGTCAAGTTGAAATAATCTTGCAGCGGCCACCACATGCGGATGTACTCATAGCGATAGTAATTATCACCAAGCAGCGGTTCCACAGCGGAACGGTTTTCCTCGCCCACAACGACGACCACCGCCCCATTGAGCGTTTGGGCGTTGATGCTGCTGCTGGGCATAAAGCGTGCATTGGTGAAGTTGCGGAAGTACCAACTATAGGGCCACGACACCAGATCGTCGTAGGCAAACAACATGCCCATGCCGTCCGTCGTGCGGAAGCTGAGTTCCTCAATCTGGTTCAGCACCGTCTTGACGGCTGGCGCACTGTGCGCGTAAACCAGCGGCTCCACCGCATAATCATAATTGATGAACGACGAAATCCACGCTGAACGGAAGGTAATCACCGCCAGGGCGATAAACGCCGCCACGCCAAACATGACGCGCAAATGTTTCCAATCGGTACGCTGGCCCAGCCACCAGATAAACCACAGAGTCCCGCCACCAAGGGCCAGCACCGCCAGCCAGGTATAGGTATCCTGCAACTGAAGCTGTTCCAGACCCGCGAACGGGGCGCGCCCATTGAAGAATGGACCAACCACGTTAAACAGCGCGACGAACAACACAGGGAATGCCAGCAGCAGCATCCAGCCGCCTTTAAAGAACTTACCCACATCTACTTTGTCTAGTAGGTCGCCAAAGAACCATGCGGTCAGCAGAATCATCGGCGTGGTCATGTGCGTGCCCAGCCAGGGCATCTTCTCACCCGCCAGCGTCAGGAAAATCAGTATCAGGATTGTCCACCACGACACGAACAACAGGAACGGCACTTGTCCTAGCCATTCTTCGCGGGCGACGGAACGATTGGCATTCTCCCATGCGCTTTCAGCAAACTCGAAATCATGCTTAGCTTTTTCAGGCTCCAGCATCTCATCCACTGACGGTAATTCGTCAGCAGGGACATCGCTGGCTTCAGAAGCAATGACATCAGCGGCTTCGACAGGCGTCTCGCTGGCTTCGCTGATCAGTGGATTCTCGCGCTCAACACGCGCACGGATGTGCCGCCAGAACAGCGTCATGCCCGCGAACATCGCCAGCACGCTGCCAATAATCGGCAGGAATTCGTAGAACGGCAGTACAATCGCCAGGTAGTAATACTGCGGCTGGCTGCCACGACGCACGCCCTGCTGCTCCAACCAGTAGCCGAGGCTGCCAATCATGCCCGTCGCCAGACCGTTGATATTCGTAAATACGGTGGTGAAGAAGAAGGCAAACAGCACATGGAATACCACCGCTGAAATCAACCAGCGGCGTGCATCCCACGACATGCCCACGAAGATCGCGACAATCGCCAGCGGTATCAGCGTGAGCGAACCGAGAAATACCTGCATTCCGAACTCAGCAAAACCCGTTTGCAGGCCCAATGCCGCCGCCACCACGCGCCCCACATCAGCAGCGCTGGTGGGGTTCGCCCCCATGCCTTTCATGAAAATCGCCGTGAGCCAGGGCAGCACCAGCGACCCCATGAGGATCAGCATATCGAACTCAGGGAAGCGCTTGAACTGCGCCCAGATGCCTCTGCGTTTGAGGAAAATCACCAGCCCGACGACAGCCGCCGCCCCTGCCCACTCCACATACAGCAGCCAGGGACGCAGCCCGGTTCCCGCGACTTCCGTGCCTTCGCCCGGAATAGGCGCGGTAGAGGTTTCCGGCGTCGCGGCAACATGCGACGCTTCTTCGAGAATGATAAGGCCGAGGCACACCACCAACGTCACCAGCACCAGAATCACGACCAGATTCCAGGGACCGCGCGTGGGGCGCAGGCGGGTAAAGGCGTAACCCAACGACAGCAGCAGGCCGAGGAAGAAGGCCGCCACCCACAGGTTAAGCAAAGCGCCGACAATCACCAGTGCCGTGATAAACGCCATGAAGCCTGCGTCCAGCCAGCCGAAGCTGACACCTTCGCTGCGGAAGGCCCACATCAGCGTGACCAGTACGGTGGTCAGTACCAGCGTGACCACCAGCAGCGTCCACGTTACGAAGCTGCTGACCTCGACAGGCGAGGCGGTATTGGCGGTAATGCGGTCAAGCTGGATGATGTCGAGGATGATGTACATGCCCAATGCGGCAATACCAGCTAACAGCACCCCAATGATGGCCACATAAAACCATGTCTTACCAGACAGGCCAATGTAGTGCTGTGCCATCCTTACGATCCAATAAAGCAGCAGAAACAAGCCGAAGGTGCCAATGTACATGAAGGCGACTTCTTTGGACGCCAGACTCAGCAGCATCGCCCCGGAGAAAATGTACAGCCAATGGGCTTTACGCCGCTGGCTCTCCGGGCCGTTGAGGTACATAAACGTACAGTACACCATAATCAGCGTATAGAAGATCGACGGTGTATCTTCGCGAATGTAGCGGTTGTAATACATCAGCAGCGGCGATATCAGGATCATGAGCGATGCCAGCACTGCCCCGGTTCGACCTAACCAGCGCCGGAACAACAGCGGGAACATCACCATGCCAACGCCGAGTACCGCCGTGTAGATACGGGCCGTGAAGTCGTTGTCGCCAAACAGGAAATAGGAAAAGGCGACGGCATGGAACAGCACAGGGCCATGCATCAGCGGCGTATGCTGGAAGCTGCCATCGTGATACAGGTTCCACGAGAAGCGCGTGTGCAAACTCTCGTCGTGGCTCATCACGCGGTCACCCAGATTGTAGAAGCGCGTGAAAATCGCCATCAGGAAGATGACTACATAAAGCGCGATTTCCAGGTTCAGCACAAAGGGACGCGACAAAAGACGGCTCAAAGGATTAGCAGCCGTCTCGGTGTAAGAAGGATAGGTCGGTTGGTCGGTTATCGTTGCCATAGCACCTCAATTAAGGGCGCGGCGCAGGCGTCAGCGCCGCTTGCGGGGTCATAAAATCATTAAATCGAACACGGACTACGGCTGGCGCAGTCCGGCTCAAAGCATTTTCAGGAACGCGATGAATCACACGATCATCGGGCACATCAGTCGCGAAGGCCACGACGCGCGCAGGTAAGGTGCGCGACGGAACCACAGCATTA
>JAXLWC010000075.1:0-26620 GCA_046328675.1 Anaerolineae bacterium
TCAAGGTTCAGCATGTCAGGATTGCTGTAAGCCACCGGTCCGGGAGTGGTATTTACCGACTGCGTGCCGCGCACATCTGGCCCCGGCGCCTGGGTGGTAGGGGAGCAGGCAGACGACGCCAACGCAGCCAACAGCACAAGAACTATTAAAACACGTTTCATATAAAGCCCTTTGGATTTAGCCTGAGACAAACACGTCACTAGTTTAGAAGTGTTTTCTAACGAAAAGGTTACACCCGAATCTTAAACGATTGATGAGAAAGACAGGCTTTCGCCGTGTAATCAGATAGCGTTACAATTCGTGGATGCGCCTTCTGCGCGAAATAGGGATTTTATGCGACGAACACTCTTTCTGATTGCCAGCATAGTCGTAAGCGCGTTTTTCCTGTGGCTGGCGCTGCGCGATATTGAACTGGGCGCGGTGGCGCAGGTTATCGCCCAGACGAACCTGCTGGGGTTTCTGCTGGGGTTGGCGCTCATCTTCCTTGGGCTGCTGACGCGTGCAGTGCGCTGGCGCGGCTTGCTTGGCTCCAAAATCCCGCTGAGCCACGCGTTTCATGTGCTGAATATTGGCATGATGCTGAACCTTATCCCGCTGCGGGTTGGCGAAGTCGCGCGCAGCGTGCTGGTGATGCGCGATGGCGTGCCCTTCGTCACAGGCGCGACCAGCATCGTCGTCGAGCGCGTGCTGGATACGCTGCTGGTGGTGGTCACGCTGGCGATCAGCCTTACGCGCGTGCCGTCAGCGCCGCAGTGGGTGACGAACAGTGCGATACTTTTCGGAGTGCTGGCGATTACCGCGTTCATCATCCTCATCGCCCTGGCACGCTATCCCAAATTTGCCCACCGCCTGATTGATGAAATCGAAAAGCGCATCACCGTCGTTCAACGCCTGCGTCTCGGCCATCTGTTCGGGCAGGTCATCGACGGCCTGGAGCCTCTCACACATCTGGGGCGCTTCACCCACACCATCACCTGGACGCTTATTTCGTGGACGCTTTCGTTTACCACATACTATGTGCTGGAACTCGCCTTAGGCATCCAGCAGGGTGATCTGGTGCTGGGGGCTTTATTGAGCATGACGCTGGCATCGCTGGGCATTGCTGTGCCGTTGAGTGTAGCAGGCATCGGCCCCTTTCAAGCGGCGATACGCGCGGCAGGCGAAATGGCGGGCTTTCCCGGTGTCTACAGCGCCTCGATGGGGCTGCTGACACACAGCGCTGCCGTGCTGGTCTACGCCGTGCTCGGTACCATCGGGATGCTCATCATGGGCGTTTCCATCAGCAGCATTTTAGGGGAACGTGAAAAGATCAACACCAACGAAGCGGCATGAAGCATTTCCTCACCCTCCTGCTTGTTCTCCTGCTGGTTGTACTGAACCCTGCGCCGCTGCCTGCCCAGGTGCCGCTGCCCACGTCTCCGCCCATTTCAGAGGAGTATGTGCGCGCGCGGCGCTTGGGAATCACGTTTATCAGCTCATCCGACCATCCAGCCAGCGAAGAACGCTACCGCAACGCGCTGGTGTTGGGCGCAGGCTGGAACCGCTGGCCGCTGTATTGGGACAGAATCGAAGTTTCCCCCGGCGTCTTCGACTGGAGCGCCTATGACCGCCTCGTCAACGACGATGTGCGGCACGGACTGGGCATCAACGCTATCCTGATTGGCAGACCCGGCTTCTACGCTGATGGCGGCAGCATCACCGGGCTGCGCGAGCCGATTTTCAGCAGCGGCGCGGATACTCCCAGCGACGGCGCGACGCTGAACCCGGCAAACCACTGGGCGAACTTCGTCTACCAGGCGGTGAACCGTTATAAACCCGGCGGCGTGCTGGCGACCCAAAACGGTTGGGTAGCAGGCACGGGCATCACCATCTGGGAAGCGTGGAACGAGCCGGATTTGCCGATGTTCTGGAGTGGCAGCCCCGATGAGTACGCGCGCCTGCTGAAGGTAACCTACATCGTGACGCAGTACGCACAGCCCAACGGTTATGTGATGTTTGGCGGGCTGGCCTACGGCGACCCGGACACCTTCAACATCCTGCATGATGTGCTGGAAATATTCGCCGAAGACCCGCTGCACCAGCAGTACAACTGGTTCATGGATGTGGTGGCTGTCCACAATTACAGCTATCCGCTGCGCAGCGGTCTGGTCGTGCAGCGTGTGCATCAAACGCTGGGCGAGTTTGGCTTCGACAGGGCGGTGTGGCTCAACGAAAGCGGCGTGCCCGTGTGGGACGACTATCCCGGCCCGACGTGGACACGTTCGCAGCCGGAAGCACGCCAACTGCGCGCGACCTCGCAGCAGGCGGCGGCCTTCGTCGTGCAGAGTACAGCGTATGCCTGGCTCTACGGCGCGGACACGGTGTTCCTGCACCAACTATATGACGACTGTGGCAATCAGCCGGGTGGCACCGATTTCCCGCCAAACAATGGCGAAGTGTGCGCGGGCGGCGGCATGTGCTGGGGCGATGCTTACGGGCTGTACCGCAATACGCGCACCAACGGCTGCTACAACCCTTTTCCCGCCAGGCCATCCCGCCGCTTCTGCCTATCGCTTGATGGCGCAGGTCTTTGGCACGCAGCCGTTTACCGATGGGCGCGAACTGCGGCTGGATGGCGGCGCGGAGGTCATCGAGTTTCAGCGGCCACAAAGCCACGAACGCATCCTGACCTTCTGGAACATCACAGCCGAGGCGATGGTGCTGAACATCCGAAGCGTTGGCGGGCGCAGCGCTACGATTTACTCCACTGATGTACAACGGGGGCTTACGGCGCGGCCAGCCTGTTCCCCAGCGGCGAACCCCTGCAATACAGCATCCTGCTGCCGCCGCTGACACCCGACGATTACCCCTACCTGCCGCAAGGAGAGGCCTCGGCGATTGGCGGGCCGCCGTTCGTGATGATTGAACACGTCAGCGAAGCGACGCCCACACCTGCTGAAACGCCGACGCCGGAAGTGCCTACTGCGACGCCTACCGTAGACCCCAGAACGGACACCACGCCGCCCACCGCCACCGTGCTGGCGCTGCCGGAAATCAGCGCGGCGACGTTCGATGTGGCGTGGTCGGGGAGCGACAACAGCGGCATTGACCGTTTCCTCATCTGGGTGCGCGTGGACGGCGGGACGTGGCAACCCTGGATTGAAACGGCGCGCACCTCGGCACAGTACACAGGCGTCAACGGCAGCGCGTATGAGTTCGCGGCGTGGGCGGTGGATCTGGCGGGCAACTGGTCGCCCAATGGGCCTTCGGTACTGCGCAAGCAGTGACGCGGGTGCAGTAAAAAGTGGCGAAGTGATGAGTGATTCATCGGCCCGCAACTCAAGGTGCAGGCTAGTTCAAAAATCGTAAACTTGCTCAGGAACTATGTTTCCCGCAGTTCGCCTCAACCTTTAGCTTGAGGCCATACACGCTGCATGGTTTTTTCAGAACCAACATCACGCGGCAGCAGCGGGCCGTGCGGGGTGAAAGTGCCAGCAACCCCAAAGGCGCGGTGTTGGGTACAATGAAGGACGCAAGGGGTTTGTTTCAGGAGAGAACGCGGTCACAACTTATATCGGATGGCTTCCAGTATGATTCAGACGCGTCAGCATGACGCGAAAAAGCAAGAGATGGAAGTTGTCTTCAATGACAGGGTATATTTACTACAACGTACCGCCAGAAGAATATGAAAACCTGATGGCAACCGACTCTAAGGGCGTTATATGCGGGGCTTCATCATTGACATATCCCCTACCGCAAGGGAACGAGCAAACAGCCGCCGATAAACAAAGCTGATGACCAGTTTTCTCTCCCTCTCCCAAGCCGCTGACATCATCCGCAGAATTCCGCTACCTTAGCGGCCTGGGCGGCATGACGCTGTATCGGCATCCGGTGGCGTTTGTCAGCGCCTTACTGCGACGGACGCTGCGTATCCGCGCCCGCGATTTGACGCTGCTGTGCTTCACGGCGGGCTTTTTGAAAGCGATTTGCTGGTGGGCGCGGGCTGCGTGGGCGCGGTGCGTTCCTGTTACTTCGGCTTGCAGGAGTTCGGCTTCGCGCCGATGTTCACCGAAGAAGCCGCGCAAAAGGCAACCTCCGCATCATTGAGGAAACCGAAGGCCAGCATCGTCATGGGCATCCGCGCGCAGATGGCAGGCGTGGGCTTTATGCCGTCGCTGGCGTGGCAGGAACCGGATTTGCTCAAGCTGCGTCCCGATGTCAAGGACATCAGCGACCCGTACACTGGCGAGACGCTCACGGCGTTTCCGGCGATCACTGTGACGTGGCGGTGCTGCACTGGAAAACTGACGCAAAGGCGCGCCAAACTCAACAACAATCCGGGCATTGATAACGAACTGGCCTATCTGGCGGACACCGTATCATGCCGCCGAACGCCTTGTGGAGCAGGTTGAACGCTCGACGGATGGCGTGATTATCCCCGCGCCTGCCATTACGCACATCGTCCATGCGCCGCGCGGGGCGTACCCGACAAGCTGTTATCCTGAGTACGCGGTAGCGGGTGGCGAGCTGATGCGCTATGTCGATGCCTGCAACGCTGGAAAGTTTGATTCTTTTCTCAACGACTTTTTGGGCAAATAAAACACTTGGCTGTAGACCAAAATCGGAGTATACTCATAAATAGTCGCAAATTGAATACAACCTAACCAGGGGAGTCCATAGCTATGGGCTGAGAGGGTGCGTAATGCCGCATCGACCCTAGAACCTGATCCGGTTCACACCGGCGTAGGAAGAGTCGCAAACCACCACCCCTAGTACACCCCGTTAGGGGTGGTTTGCGTTTTTGTACCGAAATGCACAAGGAGTAACCCATGCACCAAAGATTCGCAGCACTACTTCTGCTCCTCGTTCTCGTACTCCCGGTTTTCCCCGCCGCCAGCCAGGACGGTTCAACCCTGACAGTGGTCACACACGACAGCTTCAATTACAGCGACGCCGTGATGGAACAGTTCCAGCAGGAAAGCGGCATCACCGTTGAGGTGCTGCGCGCTGGCGATGCGGGCGCGATGCTCAACCAGTCGATCCTCAGCCGCGAGAATCCGCTGGGGGATGTGATGTTCGGCGTAGACAACACCTTTCTGGGGCGCGCGCTGGACAACGATCTGTTCATTCCCTACGAGTCACCCAATCTGGAAGGCATCCCCGAAGACTTCATCGTCGATGCCGAACACCGCGTCACGCCGATTGACTACGGCGATGTGTGCCTGAACTACGACGTAGCCTACTTCGAGGAGAATGACCTTGAACTTCCCGACTCGCTGGCGGCGCTGACACAGCCGGAATACAGCGGTATGCTCGTGGTGGAAAATCCCGCCACGTCATCGCCGGGGCTGGCGTTCCTGCTGGCAACGGTGGCGACCTTCGGCACCGAAGGCGATTATACCTATCTCGACTTCTGGGCTGATCTGGTGGCAAATGATGTGCTGGTGGTCGATGGCTGGGAAGCCGCCTACTACGGCGCGTTCAGCCTCTACGCCGAAGATGACCCGCGCCCGCTGGTGGTCGGCTACGCCAACAACCCGCCCGTCGAAGTGTACTACGCCGACCCCACACCGGAAACCGCTCCCACAGGCGCGATTGTGGCCGACGGCACCTGCTTCCGTCAGATTGAATTCGCGGGCATTCTCAACGGCACCGATAATCTCGAAGGCGCGCAGCAGTTCATCGACTTCCTGCTGAGCGTGCCGTTCCAGGAAGACATGCCGCTGAACATGTTCGTATTCCCCGTGAACCCCGACGCGGAACTGCCGGAAATCTTCACGGAGTACGCCGCCGTCCCGGAAAATCCAGCCGTGCTGAGCAGTGACGACATCAACACGCACCGCGACGAGTGGATTGAAGCGTGGACCGAAGTCGTCATGCAGCAGTAGATGATTGTGCAGGGGCGTGGTGCGCTGCGCCCCTGCAATAAACCCACCATGCCTAATCGTCGCTTTCGTCCCTATCACATCCTCTGGCTCACGCCGCTGGTTTTTCTGGCGATTTTCTTCTTCTACCCGCTGCTGAACATCCTCAGCGTCAGTCTGGTGCAGGATGGCACGCTGCGGCTGCAAGGCTTTGCCGAATTACTCAGCGGCGCGCATTACCGCGAAACGCTGTGGTTCACGCTGTGGCAGGCGGCGCTTTCGACGCTGCTGACGCTGGCACTGGCGCTGCCGGGCGCTTACGTCTTCGCGCGCTACGACTTCCCCGGCAAACGGCTGCTGTCGTCGCTGTCGGTGCTGCCGTTCGTGCTGCCAACAGTCGTGACGGCTTTGGCCTTCATGGCGCTGATCGGGCGGCGCGGCCTCGTCAATCTGGCGCTGATGGGCTTGTTCGGGCTGGCAGAACCCCCCATCGACATCGAAGGCACGCTGGCGATCATCCTCGTCGTGCATGTGTTTTACAACTACGCCGTAGCGCTGCGGATCATCAGCGGCTTTTGGGCGAACCAGAACCCGCGCATGGAAGAAGCCGCGCGCGTGCTGGGCTGTCGCGGCTGGCGCATGTGGTGGGAGATTCGTTTACCGCTGCTGCGCCCGGCGATTCTGGCGGCGGCGGTGCTAGTGTTCGTGTTTACCTTCACCAGCTTCGGCGTGGTGCTGCTTCTCGGCGGACGCTACACCACGCTGGAAGTCGAGATCTATCGGCAGGCGGTGTCGTACTTTGATTTGCCCGTAGCGGCGGCGCTGTCGCTGGTGCAGATTGTGCTGATGTTCGCCATGATGCTGGTCTACACGCGCTTGCAGCAGCGGCTGGCGCTGGACTTGCAAAGCGTCAAGCGTGTGGCGCAGCGTCCGGCAAACGCAGGGCAGTGGGCGCTGGTGATGGCTAATGTTGTGCTGATGATAGTGCTGTTGTTCGCCCCGCTGGCGGCGCTTGTGCTGCGCTCCGTGACCATCGGTTCCGATGGCTTTACGCTGAGCCACTACCTGCACCTCAACGAGAACCAGCGCGGTTCGGTGCTGTTCGTGCCGCCTGCGGAAGCCATTTACAATTCGGTGGCCTTTGCCGCTGCCACGACGCTGCTGTCGCTGCTGCTGGGTATCCTGACCGCCTATCTGCTAGCGTCGAGAGCCTCACGGCTGCTGCGCTGGCTTGACCCGCTGTTTATGCTGCCGCTGGCGACGAGCGCGGTCACGTTGGGCTTCGGCTTTATCATCGCGCTGGACGAGCCGCCGCTGAATCTGCGCACGTCGATTGTGCTGATTCCGCTGGCACACACGCTGGTTGCCATGCCCTTCGTCGTGCGCAGTGTGCTGCCCGCGCTGCGTGCCATCCCACCGTCGCTGGGGGAGGCCGCGCAGGTGTTGGGCGCGCCGCCGCTGACAGTGTGGCGGCTGATTGACCTGCCGCTGATCAGCCGGGGGATTCTGGTAGGCGCGACGTTTGCGTTCACCGTGAGCATGGGCGAATTCGGCGCGTCGCTGTTCATCGCGCGCCCGGATACGCCGACGATTCCGGTGGTGATTTTCCGCCTGTTGGGACAGCCCGGCAGTACCAATTACGGGCAGGCGCTGGCGATGAGTGTGATTTTGATGCTGGTGTGCGCCGTGAGCTTCGCGCTGATTGAGCGTGTGCGTGATGCAGGCGCGGGAGAATTTTAATGCTGTCAGTGGATGGAGTGACGCGCAGTTTCGGTGAAAAACCGGTGTTGAAAGGCATTCACCTGAACATCGGTGAGGGCGAGATTGTGTGCCTGCTGGGGCCTAGCGGCTGCGGCAAAACCACGCTGCTGCGCATCATCGCCGGGCTGGAACGTGCGGACGCAGGCAATGTGACGCTGAACGGCGCGTCCATCATGAATATTCCGGTTCATGCGCGTGATTTCGGGCTGATGTTTCAGGACTTCGCACTGTTCCCGCATCTGAACGTGCGCCAGAATGTGACGTTCGGCTTGCGAATGCGGCACATTGCGCCTGCACAGCAGGAACAGCGTGCGCGTGAAGTGCTGTCACTGGTCGGGCTGACGGGCTTCGAGGAGCGTGATGTCACCAGTCTGTCGGGTGGCGAACGCCAGCGGGTTGCACTGGCACGCAGCCTCGCGCCGAATCGACGTCTGCTGATGCTGGATGAGCCGCTTGGCTCGCTGGATGCTGCGCTGCGTGAACGGCTGGTGCTTGAACTGCGTGAAATCATCAAGCGTGTAGGGCTGACCGCCATTTACGTGACGCATGACCAGCGCGAGGCCTTTGCCATCGCGGATCGCATCGCCATCATGAACGCCGGACAGATTGAGCAGGTGAATACGCCCGAAGCCTTGTATCTGCGGCCCGCCTCGACGTTTGTGGCGCATTTCCTCGGCCTGCACAACGTTTTCCCGGCGTCAGCTTATGCCAATGGCAGCGTACAGACCCAGATTGGCAGCTACCCCGCACCGGAAGGCACGAAGGCCATCCTGCTGCATCCTGATAACTTGCAGTTGGTCAACCACGAAACAGCCGACACGGTGCGCGCGATGGTTGATGAGCGCGTCTTCCTCGGCGATTTTTACCGCTTCAGCGCGCGCCACGCCAGCGGCTCCACGCTGATGTTTAAACTTCCCGGTGTGTATCCCCAGCTTCCCAACGTAGGTGATTTGGTTTTTCTACTGCCTTCAGTTATCATCCCGCTTTAGGATATTTTGACGTTTCGTTAATTCTTCATCCCGTTTTGCTGCCCTATAATGAGACTTTAGCGTCACGATATATTGCGTTACAAAATAGGGCGCATCTGAAGGCGAGGAACTGTATGCCCGATCTTTTCGTTTCTTATTCCCGCAAAGACAAAGAATTCGTCAAAAAGCTGGTTGAGGCGCTCAAAGCCCAAAACCGCGACATCTGGGTCGATTGGGAAGATATTCCGCTGACTGCCGACTGGCTCAACGAAATCTTTCACGGGATCGAAGGCTCTAACAATTTCGTCTTCATCATCAGCCCTGATTCAGTTGCTTCCGAAGTCTGCGGGCAGGAACTCACCCGCGCGCTGGAAATGAACAAGCGTCTCGTGCCCATCCTGTACCGCGAAGTCAGCGACTACAAGCTGATGCACGGCGCGCTGTCCTCGCACAACTGGATTTACATGCGCGACAACGACAGCTTTGACGACTCGCTCAAAGGACTCGCCAGCGCCCTCGATACCGATCTGGAATACGTCAAAGCCCATACGCGGATGCTGGAACGCGCCCGCGAATGGACAAACAAGAATCACAACACCAGCTTTCTGCTGCGCGGCGATGATTTGCAGGATGGCGAAAAATGGCTGTCGCAGAGCGCGGGTAAAAAGCCCAGCGCCAATGAACTCCAATCGAACTATATCTTCGAGAGCCGCAGCGCCGAAACACGCCGCCAGCGTACGCTGCTCACCAGTGTCGCGCTAGCACTGGCAATTTCGCTGGTACTGCTAGTCTACGCCGTGTACCAGACAATTCAGGCACGCCAGAACGCCGAACGCGCAGACCGCAACGCCGAATTCGCGCTGGCGCGGCAGTTAGCGGCACAATCCGCAGTAAACCTCAATTCAGAGCTTGACCTCGCGCTGCTGCTCAGCCTGCAAGCCAACCGCATCGCCGATGACACAGGGCTGGGCGGCGGCGAGGTGCGCGGGACACTGGTCGATGCCCTGCAATACAGCCCACAATTGTCTACCTATCTCCACGGCAACTACACCGCCGCGAAAGGTATCTCCCTCAGTCCCGATGGTACGCTGCTGGCCTCAGCACATATCAACGGCGAAGTCGTCATTACCGACATGCAGACCCACGAAGTGATTGCCGTCATCCCCACAGAAAGCGCTGTGCGCCGTGATACCGTGAGCTTCAGCCCGGACGGCCAGGTGCTGGCAGTGGGCGGCTATGACATGATGGTCAGCCTGTGGGATATGAGCGACCCGCGTAATCCGCAGCTTATGGGCGCGCCGCTGGCAGGGCACGAAAACCGCCTCGTGAATGTGCTGTTCGCGTCGCAGGGAAACACGCTGGTTTCCGCCAGTGTGGACGGTAAAGTGATCTTCTGGGATGTCAGCGACCCGACAACTCCTACGCAGTTGGGCAGTTTCCTTTCAACCGGGGACGCCGATTTGCGTGATACCGCGCTGACCGCCGATGGCCACTGGCTGATCGTCGGCGCAGGCGACAGCAGTATGTACCTGTGGGATGTCAGCGACCCGGCAGCCGCCTCTCTGGTGCGCCAGATTCAGGGGCACGCTGGCGCGGTGGAAACCGTCGCCTTCAGCCCGGATGGCTCGTTGATTGCTTCCGGCGCGGATGACCACGATGTCTTTGTCTGGGATACAGCGACAGCCACCGACGAAACCACCACCGATATTGAACCTATCGCCCGATTACGCGGACACACCAACATCGTCGTTGAAGTCGCCTTCAGCCCCGATGCCAGCATTCTCGCCTCATCAGGGGCTGACGAAGCCATTTTCGTGTGGCCGATGAGCGCCGTCCTCAACAACACTGTAGATGTGCGCAGTGTGCCGCGCCTGATAGGGCATTCCAACTGGATTAACGGGCTAATCTTCACCAGCGACGGGCAAACGCTGATTTCCAGCGGCGACGATGGCAACATCATCATCTGGGACATTCACCGTCGCCAGCAGCTTGGGGACACGCTGGAAGGGCACACCGATGAGGTGTTAGGCGTCGCTTACAGTCCCGACGGTAATCTGATCGCCTCCGGCAGCCTCGACCACAGCATCATCCTGTGGGACGCGCACACCCATCAGCAAATCGGTGAACCGCTTACGGGGCCTGACGGACAAATCGAAAGTGTTGCCTTTAGCCCGGACAGCCACACCGTCGTCGCCACCAGCAACGATCTGGAAAATCAGCTTATCCTGTGGGATGTCAGCGATCCCGCCAACCCGCAGCGCATCGGCGTGCCGCTGAATGGGCACACTCAGGGGCCACTAGCGGCGGTATTCAGCCCCGACGGCACCATGCTCGCCAGCACCGGCTCTGACAGCAGCATCATCCTGTGGGATGTCAGCAATCTCGAAGCACCCACGCAGCTCGCGACGCTCACAGGTCACACAGGCTTCGTCAAAGGGCTGGCCTTCAGCCCCGATGGCACGCTCTTGGCCTCCAGTGGACGTGACCGCCGCATCGTCTTCTGGGACGTGAACCGCGACTCCGAGACCTTCGGGCAGATGAGCGGCGAACCTCTCACCGGGCATGATCGCAGCATCATGACCATCGCCTTCAGCCCCGACGGCCAGCGCCTCGCGTCCGGCAGCCTCGACGAGACGGTGCGCCTGTGGGACGTGCAGACGCGCCAGCCGCTGTTCGAGCCAATCCACAGCCACACCTGGTTTATTTACAGCATCGCCTTCAGCCCCGACGGACGGTTGTTAGCGTCCGCCAGCGCCGACGAAACCATCATCCTGATGGATGTCGCCACCAACCAGCAGATCGGGCGTCCGCTGCAAGGGCCAACCGACAGCGTGCGCGGCGTGGCCTTCAGCCCCGACAGCCGCTATCTGGTGTCCGGCAGCGAAGACCACACCGTTGTCATCTGGGATGTGGCGTTTGATGCCTGGACGACACGCGCCTGTCATCTGGTCAACCGTAATCTGACGCAGTTTGAATGGCAGGAATTCGTGGGTGAAGATACCGCCCCGCTGATTTGTCCCGATGTTGCGGCAGCCGTTCCCGCCGCCGACGCCACGCCGTAAGTACAACTATCCGCAGAATCAAAAAGGGCGAGTCTGTGTGGACTCGCCCTTTTAGGTTTAGAAGTTCACGTTACGGTGTGGCTGTTGCTTCCGGCGTTGCTTCTGCGGTGGCTGCTTCTGTCGCCGCCTCAGTGGCTTCAACCGCTGCCGCTTCGGTGGGGGCAGCAATCGGCTCCAGCAGTTCGCCCGTTACCGCGTCCACGCCCGTCGTGATGGAGCCGTCGCGCAGCCCTTCGAGGATGGCGGTGACGCGGTCAGTGACTTCCTGCGGCACAGCGGCGTCGTGCGGCGGTGCGAAGGTGATGCCGTCGTTGGCCACTTCCAGCACGTAAGAGCCGCCGCCCGGCCAGTTCGCCGTGTCGCCCGCTGCGGCAACAGAGAGCAGGTGATAGACGCCGTTGTCCACACGCTTAACCGCGCTGGAAATCAGACGATCTGCGCCGGGGTTTCACCGCCGCCAAACGTCGTGAAGTATTCATCCTGATCGACGCCGATGACCCACGCGCCAGCGGTGGCTGCGAAGGCAATCGCGCCGGAACCTGTCGGGCCGCCCGCGCCGAACACCACGTCCGCGCCGTCGCCGAGGAACTGTTCCGCCGCCGCCGCGCCGCGATCCGGTGCCTGGAAGTCGTCAATGTACACGCCGAGCAGGTTGATTTCGGGGTTGATGAAGCGTGCGCCCTGTTCATAACCGTTGCGGAACTTGATGACGGGCGGGATGTCCAGACCGTAGACACCTGCGACGGTGCCGCTCTGGGTCATGAGCGCTGCCATCGCGCCAACCAGGAAACCGGCCTGATCTTCGCGGAACTGAATGCCGACGACGTTCGACGGGCCATTTTCGATGGTCTGGTCAACGCCGATGAACAGCACGTCAGGATACTGCGGGGCAACTGCCAGCACGGTATCGGCAAATGCGTAGCCTACCGTGATGATGGCGTCGTAGCCTTCACCGAGGCAGATATTGACGTTGGTTTCGTAGTCAGTGGCCGCCTGCGTTTCAATATAGGTCGATTCCAGGCCGAATTCTTCCACCGCGCGCACCATGCCTTCGTTGGCGAACTGGTTGAAGGTGCCGTCGTTGATCTTGCCGACATCGGTAATCAGGCACACCGAGGTAATCGCAGACAGCGCGAATTCACCGCTGGCGGTGGCTTCTGCCGTCGCTTCTTCGGTGGGGGTCGGCGTGCTTTCCATCGCGACCTCTGTTGCCCTCAGCGGCGGCTTCCGTCGCTTCAACGGTAGCTTCTTCGGTAGCAGCTTCGTCGCGGCCTCTGTGACTACTTCAGTCGGGGCTTCGGTCACGACTTCAGTGGGCGCTTCTGTAACCACTTCGGTAGCTTCTTCCGTCGGCGCCTCGGTCACGACTTCTGTCGCGGCTTCGGTGGGTTCCTCAGTGCGTACTTCGGTGCTTGCCAGCGCGACTTCGCTGGTCGCGGCTTCGGTCACTTCCGCTGCGGCCTCGGTGGCCGCTTCGGTCATTTCGGCGGTGGCCGCTTCGGTGGCCGCTTCGGTAGCAGCTTCAGTGGCTTCAGCCGTCGCTTCCTCAGTGGCGGCTTCAGCTACCGCTTCGGTGACTTCGGCAGTGGCTTCGCTGGTCGCCGCTTCGGTGGCCTCGCCAGTCGCTTCGCTGGTGGCTTCTGCCGTCGCTTCGGTGGTCGGCGGGATGGGCGTCACAACGTTGGTGGGACGCGGTGTAGGAGTCGCGCCAGTGCCGGTGCAGGCACCCAACAGCAGCGCCGCCAGCAGGCTCAGCAGCAGCAGGAACAATACTCTTTTGTGCATAGGTCTCTCCGTCAGAATGATGAAATAGAAAACGCGCCAAAGCATATCATTAAAGGGAAAAGCTCTACAAGCCCTTTCAGCATCAACCCTGCGCGATAAACTGGGCGATGGCTTGCGCGCTGTTCAGCGGGATGCCCGGTTTGCTGCGGTCAATGCGCTTGAGCAAGCCGCACAGCACATCCTTTGGCCCCAGCTCAACGAAGCGTTCCGCGCCAGCAGCGATCATCGCGCGCACGCTGTCCGTCCAGCGCACTGAATTCGTAAGCTGTTTGTTCAGTTCGGCCTGAATATCCTCAACCGTCGTCAGGGGTGATGCGCTGACGTTGGCGTAAACCGGAACGCGCGGCGTGTGGAAGGTGGTCTTGGCCAGCGCCTCGCGGAACTGTGATGCGGCGGCTTCCATCAGCGGCGAATGCGGGGCGACGCTCACAGCGAGCTTGACCGCACGCTTGGCACCCGCCTCCGTCGCCAGCGTTATCGCCCGTTCCAGCGCCGTGTTATCGCCGGAAATCACAACCTGTCCGGGGCAGTTGTCGTTGGCCATCACCACCGCTTTGCCCACTTCTTTGCTGGCTTGTTCGCACAGTTCGGACACCCTGTCGGCATCCAGACCGAGCAGCGCCGCCATGCCGCCGGGCTGCTGTTCGCCCGCCAGCTTCATCAGGCGCGCGCGTTCCCGCACCAGCCGCACGCCTTCCGGGAACGACAGCGACCCCGCCGCCGTGAGCGCGGTGAATTCGCCCAGGCTGTGCCCAGCGGTAGAAATCGGCGCGATGTCGTCCAGTTCGCCTTGCAGCACGCGCAGAATCGCCACGCCGCAGATGTACAGCGACGGCTGCGTGTTGATGGTGTCGTTCAGTTCTTCTTCCGGCCCTTCAAAACACAGCTTTGAAAACGCCATGCCCAGAATATCGTCGGCTTCCTCAAAGGTTTGGCGTGCTACGGCGTGGGCCTCGGCGATATCCTTGCCCATGCCCACCACCTGCGATCCTTGACCGGGAAAAATCAAAGCCGTCGTAGATGTCATAAGTCACCCTCCAGATGTAGTGCATAAATAAAGCATAACGACGCCGCGCGCCGGAATCAAAAAGCCGTTCCGCTGGTTTGGAACGGCTTTTACATTGGCGTAGAATATAAATATCTACTTCTCGTCTTTAACTTCCACAACGGTCTCGCCCTTGTATGTGCCGCAGTTGGCACAAACGTGATGCGCAACATGGTATTCACCACAATTCTCACATACGACAAGATGTTTCAGCGAGAGAGCGTCGTGGGCACGACGACGACCGCGACGGCTGCGCGACAGTTTTCTTTTTGGATGCGGACCCACGGGATTGCTCCTTGACGATTCAAGTTCGGAAAACGCGCTGCATTATAGGGTGCGCTGAGGTGAGAGTCAATCGTCAATTAATGGCGAGTGCGCTGGGGCGGAAGCGTTGTGCAACAAGGCTGTGATTTCTGTTTGTATAATTGAAGGCGAGGTTAATTCACTATTGATGTCCAAGGCAATGGGTCATTACAAAGATTGAACTATATTATGAGGTTTCCAGATGACAAGTGATTCTTTTACAGTAATTATAATCATAACATTTATAGCAGGAGGGGTACTTCATATACTCGCCGGAATTTTTAATTGGGATTGGTTTATGAATGATTTCCGAGGACGGACGTTAACGAATATCTTTGGACGCGACAGAGTGAGAGTAATGTATATTTTGGGCGGATTAGTATTCTCATTAGTTTTTATTTTATTATTATTTCACAGTTTAACTGTCAATTAACATTCTATTTCTATCTCTTTGTATATATGTTCATCACAGCCCCGTCTTCCAGTCATCGAAAAGCACTCGCCTCATAGTCGCTAAACCTACGAGTGCCATCTGACAAACACTGTTCACGCTGCCCACCCCTTGATAACCCCAGTACCAATAGCCTTGCCCCTACAGCAACCGGAGGGTATGCTGCTATAATCGCGCCGCAATCTGGAGGACGTGATGCTTCGTATTCGTGTAGAAGGCAAATGCCCTCAACGGCACCTATCATCCCTCAGGCAACGGCAACGCGGCGATGGCGCTGCTGGCTGCCGCCTGCCTGACGCAGGAAGCGGTGACGCTGCGCAATATGCCGCAAACGGTAGGCACAGGCACCATGCTGGCGGTGGCCGACTGGCTGGGGTAGAAACGACATGGCAAGACACGCACACGGTCACTTTACGCGCGCATCAGATAACGCGCCGTGTGTTATCCCATGAGCACATGAACGGTTTCCTCGGTGCGATGCTGTACCTCGCGCCCATGCTCATTCAGCGCCAGCACGCTCACCTTGAACTGGATTTCCCACTGAACCGTATCCGCACGCACCTCGACGCCCTGCGCGATCTGGGTATCGACGTGGTGATTGCCAACAACACCGTCGAATGCAAAGCCAACACCTGGGACAGCCGCGATATTTTGCTGTCGCAGGCCAGCGTCACGGCAACCGCGCTGGTCATGATGCTGGCGGCACGCCTCGGACGCGAAACGTTCATCCACAACGCCGCCTGCGAACCGCACATTGAGACGCTGGCGCACGTTCTGACCGCGATGGGCGCACGCATCGAGGGCGTAGGCTCCAATGTGCTGCGCGTGTTCGGCACAGCAGAGTTACATGGCACCGAAGCGACCATCGGGCCTGACCACATCGAAGCGGCCAGCGTTGCCGCCATCAGCGCCTTATGCGGCGGCAGAGTGCAGATTGAAGGCATACGCCGCGCCGACCTGCGCATGATCGGCAGAATCTACGGACGGCTTGGCATCCAGCTAGACATCGATGAAACCGTGCTGTACGTGCCCAAACATGATGTACTGAGCGTCTCCAACCGCGAAGAAGACGTTGACGCCTCGATTGAAACCGCGCCCTGGCCCGGCTTCCCATCCGACCTGGTAGCCGTCGCGACGCTGGTCGCCACGCAGGCACGCGGCACCTCGCTGATTCACGAGAAGATGTTTGACAACCGCCTGCTGTTCGTCGATAAGCTCAAGTCGATGGGCGCGCAAATCGTGCTGGCAGACCCACACCGCGCGATTGTCGTCGGCCCTACGCCGCTGCAAGGCATCTACATGGACACGCCCGATGTCCGCACAGGTTTAGGGATGCTCGGCGCGGCGCTGGTGGCGAACGGCAAATCGGTGATTGACAACGCGCAGGCCATTGACCGCAGCTTTGAAGGCGTGCTGGCCAAACTGCAAGCGTTGGGCGCGCAAATTATCATTGAAGGTTGATGGACTGTGATCAATACGATTGAGGTTCATGGACTGAAAATAGCGGAACGCGTAGAGGGTGAAGGCACCCCGCTGCTGCTGCTGCACGGCTGGGGCGCGCACAGCGGCCTGGTCTTCCCGCTGGCCCAACGCCTGATCCCGCTGGGCTACCGTGCCTACGCCCCCGATTTGCCCGGCTTCGGTGAAAGCGCGCTGCCGCCTGCCGTCTGGTCTGTCTACGACTACGCTGCGTTCGTCATCCAGTACATGGACGCCCACCAACTCGCCAGAGTGAACCTGTTCGGGCATTCGTTCGGCGGACGGCTGGGGCTGGTGCTGGGCGCTGAACACCCTGAACGCTTCGCCAAGATGGTGCTGGCAGACGCCGCAGGCGTAAAACCGCCAGCCTCCAGCAGCACTAATCTGCGGCTGAGCGCTTACAAATTCGTGCGTGACGGCTTATCCGCTGTCGGCATGAAGGGCTTATCAGACCGCCTGCGCCAATGGTACGTCAACCGCTACGGCTCCGCCGACTACAAGGCGGCTGGCGCGCTGCGCGAAACCTTCGTGCGTGTGGTCAATGAAGACCTGCTGCCCTATGCCGAACGGGTCAAAGTCTCGACGCTGCTGCTGTGGGGCGAAAAGGACATGGATACGCCGCTGTGGCAGGGACAAACGCTGGAAAGGACGATTCCCGACGCAGGTCTGGTGGTGTTTCCCGGTGCCGGGCACTACAGTTATCTGGACGCGCTCGATAGAACCGTGACCGTGATGGATTTTTTCTTTAAGCAGCCCATTGTCAGCAATCAGCAATCAGCAAAGCACTGAAGGCTGTCCGCTGAAGGCTGTTCGCTGAAAGCTGAAGAACAATGAACTTCCTACTCATCCTTGTGATTATCGCGTGGCTGGTCGGCGCGTGTGTGCGTATTTACCGCCAGGCGCGCTTTTACCAGATCGAAGAATATATGAGCGCGCGCTACCTGCGCTGGCTGTTCGCGGAGCGTCAGCGCTGGCTGCCCAACCGACCACTGGCGGCGTGGTTTATCGGCACGGCGTTAGGGCTGCTGTCGGAAGCGCCGAGTTCGCCGCTGCCGTATGTGGTGGGCATCATTGCAGCAGTGGCGGCTGGCGTGCCGCCGCGTGACAAGGAAGTCAAAAAAGCGTTCAAGCGCACGGCGCGCGCTACCCGTCTGCTGGCGGCGGCGTTTGTGGTGGCGGCGCTGGCAGAATTCATCGGCGTGCTGCTGCTCGGCGTGCTGCCGGATGTTGAAGAAGTGCGCTTCGTCGCTGCGATGGTCATCGGCATTGCAGTCTTTTTGCTGGCGCCGCTGTGGCTGGTGCTGGGCAACGTGCTGATGACGCCTGTCGAAGCGGCCTTCCGCGCGCGTTTCATCGCCAAAGCGCGGCGCGTGCTGGAAGAAGCCAACCTGACGGTGATTGGCATTACCGGAAGCTACGGCAAAACCAGCACCAAGACCTATCTCGCGCATATCCTCAACAGCCGCTACAAAGCCTATCCGACGCCCAAAAGCTATAACACGCTGATGGGTTTGTGCCTGGCCATCAATAACGATATTGCCAACGACTACAGCCTCGACTATTTCATCGCGGAGATGGGCGCTTATATCCCTGGCGAAATCGAACGCATCTGCGACCTGACGCATCCAACCATCAGCGTTGTCGTTGAGGTCGGCCCGCAGCATCTGGAACGCTTCGGTTCGCTGGAAAACGTGGCTATCGCCAAGTACGAAATCATCAAGGAACTGCCGCCGGATGGGGTGGGGGTGTTCAATTGGGACAATTCCTATATACGCGCGATGTACGAACGCGATTATCCCCAGACGCGCATCGCCGTCAGCCGTGAGCTTGACCCGGCGCAGGCAGCGGCAAAAGGCGTGCGCTTTGTGGCATCGAACGTCAGCGAGTCGCTGGATGGATTGGTCTTTACGGTCACTGATACGCAAACCGGACAGCAGGAAGAATTCCGCACGCCGCTGCTAGGGCTGCACAATGTCACCAATCTGCTGCTGGCGACGGCAGTGGCGGTACAGGAACGCGTGCCGCTGAAAGAGGTGGCGCGCGCGGTGCGGACCCTGCAACCTGCTGAAAGCCGTCTGATGCGGCGGGTAACGCCCGAAGGGGTTACGATCATCAACGATGCTTACAGCGCAAACCCGGTTGGCGCGGCGCAGGCGCTGCGTGTGCTGGGGATGCACACGTCGGGCAGACGGCTGCTGGTTACACCGGGCATGGTGGAATTGGGCGCATTGATGGACAGCGAAAACCACAAGCTGGGAGAAACCGCAGCGCAGCACGCGACGGATGTGATTCTGGTCGGCGCGAAACAGACGGAAGCCGTGAAGGCCGGGCTGCTGGCGGCTCAGTTTCCAGCCGAACATTTACAGGTGGTCGATATTCTGGCCGAAGCGATGCACTGGTATCAGACGAATCTGAAGTCAGGAGATACCGTCCTGTTCCTCAACGATTTGCCGGACGTGTATTCGTCGTAAACAGCAGTCAGGCAGCGCCCCTGATGCTTTGCAACAGCAGGGGGTAGCCCTTTTCCAATGATTCGGCCATCAGGAATTTGGGCGATTTGATAAGATAGCGAAAAGCTCGTTCAAACGCGCCCCAGAAGATGCGCAGTTCAAACCGCATCCCCACCAACAGCGTGATGCCACTGCGCGGATGCTGACGGTTGAGGAGCAAGCCGCGTGCATGTGTCAGAACGTTGGACGGCACGCCTTCACAGTGCAGCCAATCGATAATGAAATGTACGGTATGATTGACCGTCTCCGCCAGCGCATTATGTTCGTCTGCGATCTGATTCATATCCTCAATCGTGAGCTTCTCGAACACTTCACAATAGATAATGGTGTGGCTGTCATCGTACCACCGCATGGCGATGGGCATGGGCTAATCCTTACAATAAAACGCAGTTCTCCCTTACTATACGTTACGCTCCTGCTCCCCTGCATAAACAACTTGTGAAATATTTCCAAAATACGCTGTAAAATGCTTGTGCTCACGAGGATAGATTCGCCGTAAAATTCAAACAGAGTCCTATCAACTGAGGCAGTGTCTTCATGACTTCTCTCCAACATACAGCAGCACAGCCGCGCCCCTCATTCTTATCGCGCCTGTGGAACGATCCAGCAGTAAGGTTCAGCTTATTTATATTTGTGGTTATCCGTGTGCTCACGGCCATCACGGCCTACGCCACGACAACTGCTGTGCCGCGCCCGTATCCGGTTTTTGCAGATGGGGTGATTGAAGTGCGCACCCAGACGTTCATCGTACAGGGCGCGCTGCGGGCCTGGTTCGATCCCTGGTATCGCTACGACACGGGATGGTATATCTCTATCGCTTATCAGGGGTATCAGGCGGTGCCTGCCAGCATCATCTTCGCGCCGCTGTATCCGCTGCTGCTGCGCCTGACATCGGTGCTGACAGGCGGCGATTATCTGGTGGCCGGGATACTGGTCAGCAACGTCGCCTGCGTGCTGATGCTGATCCTGTTTTATAAACTGGTCGCGAGAGAATTTGACAACAAGCTGGCGGAGCTAACGCTGATTCTGTACGCCAGTTTTCCCACCGCGTTTTATCTGGTAGCCGCCTACACCGAAAGCACGTTCATGGTCTTCGCGCTCGGCGCGTGGCTGGCAACCCTCAATAAGCGCTACTGGCTGGCGGGTTTGCTGGCGTTCCTGGCGTCGCTGACGCGTTCGCAGGCGTGGGTGCTGGCGCTGCCTTTTGCCTACATCATTCTGGAGCGCATGGGCGAAGCACACGGCGGCTTCTGGCAGGGCATCCGCTACTATGTGATGCATCCGATAGAAGCGCTGCGCATCGGCTTGCCGCAGTCCCCCGCAGTCATCGGCGGGCCGTTGGGGGCGGCGGTGTATTTTCTGGGCATGGTCGTGGCAGGCTTAGGACATGTCGAGGAAGCCTTTCTGAACCCTCCCTGGGATGTACGCCTTCAGGCACCCTGGGAAAGCCTGTTTTCAGCGGCGCGCGTGCTGCTGGATGGTACGGCAAAGCTGCATGACATCGCCAGCATTGCCGTGTTTGTATTCATCGTCGTGATGGGTATTCTGGCGCTGCGCTATCTGAAGCCGCCGTACTGGCTGCTGGTATTCCCGACGCTGCTGTTTATCATGCTGCGCGGACACGACACCTTTCAATTTCACGGCATCCTGCGCTACGTGCTGTACATGGTCCCGGCATTTATGATGCTGGCGCTGCTGCTGAGGAATCAAAACAAAGTCGGCATCCGTTTGGCAACGAGCGCGTGGGTCATCATTGGCATTTTGCTGCAACTGGCGCTGGTGTCGGCGTTTTCGCTGTGGGGCTGGGTGAGTTAATAGCAGTTCACAGTTGGTCAGTATTCAGTTGTCAGTAAAAGGCGAGACTGAATTGTTCGACTGAATCACGATGAACAGGGCATGACAACGTGCCATGCCCTGCGAGGTTAGACGGCGGTGACGAGGATGGGGCGACCTTTGGTGATGACGACGGTGTGTTCAAACTGCGCCGCCATGCTGCCGTCTTGCGTCTTGAGTGTCCAGCCATCCTTCTGCTGCACGACGCGGTTGGCACCCATCGAAAGGAATGGTTCCAGCGTGATGACCATGCCTTCGACGAGCTTGGTGCGCATCGTGGGCACGTAGAAATTCGGCACGGTGGGCGGTTCATGCAGCTTGCGTCCAACGCCGTGACCGGGCAAATCCTGAATGATTTTGAAGCCGCCGCGACGGGCGTGGGTTTCCACTGCCTTGCCAATAGCGTTAAGCGGCTGTCCGGCGCGGGCTGTCGAAATCGCCACGTCCAACGCTGAACGTGTGAACTGTAACAGGCGTCGGTTTGCCTCGGAAACGTTGCCCACCGGAAACGATGCGCCCGTGTCGGCGTAATAGCCATCGAGTTCTGCCGACACGTCAATGTTCACCAGATCGCCGTCGTTGATAACACGCTTGCCGGGGATGCCATGTGCGGCTTCCTCGTTGATGCTGATGCAGGTCCAACCGGGGAATTTATAGGTCAGAATCGGGGCGGAACGCGCGCCATGCTGCTTTAGATACTGCGCGCCGATTTCGTCCAGTTCGGCGGTGGTGATGCCGGGACGCAGCGCCTCGCTCATGGTCTTCACCGTCATGCCGACAATACGTCCGATACGCAGTAAACCTTGCAGGTCTTTTTCGGAATTGACAGTCATAGAGTTGTCCTAACGAAATAAAGATAGTTTCATGCTAAGCAAATTCAGCAATGGTGTCCAGTCTCAGAATTGAAACGAGGAGCATGATGCTCCCCGCTGTGGGTTGGAGATGGCGAGCGCTGCCCTCGCGTCCGAAATAAGCCTTGTGTGCCGGATTTCGCGTCTTTGCAATGCGCGTTCTCGCTACTTGCCGACAGCTTACCCCGTCGAATCTAATTCATCCCCTTGTTATGTTCATTATCGCATAATTATGTCAGAATACGATTGGAAATTTTGCCCAGCCTACTCAATCTGCCCGAAATGTACCAGTTTCCAACCCGCTGCCTCTAATTCGCGGCGCAGATCGCTGCTGCTGACGGCGGTGGTTTCTTCCTCAAAGTTGTACTCGCCAATCCATTCGTAGCCTTTGGACAACAGCGCTTGCAACTGCCCGCTGCGATAGGCAGGATGGCATACCAGTTCGGTCACGCCGGAACGCGGCTTGCCCAACAGACGGCGCACTTTGTCCAGCGTCAGGTGTCCGGTATCGACAAAGCCGACAAAGCGATTGGCAACGCGGCATTCGGCACGCTGCACGCCGGGATACGCCAGCGCGGACATCCCCGCCAGCGCCAGCGACCCCGGCACGCGCGCGGGTTTTGCCAGCAGCGCAGGCGGTGGGTCAGACGGGCAGGCGCACAAACGGAATGCCATACAATCCGGCCACCTCGGCGGCAATGGCGGCGATGCCGGCAACAGGTGGATGTACTTGTGGCCCGTCGATGTGCGTGGGCTTGATACCCGTCTGCGTGATTTTCAGGATCTGCGACTTGAACTCGCGCATGATGTTTTTGTGCGGCAGCTTGCCCGTGATAAGCGCTTTGACGTAGGAGCTGTTACCCAGCGGGAACTGTCCTTCTTCAGCGCCGAGCACGAAAACCACCATACGCGCGATGTCGTCAATCGGGCGACCTTCGGAGAGCGTCAGATGCACGCCGACGCCCAGCGTGGGATGCTCAGCGCCAGCCCGACAGCGTGGTCGAGACTGTCCGTTTGCCAGCAGTGATGTGCTGGCGATGCCCTTTTTGTGCGCGTCCAGGATGGCGCGGTTGGTGCCTTCGGTGATGCCAAAGTCATCGGCATTGACGACGAGATAGGAAGTCTGAGTCATAAGGATTATCCGGTGATGCGCGTATTATTCAGTATCTCACACAACGCCTGTAGACTTCTTGCAGCAGGGTTTCAAACTGCTGCACGCTGGCGTTCAGTTCATCCGGCGCTGAGCCTATATGTGCCAGTATACCCGACACCCGTTCGCTAAAACGTGAAGGATGTAACGGAAAACCGTCTACAAGTTTCACAGCGCCTTTTTCGTTGATGCAGTAGCGTTCATTGAGGGCGAACAGCGTCTGCATCATCACGGCAACAGCACGGTAAAGATAGCCCGCGACATGCGTCACATCACCACGCGCGGCGGGCTTGTGACAGTTCTCCAGCGAGAACCCCGCTTCCCACAGGCCGCCGATCAGTGCCTGTTTCATCAACAGGGGATATCAATGTTCGCACGCGCCTTTAACGCCGCCAGCACCCCCATCACGTTCATAGAGGACGCGGCAGTAAAACACTTCGCCCATGTAGATGTGATTCAGAAGCCGTGTGGGTGTCCCGGCTGATAGTAGACTCTGGGGCGTCCGGCTTCGCACTCGCTGATTTCGTGGGTCACCCCCTGCTTACCCAAAATCCCGATAGAGCCAATCGACGCGCTGTCCTGAATATCGAGCCACGCGCCGCCGTTAATCCACGGCCCCCAGCCGCCGAAGTCCGTAACCGCTTCGCGCACTGTTAGTCGTCCAATTCTGCGGCGAGGGTACGCAAGGCTTCAAGGGATGGGCGCTGCTGCTGGTCGTAGTAAATGCCGAGGTCAATATCCGAATTGGCGTGAGCATCACCGCGCGCGTAAGAGCCGCCAAGCACAACAGCCAGCACACCGTCGATCTGACTCAGGCGATCAGCAACTATTTGGGCGAGCGCAAGAGGGTTGTTTGTCATGGCATGAAACTCAATACAAAACCTTTATCATCAAATGCAGGAGTTCCTGAATATAATACTTTTATTATTGTTATATATTAAGGATACAACAACATGGGCGTACAGGTACAATGGGATAATCCCGAAAAGACAATCCTGCGTTATGACATGAGCGGCAAATGGACATGGGACAGATTCTTTAATGCTTATGAAGCAGGCAAAGCCCTCATGAACACAGTCTCGCACAAAGTCAATTTCATCCTCAACCCCACAGACGAAATCAGCCGAGCCTATACACCACCCAACGCCATGAGCCATATGATTTCCATCGGACGCAAAGCACATCCGATGGCTGGCAAGACCGTCAGCATCAGCAATAACACCTTTACGCGCGTCCTGCTGCAAATGGTGTCCAAAGTCAATCCGAAAATCGCAGAGATGTACGCGTTTGCCGACTCGCTGGAAGATGCCCGTGTTATGCTGGCGAAGGACTCAGTGCCGCGTTAAGGTTGCTACAAAAACTACATGGGGATGATAGTAGCCGCTGTCCATAGGCACCACTTCAACGGTAAAGCCCAGTTTCTCAAATAACGCCACCCACTCGGCGCGCGGGCGGAAATAAAAGCTGGGCGACGTGCTTTCGGTAATGCCCAGCACACGCACCGCCAGCGTTTCTTCCAGCCAGTTCAGCCACACCTTCCAGCGCGGTGTTTCTGCCATTTCCTTCAGCACAATCACGCCACCCGCTGCCAGCCGTGCGGCACACATTTCCAGCAGGTGTTCCTGCGCGTCATAGGGAATCAGGTAAAACACGTCGATAATGGTCACGGCCTGCGCGGGCGGCAGGTCATCCTGTTTAGCGATGTCTCCGGCGATAAAACGCAGGTTACGCTGACGCAGCGTATTGGCGAGGCTGAGTTTGTCCTGATCCAGTTCAATGCCGATGACTGCCCGTGTGGCAGCGCCCCGCGCCAGCAGCAGCGAAAACAAACCGTGCCCACAGCCCAGATCAAGGATCACGCCTTTTTGGGGCACATACAGCGCGATACGCGACAGCGGGCATACCAACCAACGGATGGTCATGTGGGCGCGCTGAAGAAATGTCAGCTTGGGATATACTTTTAAAAGTGGTTCAAGTTCAACAAAGGACTGCCACACTGCTTTTACCATATAGCTGGACAACCAACCCAGTGTCAGTAACCAAATAGCATTCGACCACCAAACGTTGAATGGGAGCATGAAATTGTAAACCCGCTGCGTAAATTCTCCTAGGGCCTCCCAAGGAGCAAGCAGAAGGTAGAACAGAGCAAGCAGTGTGTAAAGATTAAACCATACGGAGGGCAATATGACCCCCCAAACCACAACCAGGATCAAATATTGGTCAGCAAAACCATACATTAGGGCCAACAGCCCAATCGTTGACATAAGCATTGCTTCAGTTAACGAGGCCTGTAAACGCTGAACTAGAGCTGGCAGAACAAACAACAGAACTATAAACATCATCACAGAGGCGACTGACGCAGGCAGCAAGGCTCCAAAACCATAAAACCCCACTTCTGAGGCATAATGCAAAACATTCGCATAGATGCCTTCCGCCCCTTGCGGCAAAAAAGGGACAAAACTAAGCGCAAAAATTGCAGCAGATGCAATAAATCGTAATATGCCACGACGCCAACCAAACGCGTAAATAAACAGCATCCAAACACTAAACAAAGTAAGGTGTTTGATCAGTAGAGAAAGGGTCGCTCCTAACCAAATCCATTTTGCCTGAAAACCGCGTTGATGTAACCACACTGAACCTAACAACGGCAAAATGGCTAACATTTCGAACTGACCACCATAACCGGTCAATAAAATAGCGACAGGATTTAAGAGATAGGCAGCAAAAGCGTCGGGGCGCCGAGTGATTTTACCAATCAACAGAGCGTTAAGGAGATCAATGATACTCAAAAAGATACGTACAGCGCTCGGAAATGGAATATGTAACGTATCAGCGGCAACACTAATGGCACCGACAATAAACATCCAGAGAGGTGAATAATTATAGAAGCGAAATTCTGCATAGATATTACCCCCTGCACGGGCAATGTCTGCCTGAATACGAAAAGCCTGTAAATCAAAATTGCCAACAGTGGTCACTGCAAGCAGCAGTCTCAAACCTAGTCCTACGAGTAGAGCAATGAGGACAAGACGCCGTGTATAGGCTGAATTGATTTTCATGTTCGACTGAAATACCAAGTGTTTAGAAACAACGAAAATTCCTTTAATAGTCTAGTATAAAAATAAACAAGCCCAACCACTATTTATTGCGGTGAGCTTGTATCTCACAAATTGGTCAACGCAGACAGGAAAACATTATGCTTCCTGAGGCAAGGGATGATGAACCTCAACGACCTGCCGCCGCCGCCAATATGCCCAGATTTCCTCAAACGTGTAGGTTGCAGCGCGAATGGAGTCAAAGTGTGAAACGCCGTGTTTACGCGGTTGGTAAATCACGGGCATCTGGAAGATGTGCAGCTTGTTGCGGGCTGCTTCAGCCAGCAGTTCGCCGTCGATGAAGACAGAACCCGCCCCCAGATGCAGCAGCTTGAGCTTTTCACGGCGTACCAGCTTGAACGAGAAGTTGATGTCGCGCACGCTCACGCCAAAGAGGAAGCGCACCAGCCCATTGTAAATCTTGGAGTAGACAAAACGGCGCATACCATCCCAGCGGTTGAGGCGGTAGCCAATCAGCATGTCG
>JAXLWC010000076.1:0-26492 GCA_046328675.1 Anaerolineae bacterium
GCGCCCAACTTCCGCCTGCTGCGCGTGGCCTCCGGCGGCAGCCTCACACTGCAAAATGTCATCGTCGAAAACGGCAGTTCACCGAGCAATCAGGGCGGCGCGATCCGTAACCTGGGCACGCTGACGCTGACCAACGCCACCGTGCGTAACAGCACCTCCAACAGCGGCGGCGCCATCTACAACCTCAACGGCACGCTCAACCTCACGGCTGGCAGCGCTATTTCCAGCAACAACGCCACAGCAGGCGGCGGCGGGCTGTACATCAACGGCGGCACGCTCACCATCGACGGCGCGACCCTCAGCGGCAACACCGTACCCGCCGCGTCCGGCATCGGCGGCGCGCTGTATGCCAGCAACGCCACGCTGACCCTGCGCGACGCTACGACCATCAGCGGCAACAGCGGGCGCACAGGCGGCGGCCTCTACATCAGCGACACCGCGGCGCACGCCATCAACATTGAGCAGGGCGTGACCATCAGCGGCAACACAGCGGCCAACAACGGCGGCGGCGTGTATATCAACGCCGGGACGGTGACGATTGGCAGCAGCAGCGGCGCGGTGACCATCAGTGGCAACGTGGCGAGCAACAGCGGCTCAGGGATCTATCAGGCGGGGGGCAGCCTCACGCTGCGTTCCTGCGCCGTCTCCGATAACGGCAGCAGCAGCGCGGGTTCAGGCGGCGGCCTTCGCAGCGCATCAACGCTGACCATCAGCACCTGCGCCTTCAGCAACAACCGCGTCAACACCTCCAGCGGCGTCGGCGCTGGCATCTACATCAATTCGTCGGCAGCCGTTTCAATCAGCAACTCGACCATTTCCAATGACGCCGGCACAGCCGCAGCACGCAATGGCGCGGGCATGTTTGTCTCCACCGCCGCGACGGTCACGATTACGGGCAGCACCTTCACAGGCAACCGCGCGCAGAATATCGGCGGCGGCTTATTTGTCGATCTGGGCAACAGCGCCAATATCAGCACCAGCACATTCAACAATAACAGCGCTGTCAATCAAGGCGGTGCCATCGCCAACTATGGCACGCTGACGCTGACGACAAGCAGTTTGACCAACAATAACGGAGGAAACTACGGCGGGGCGCTGGTCAACGATAACAGCACAACAGGGGACGCCATCAGCCAATCGTGCATCACAGGCAGCAGCGCCGTCAATGGCAGCGCCATATACAGTTTCAGCGCGACCCTGAATGCCGAAAACAACTGGTGGGGTAGCATCAGCGGCGCGGGCAGCAGCGTCAATGCTAACGTGGATGCTGTACCGTTCCTGACCTCATGCCCGAATGGAGGCTAACTCCAATCGAGTCCGTAGCTCTCGCGCATAAACAGCGTCTGGCTGTCGATCACCGCCCCGCCCTCTACCGGAGTCACCACTGTGTAACTGCCGTCAGGCTGGAGTTCCCAACTGTTCTGGTTGTCATTCCAGCAGGTGTCGAGGATGCGCATCACATAACGCCGCGTCATCGAATCCAGCACGGGGAACACCACTTCGACGCGGTTGTACAGATTGCGGCGCATCAGGTCGGCGCTGCCTAAATACAACTGGCGTTCCAGCGGGGCGTTGTGGAAATAGAGGATGCGGCTGTGTTCCAGATAACGCCCCACGATGCTCCGAATGCGAATGTTTTCGCTGAGTCCGGGCACGCCGGGGCGCAGGCAGCACAGGCCGCGCACACACAGGTCAATCTGCACGCCAGCGGCAGAGGCTTCGTACAGCTTTTTAATCACCACATCTTCTTCAAGCTGGTTCATCTTAAACGCCAGTCGCGCAGGCTTGCCCGCACGCGCCGCCTCGATTTCGCCGTCGATCAGTTCCAGCACGCCGTTGAGCAGGTATTCCGGCGCGACCAGCAGCCGTTTGTAAGTGGTTCCCGGCGCGTAGCCCGTGAGGCGGTTAAATAGGCGCGTGGCATCATTCGCGATTTCAGGGTTGCAGGTGAACAAGCCGATGTCCGTGTACTGCCGCGCCGTGCCGGAGTTGTAATTGCCTGTGCTCAGATGGACGTAGCGCCGCACGCCATCAGCTTCCCGGCGCACGACCAGCGCGATTTTAGCATGGGTTTTCACGGGAAGTTCCTCAACGCCGTAGGTCACATGCACGCCCTTGTTTTCCAGCGCGCGTGCCCATTCCAGGTTGTTCTGCTCATCGAAACGCGCCTTCAGTTCCACCAGCACCGCCACCTGCTTGTCGTTGTCGCGCGCATCCATCAACGCCTGCACGATGGGCGAATTGCGCCCCACGCGGTACAGCGTAGCCTTGATCGCCAGCACATCCGGGTCGCGCGCCGCCGTGCGGAAAAACTCCTCAACGGGCGAGAACGAGTCATAAGGGTGATGCATCAGAATATCACCCTCGCGAATCGCGCCGAAAATATTCTTGGTGATGTCCGTGCCGTTGGGCATACGCGGCGTGTAGGAAGGATACTTCAATTCCGGGCGATCCACCGACGCCAGCGCGAACAGCGCGGATAAACCAATCGCGCCGGGCATAATGTGGACATCGCGCTCCGTAATCTCCAGTTCGTCAATCAAACGGGCTAACATGCGTGCGCTGATGTGATCGGGGACGTTCAGGCGCACCACATCGCCGAAGCGCCGTTCGCGCACGGTCTCCTCGATCCATTCGGCAACATCAACATGATCTTCTTCCTTCTCGTGTTCATAGTCGATGTCGGCGTTGCGCGTCACCCGGAAAGGATACTGTTCCAGCACTTCCATGCCGGGGAACAGCATATCCAGATTGTCAGAGATCATATCTTCCAGCCAGACGAAAGTCTCCGTCAGCCCGGTAGCTTCAAAACCGTACTTCGCCATCGTCGCCCCCAGATTGAGCAGACGCGGCAGCATCTCCGGCACTTTCAGGCGCACAAACTCGGTTTGCTCGCCGTTGCTTCTGCGCTGGAGCAGCACCGCCAGATTGAGGCTCAGGTTGGAGATGAACGGAAACGGGCGCGCATGATCGACAGCCAGCGGCGTTAACACCGGGAAGACCGCCTCCGCGAAGTACATGCGCAGCGCTTCCCGTTCGATGGGATTCAGTTCGCGGCAGGCCTTGATGTAGACATTGTAGTCGGCAAGCTCCGCCATAATGCGATCCAGCGTTTCGTACTGTTCCTGCACCTGTGCGACGATGCGGCGGCGAATTTCTTCCAGCAGTGGAATCGGCGCATAACCATCAGGGCGCGAACGGGTGCTGCCTAACCGCGCTTTCTCATGATGATAGGCAACACGCACCATAAAAAACTCGTCGAGATTGCTGGCAAAAATCGCGATAAATTTAATACGCTCCAGCAGCGGCACATTAGGGTCTTGTGCTTCGGCAAGGACGCGTTGATTAAACTCCATCCAGCTTATTTCACGATTGATGTAATTCTCCGGCGTCAATTCAATATTTGGGGATTCCTGGGAGGACATACGACAATTTCCGACTTTAGCAACTAGGGTTACATGATAGTATGTTGTTATTTATGGAAAATGACAAACTTTAGTCAAGAACAACACCGTAGAGTAACTAACGCTTCGCAAAGGAGATGTTAAGAATCATGGATTTGCTGTTGGGCACACATAATAAAGGCAAACTGCGCGAATATAAGGCGCTGCTGGCGGAAGCCTCCGTCAACCTGCTCCTGCTGGACGATATGGGTTTAACCGCCTTCGATGTCGAGGAAACAGGCACCACTTTTGAAGCCAACGCCCTCCTAAAAGCGCAGGCTTACGCCAAAGCAGGCGGCATCGCCGCGATGGCCGACGACACCGGGCTGGAAGTCGATGCGCTGGACGGGCGTCCCGGCGTGTATTCCGCGCGCTACGGCAGCAGTGACCGCCAACGCTGCGAAAAGCTGCTGGCAGAGTTGGCGCATATGCCTGACGAGCAGCGCAGTGCGCGTTTCGTCTGTGTCATCGCGGTAGCCCAGCCGGACAAAGACGCCCATCTGCTGGTGCGGGGTACCGTCGAAGGGCGCATCGCCCAGGCCATCGGCGGCGGCAGTGAAGGGTTCGGCTACGACGCGGTGTTCATCCCCGATGGTTACGATGTGACGTGGAGCGCGATTCCGCTGACCGAGAAGAACCGCATCAGCCATCGCGGCGAAGCAGCGCGCAAACTGATTCCACTGCTTAAAGAACAGGGCTAAGCACAAACAAGATGAACGTTCCACATCGTAGGGGCTTGGCGCTGCCAGGCCCCTACCAATGACCATTCTGAAAGGGTTAGAAACAAAAAGTAGAGAGGCTCAACACCTCTCTACCGCTGTCTTCAGTGGGAGCAATCAGGCATACACCGGAAGGATGAAAATCATTTCTCGGTGTTCTCTGTGTCTCGGTGGTTCAAATGCACTCTATGATCGTACCCTTGCGTGCTTGCTTGGACCTTGAACGCCTTATTTCGGTTCCTGCGTCGCTTCAGACGGCTTGGTCTTCTCGCTCTCGTCTTCAGTTTCTTCCTCAATGCTGTCGCTGTCTTCCCAACTGACGATCCAGATGCAGGCTCCGGCGACCAGCACGGTGGCCACAATCAGCGCAATCCACTGGCCGGGCAGCAGCCCCACATCGCGCGCCTCGAACACCAGCAGGGCAACCATGCCCACCGACAGGAGAATCCACGACGCCAGACGTGGGTGTATCATCGCCCAACCTAAAACAGGAATATTGCGCAGTTTATTGGTGTTTGCACTCATGGCTGTAGCTTTCGAGTCATTAAACAGGGGTTATTGTAGGGGCGCAGCGCGCTGTGCCCCTACGGTATATTAAATGGGTTTCAGGACGCGGTCTTTACGAAGCTGCTTGCGATAGATATGCACTTCATCAGCATTCCTGCAGCCTTTACGCGCAGAGATTTTGATTTCCACCGAACAGTCGTCTTTTAAGCGTAGACGCTCAGGAAAGGCTGTAGCGCGTCCGGCGTCGCGTTCGCAGGCAGGAAGATAAAGCCCACTTCGCTCTGAAGTTCCTTCGACGCTTCTTCAATCGCCGTAATCAGCGCCTGGGTCACCGCCTGACGCGGAATACCGGGCGTGACATAGAACTCATCCACGCGGGTAATCAGGTTTTCCACCTGCCAGCCCATCAGCGCGACCAGTTTTTCCGTCCGATCCTGTGCCAGCAGATAGCTCTTTTCGCCGAAGGCCATCATAATGTCCATGCGCGTAATTTCTTTGCCAGCGGTTTGCCGGATGAATGCAGCGATGATTTCGGCGTTGCCCGGCATCCCGCGCTTCACCACATAGGCGCTGGTGTCCACTGCCGGGGCAGCCGTCGCGGCAGGCGCGGTAGCAGCCGGAGCCGAGGCAGCAGGCGCGACGGGCGCAGCAGGTTTCGGCGCGGCGGGCGCAGGCGCGGCGGGTGTTTGCGCGGCAGGTTTCGGCGCGGCAGGCGCAGGTGCAGCGGCGGCGGGTTTTGGCGCGGCGAGGTTACCAGTCGGTGCAGCGGGCTTCGGTGCGGCGGGCGCGCCAGCTTTCGGAATCGCATTCCACGCTGCCTGTACCTGTTTCCAGGTTTCCTCAACGTTGCCGTCGTTACGGATAACGACGTTGGCGCGCGACACTTTGTCCGCCTGCGCATTCTGCACAGCTACCCGCTGGCGCGCATCAGCTTCGGACATCTTGCGTTTGGCGACAAGGCGCGCGACCTGCGTTTCCGGCTTGGCATCCACCACCCAGATCACATCCACCGCTTTGCCCAGATCACCTTCCAGCAGCTTGATGGCTTCAATCACCACAACGGACTGCTGCGCGCGGCTGACCAGCACATTCACCGCCTGCCCGACAATCGGATGCGTAATCGCTTCCAGCTTGCCCAGCGCTGCCGGGTTGGAGAACACAATCTGCCCCAGCATACCACGGTCAATCTGTCTTTCAGCGTTCAGGATAAACTGCCCGAACGTATCAATGATGGGTTTGTAAGCCGGGGCGCCGGGTGCCATCGCCTGATGCACCAGACCGTCAGCATCGATGGTATATGCCCCAAGATGCTGTAACATCTGGCGAACGACACTTTTGCCGACAGCGATGTTCCCCGTGAGACCGATAACGTATTTGTTTGCCCAACGACTCACGGTTATCCCTCCAAAAGTTAATTACGGAATGAAAAACAGCCTGAGAATAAGAGCGTCGGTTAATTTCATGACAAGTATATCACAACCACGCGCAAATCGTCCAAGTTTACGCTATTAATTATTGCTGTATCGTGGATTTACGGGCGGCTGGCAAGCAGGCGCGGCTTCCATGAATCGGGCAGCGCCACCGATGTGTTTGCCTGATAATCATACACAACCATCACCGTCACCGCGCTGGCAGCGGTTGCGCCATCCCTGCGCAGCACCACCTGCTCCAAATCAAAACTCTTGGTTCCCAGACGGCTGCACCGCGTCCAGATGTCCACCTCGCCATCGTCCATCGTCAGCGGCAGCTTATAATCTATCGAGATTTTGGCCACAATCATCCCTATCTCTGCGATTCCCCCCTGCCACAACTGGAGGTCACGGAAAAAGCTGATGCGCGCCTGTTCGATGTACGTCAGATACTTGGCGTTGTTGACGTGGCCCAGCGTATCCATGTCGCCGTAGCGAATGGTCATCGGCGTATGATAGTAATATTTTTCAGGTGCAATAGGCATAGAGGACTCCAATGGTTGGTTCATTCCTTCTGATCGTTTAGTTTCGCTGCTGTTTCGATACGCTCCAGCAAAATCGAGCATCGCATCCGCGAGTTCTAAGGTATTCTCTACCCGACGGGTAATCATATCTAATAAATCATTAGCTTGAAGGGTTCCTCTGGAGTGCCTGCGTTCAATGCTAGAAAATCCTCGGAGAGCAACTGCAACATACCCGGTAGATGACCGATAACCCCTTTTATATCGAATGCGAACAGATATAACGCGTCCTCAATGGAATATTCCGACATCCGCAGCGAGTGTTTTTCACGCCGTTGTTCCTGCATCATCCCCCCGTTATCGAGAGAAGCGTCATAGTCGCTAACAGCTAACAGCTAAGAGCATGGTTGTAACGAATAATTACGCATCAGATGTTCGATAGAAATGTTTGTATTCAAGATTGTTTTAGACGCGCCAACGCCGTTTTTGTGTCTACTTCAGTAGACGTGATAGCCCCGGCAACCCAGATGGCTTTAGCCTCAGAGCGGCTCAACACAGTGTAATCTTGATGATCACAACCACTCTCTAACAGCTAATCGCTCTCCCCCACCACTGCGTCAAACACGGGCACATCCACCAGCGGCGTCGTAATCAGCGCCGAAGGCTCACCCACCGCATCCAGCGAGGCGTAGCGCAGTTCCACCTGTCCCGCGCTGTTGAACGCGGCGAAGACATAGATGCCAGCGCCCGCGAACTTTGGATTCAACGCCGGGACGGTGTCATTTCCCAGACTGACAACTGCGGCGCACCGTTGGCACTCCCTAGCCACAGCGCGTCGTCCTGCTGGAAGGCGAACGCCGTTGTGCCATTCACCCACTGCGGCGGTTGAAGGTTGCCCGCCTCGCCCGTGACGTACAACTGCGGGTTCGCGCCGCTGCCGTCTGCCACGTACAGTTCAAAGGTGTTATCGCTGCCACCTGCCAGCCGCCGCATGAACACCAGCGCACTCGTATCTGCTGACCAGCGCGGCAGCCCGAAGAAGCTGGCCTCCACCGTGCCAATCTGTTCGCGGTCACTCGGCGTCTCGACAGGCAGCCGCCACAATTCCGTCGCGGGGGCCGCGCTTTCGTCGTAGACCAAATCGGGGTCGGGCAGTGCGACCAGTACGGCGCTGCTGTCCGGCGTCCAGAAGATTTCGGGGTAAAACTTGTACGATGCGCCTGTGCTCACGCCGACGAAGTACAGCAGATTGTCCTGCGTCTGTCCCAGCGGGTCAAGCACGCGGATTAAACCATCGCGCCGCCCGTAGGTGCCGGGGTACACGGTGACGATGCGCTGGCGGTCAGGGCTGAAGGTAAACGCGCCGCCCTCTGTCGGCACCAGAATCAGCGCCAGTTCGCGCGTGCGGATTTCGGCGCGGTACAAGTCATCGCGCGCGCTCAGGTCATTGGCCGTTTGCGCCAGCGTGTTAAAGTACAGCGTATCGTTGTCCAGCCAGCCGACTTGGCCGATAAGCGGTCTGCCGCCTGCCACCGGACGCACATTCTCGCGTGAGGCGATTTGCTGTTCTGCCGTGCCTACCGTATCCACCACCCACAGCGACTCGGCGACGCCCTGCGGCCCGCGCGTGAACGCGATGTGCTGCCCATCCGGCGCGATATACGGACGCACCACACCGCCGCTGGCGATACGCCGCACTTCACCTGTGCTTTGCTGCCACGACATCAGGTCGCCGTTTTCAATCCAGGCAACGGTAAACGCCGCGGTGATGACCGGTGTTGGGACAGGCGTCGGCTGCTGTGCCAGCGTGCAGGCGTTGAGCAGCAGCGAGAGGGCTAAGAACAGCGCGCGAATTCGCATTACATCTCCGCGTGATGAGCCAAACGATAGGGGCATTATAGCGCGGTCTGCGCTAATGTGTACTTTAACCTTCTAACAGCGCAAAAGGCCCCTGTTCCAGATCCATACCCCACTGCTGATACTGCTGCACGCTGCGCATCCTGCGGCGAATGCGTTCCTGATCGGCAGGACTGTAGCTGTCGAAATGTTCGGGTTCCTGTTCATAATCCACGCGCGCACTGTAGGAGTTGGTGCTTTCGTAGGTGTAGTTATAGGCAGTCCCTAAATCAAGCACAATCTTATCTTCGCCGGACAGCGGAATGACGATGATTGGCATTTTTTGCTCAACTTCAAAACCGTAGACCTTTGTTTCACCATCCTGAAGCGTTGGACGTGGGTCTGTGACAATCGCGCTGTAAGGGTATGCCCCTTTTTCACGGTCAGGATAACTGGGGAGGATTTCAAACGGAGAGGGTGTTTGATGGAGATAATCAAGCTCCACCATAACAATACCACTGCGTAGTGCTGTGAAGCGTTTCTCAATATACTGAAACGCTCCTGAACCAAGTTTGTTTGTAGGCGACAATAACTCTATCCAGGCAACAGGTTCGCCTATTTCATCCCCATTCCCTGTTTCACGAATCACAATAGCGGTTAAGTAGATTTCTTCATCTACCCCAATGGTTTCGATGGCGGGCAGCAGTAAAGTTGGAGTAGATGCAGATAATAACGATGACGATTTAGTACCAGCTACTGATGCTGTGCTTGATGCAATGACAATATCTGGTTGAGGTCTGCGTGGTTTTTTAACGACGATTGGCTCGCCTGTCGCAGGATGGTACTCCCGGATTTGCATGGAGCGTTCAGTATCCACTACATATCCGGGGGGCAGTAGTTTGTAGATGGCTTCTCCAAGGTGAGTTACATGGTTACCATGAAAAATTTCCCATCCTGCGGGTATGTTTTGCAGGCGGCTGTGCAGATGTGCATTGACGCCCACATATTGATTCTTCCGTGAACGAACGGCCATTGTCCTCAACCCCATAACACACTACCCATCACTATAGCACAGAAAAGCGAAGGGCGACCCAGGCTTCCACTCGCCTTACACGCCAATTGCATCTGAACTTCTTTGCACCTGACAAAGGAAACTATACAGCGTGTTTTGAAGCCCTTCTCCCCTGAATTCGGGGGAGAAGGATTGGGATGAGGGGGTACGTGCTCTCTACTACCGCTGCACGTTAATCACCATCGTCATATCATTATCGCTGACGGTGATCGAAGTGAGCGTGATGTTCGCGCCGTTGTCGCGGCTGGCGCGGTTGTTCAGCGCCTCGTTGATGCGATCCGTAATCGCCGTCAGGCGTTCGTCGTTCGCCGTAAAACCTTCGATGTTCGCGGCAGTCACATTCACGCTGACATGCCCATCAGCCACCGTCACCCCCAGCGTAATCGAGCCGTTGACGAAGTTCCCTGTGCCGTTCTGCTGCTCATAATCGCCGCTGATGACGATTTGTCCCGCCTGCAAATCCACGCTGGGATTTTGGATACGCACCGCGCGGCCATTTTCCTCGGCGCGCGTGATCGCCTCGCTGATCAGCGTATTGACTTCACTTTCACTCAGCGTAATGGTCACATCCACGCCGCCCTGTGCGTTGCGTTCCACCCCCACGCTGCCAAAGTTACACCCCGCCGCCGCCAGCGCCATCAACAAGGTCAGGAGTGCCAACTTCAAAAGCTTCATGATTTTCCCCTTCCGTAATAAAAGTCGATAGTTTCAGTATAGACCCACACTTGCTATATAAATGCAAGCAGAGCGTAAACTCTTGGTAAAATCACATATGGGCGCTCGTTTTGGAACTAGCCTGCACCTTTAGCTGCGGACGCTCGTTTTTGGACTAGCCCGCGCCTTTAGCTGCGGACGCTCGTTTTTTGGGTCTCGGCGGTTCGATGTCTTGCATTTACTCATCACTCATCACTCATCACTTTTTACTCATCACTCATCACTCATCACTCATCACTTTTTACTCATTGCTCGTTGCTCGTTGCTATTTTCAACGCAGGAGTTGCCGCTGCGGCTGTCTTGCGTCACAATCAACACACATACGAGGAGGATTTTTATGCCGCTTTATCCACTGCTGCTAGAGCCGACGCTGCATACCCGAGTATGGGGGGGACGGCGTTTGGAAACCGTCATGACCAAAAAGCTCCCCACCAGCGATCCTTATGGCGAATCGTGGGAACTGCACGACACCTCTAAAGTGGCAAACGGCGAGTACGCAGGCCGCACCCTGGGCGACTTATTGACCGAGTTCGGCGACAGGCTCATCGGCACCGACAACGACCCCGCCAAGGGGATTCCGCTGCTCGTCAAAATCATCGACGCCAACGACTGGCTGTCGATTCAGGTGCATCCTGACGACGCGCAGGCCGCCGCGCTCGAAGGGCAGCCGCGTGGTAAGACCGAAGCCTGGGTCGTGCTGGCAGCAGACAAAAAAGACGACAAACCCCCGCGTCTGGTGCGCGGCATCAAATCCGGCACGACGCGCGAAGCCCTCACCAAAGCGATCAGCGAAAACAGCGTGGAGTCGCTGCTGGAGTACGCCGAGGTCGAAGTTGGCGATGTGCTCTACATGCCTGCCGGGTCAATTCACGCGCTCGGCCCCGGCCTGCTGATTTACGAGATTCAGCAGTCGTCCGATACCACGTATCGCCTCTACGATTGGGGCCGTGTTGGGCTGGACGGCAAGCCGCGTGAACTGCACATCGACAAAGGCGTGCAGGTTTCCAACCTCGACACGCTGCCGCAGGTCGAACACCAGCAGGACAGCAAATCGCTGATGGAACTGGTGCGCGGCAAATACTTCACCACGCTGATGTTTAACCTCACCGACCAGAAACCGCTGCAATATTTCATGCACAAGGAAGCGCCGCGCCGCTACTTCCACGCGCTGACCTGCGTTGATGGCGCGTTCAGCGTCGAAGGGATGCTGATTGCCGCCTCTGGCCCCGTCACCGACAGCCGCAAATTCCTCGGCCCACGCACGCCGCCGCTGACGGTGGAAAAGGGGCAAACGGTGATGATTCCCGCCATCTTCGATATGTACCGCCTGACCGCGCGTACCCCCAACGCCCAAGCCTTGTGTTCCTACCAGAGCAACCGATGATTGCAGTTTTAGTCGATACTCCCATTCACGGCACGCCGCATGACACCGCCTATGGTCTATCCGCGCCGATAGCCACGCAGACCATCGGCGGGCAGGACGTGCTGCTGTGCGCGCCGACCTTCGCCGACCCGCGTGCTGCTGTGCGCGCGCTGAAAGACCTGGGCGCGACGCATCTCTGGCTGTGTGAAGCGGTAGCCTCGCTCTCGCCGCTGCTGGACAACGGCGATTGGCTCGTCCCCGACGATTACATCGACGGCACGCGCGGCCAGCATTACACCTACTTCAGCGAGAAGGCAGGCGGTTACGTCCAGCAGGTGCCGCCCTTCGACTCCGACAGCCGCGACGCCTTAATACGCGCCGCGCAGGGCGTAGCCGCGCGCACCTTCAAACGCGCCGTCTATGTCTGCGTCACAGTACACGGCTGGAAACGCCCGCCGAGGCCGCATTCTGGTCACGGGCAGGCGCGCACATCGCCGGGCGCTACCTCAGCCCCTTACCCGACGTTAGCCCGTGAACTGGAGATGAAAGTGGCCGCGCTGGTGGGTCAACCGCAGCGGGCGGTCAACCCGCAGGGGACGCGCTGGATTTAGCGACGCTGACTGAAAGAATACTTGGGGCAGCGCTCGCTTAGGTTAGCGTGCGGCTCTGTTCGCGGGGAGTGGAGAGTTTCGCGCATATTTTTCTGTGTAGGGACGTTCAACTGAACGTCCACGTAACCTTTGAATTTCACTCAATGCCCGTTCGCGCATCTTTTCTAGAATTCGCTATAATCTGCTTAATATCCCACCTTTCGCTTGATAGTGAACCGCGAACCGCTAATGGCGAACCGCTATCAGCTAACCGCTAGGAGTGACCCGTGAGCCGAACGAAAATCGCCCTCGCGTTATGCACTGTGATGCTCTGCGTGCTGGCGCTGCATGAGGCTGTCCATTCGCCCGCCGCCATCGCCGAGGCGCAGGAACCCATCACCACGCCAGAGCCGATACAGCCCATTGGGCCTGTCGAAACCTTCACCAACACGCCAGAACCGACCATCGCCGCCACCGCCACGCCCGAACCGACACAGCCTTCCGCCGCCCTGGGCGAAGCGCTGCCCGTGCTGATTAACGCGCGCCTTGATCTGGATGTGCTGGCCAATGATCGCCTTGGTGGGCAGCGTCCGGCGGGCTGGAACGGCAGCGCCGACTTTAACGATGCGCAAATCCCGCTGCTGATTCGCCTCGATCTGGAACTGCTGGCGGGCACGACGATGGGCGCAGATCAGCGTCCGGCGGGCTGGTTCGGCGCGGTGGCCAGTTCAACCTATGCCATCGCCCGCGACATCCGTCACGATCTGGAACTGCTGGCGGATACCATCGTCGGCGCAGGCATCCGTCCCAACGGCTGGACAGGCGACGACCCGATTATGCGCTGCAACCGCGCGACACAAGCGCTGGTTGGCTTGCTGGAGCGTTCGTTCCGGGGTTCCGGCGGCTTTGAACTGCAAATCGACCCCAACAGCCCACAGTTCTGCACGCAGGCGGAAATCGAAGCCAGCCGCTACACCGAGGTAAATCTGCTGTCCAACAACACGGGCGCATCCGGCGGCTTGAACGCGCCCGCCGCCGCCTCCGGCACGGTAACACCCATCGGCAACTTTACCGTCGCCTTCCTGGATCGCGACGCCCAGCAGCGCATCGGCATCATCCCGCGTGGTACCGCGCTGACCGTCGTCGCCCGCAGCTATACCACCTACTCCGCCATGATTCTGGTACAGGCCGCAGGCTTCCAGGTGTTTGTCGATTACACCACCACCACGCTCACCGAAGACCAGTTCGAGCCGCTGCCCAACGTTGATGGCGTGGACTTCGACACCTTCTGCGACGCCGACTGGTGCAGCGCAGGCTAACGAGCAAGGAATCTTGAATTGCCAGGATAAACACAGATGCAGGGGCGCAGCGTGCTGCGCCCTTACGCAGTGTCCCCCGTTTTTTGGGGGAAGAGAAGCGCACTGCATTTAAGTCTCTCTCCGCTTGCGGGGAGAGATTTAGAGAGGGGTTATGTATCGGATGACCTTACGCAAATGTCTCATCGCCAATCGCGGCGAGATTGCCGTGCGCGTGCTGCGTGCCTGTCATGAACTGGATATGCGCACCGTTGCCGTGTACTCCGAAGTGGATGCCCACGCGCGCCATGTGCAGATGGCCGACGAAGCCTACCTGCTCGGCGCTGCGGCTCCGGCAGAAAGTTATCTCAACGCTGACAAGCTGATAGACATCGCGCGCGCGTCCGGCTGTGACTGTGTCCATCCCGGTTATGGCTTTCTCTCCGAAGCCGAGGATTTCGCGCAGGCAGTCATCGATGCCGGGCTGACGTGGGTCGGGCCGTCGCCGGATGCGATCCGTAAGATGGGCGTGAAGACCGAAGCCCGCGCGCTGATGCAGGCGGCGGGTGTGCCCCTCGTTCCCGGCTTTCAGTCGGAAGACGCCAGCGATGCCGAATTTCTAACGGCGGCGCAGAGCATCGGTTATCCGGTGATGGTCAAGGCGGCAGGCGGCGGCGGTGGCAAGGGCATTCGCATTGTCCACAGCGCCGCCGATCTCCTCGAAGCGCTGGCAGGCGCGCGCCGCGAGGCCGAACATGCCTTCGGTGATGCGCGTGTATTCCTCGAACGTTACATCCAGCAGGCGCGCCACATTGAGATTCAGGTGCTGGCCGATACACAGGGGAACACCGTACATCTGTTTGAGCGTGAATGCAGCGCCCAGCGCCGTCATCAGAAGGTCATCGAAGAATCGCCTTCGCCGCTGCTGACCGCGACCACCCGCGCCGCGATGGGACAGGCCGCCGTGAACGCCGCGCGCGCTGTCGCTTACGCCAACGCGGGCACGGTAGAATTTATCGTCACGCCCGACGGCGAATTCTACTTTCTGGAAATGAACACCCGCTTGCAGGTCGAGCATCCGGTGACGGAACTGGTCACGGGGCTGGACTTGGTCAAGCTGCAATTCGCGATTGCGGCGGGCGAACCGCTGCCCTTTACGCAGGACGATGTGCGCCAGCGCGGCCACGCCGTCGAATGCCGCCTCTACGCCGAAGACCCACAGAACAATTTCCTGCCAGCGATTGGCCCGCTGCTGCTGTTTTTGCCGCCGGAAGGCCCCGGCATTCGCGTGGACTCCGGCGTGCAGTCCGGCGACAGCATCACCATTCACTACGACCCGATGATTGCCAAGCTGATTGTTTACGACAGCACGCGCGCCAACGCCATCGCCCGGATGCAAAAGGCGCTGCGTGAAACCGTCATTCTCGGCACGACGACCAACATTACCTTCCTGCGCGCGCTGCTGGCACATCCGACCTTCACCGCAGGCGAGGTACATACCAGCTTTATCGAGGAGCACCTCACAGAACTGACGCGCGCCGTCACGCCGAATCCTGATACCGCGCTGCTGGCCGCCGCCCTGCATGATATGCACACTCTAGGGGCGCAGCGTGCTGCGTCCTCCTCAACTGCGCCCTCCTCAGCCGGTCACACCATAGCCGACCCCTGGGCGCGCGCCGATGGTTTCCGTTTAGGTCGCTGATGTTCAACCGTATTCGCCCCTACCAGATCACCCTATTCGTCTGTGCGGCTTATCTGCTGCTGACGCTGCTGACGCACAGCGGCGACTCGCGCGTCTTCGTGACCATTGGCGCGTGCTTCGCCGAATGCAGCGGCGGCACATCCTGCACCATTGGGCCGGAAAACGGCTACGACGGGCAGTTCTCGTTTTACATCGCCCGTGACCCTGCGCACGCCGCGCCCTGCATCGACGTGCCCGCCTACCGCTACCAGCGTATTCTGCTGCCAATCATGGGGCGGTTGCTGGCCTTTGGCGTCGAGGATTTTATTCCGCTGGCCTTCGTCGCCATCAACCTGTTCGCGCTCGTCGCCAGCACTTGGCTGCTGGAAAGCCTGCTTGCCGCGCAGAAGGTCAGCCGCGTCTACGCGCTGGCTTATGGGCTGTTCGGCGGGCTGGTGATCGCCGTGCGCCTCAGCACCAGCGAACCGCTGGCCTACGGCTTGTGTCTGCTGGCCCTGTGGCTAGGACAAGAAATTGAACCACCAAGACGCCAAGAGCACCAAGACGTAGGGGCGCAGCGTGCTGCGCCCACTCCCTACTGGCGTATATGGGGAATCCCAATCGCGCTTGCCCTTGCCGCGCTGGCTAAAGAAACGACGCTGCTGTTCGCGGGCGCCTTCACGCTGTATTACCTCGCACAGCGCCGCTGGCTGGATGCCCTGCGCACGGCGTTGATTGCGGGCCTGCCCTTCGCCCTGTGGCAGCTTTACCTCTACAACTGGCTTGGCGCGTTCGGTGTGGGCAGCGGCGGCGCGGGCGGCACCCCGTTTGAAATCATTCCCTTCAATGGCATTCTGCGTATTCTCACCGAAGGCAGCCTCAGCGCCTTTCTGCTGCTGGCACCGATTGCCCTGCTGGTGGCGGCACTGCCTGCCCTGTGGGGACTCATCGCCAGCGCGCGCGAACTCTGGCGCGAACGCGGCGGCGCGCACCCTGCGCCATGCGTGCTGCTGGTCAACGCGTAGCGGTGATGCTGTTCGTGCCTTTCTCCACCTACCGCGAGCCCGTTAGGGCATCCTGCGCTTCATCCCCGGTCTCGTCGTGGCGCATCTGCTGTTCGCCGCGCTGCGTTACCGCAATCGTCGCCCGCTGCGTTACAGTCTGCTCTGGGCGCTGACGCTGCTGTTCCCGCTGCTGCTGCGCTGAACTTACGCAGGTTCTTTCGCCGCCAACAGCGATTTCACGGCGTCCACCAGGGCTTGCGGCGCTTCCCAGTTCAGCAGATGCCCCTTGCCTTCGACCCACACGTTGCGCGCGTTGTGATAGTTTGCCTAATGTCTCCGACTGCCAGCGCGGGGTAGTCATATCTTCGCTGCCACAAATCACCACGCACGGCACGCTGATTTCCCCCAGACGCGGCGAAAAATCTTCCTGTACCATCGCTTCCAGAATCGGAATCAAGGGTTTGCTGTCCCGTGTCAGCAGCATATCCAGCGTCACTTTGATAATCACCGGACACTTGGGTGTGCCCAGCAGCGATGCGCCGAATAACCAGCCATACGTGTCGGAGGCCATCACCCGTTTCATAATCCCATACTTGAGCAGCGGGATTTGTGTGCGGTTCTGCGGTGCATCCTTCAGCACGTTGCCCACCAGCGTCGCGAACAGCACGGCACCTTTGAGATGCTGGCGCACACTGTCGGGGTAGGTCAGCATAAATGCTTGCAGCCCAAATCCGCCCATCGAATGCCCGACAAACACAGCATCCTTCACAGCGAAATGTTCCAGTACCGCCTTATAATCGCCCGCCATCTGCCGCGACCCGATGCCATCTGTACCAATCGTCGATTTGCCATGCCCGCGCTGGTCAAAGCTAATCACCCGATACCCCGCCGCCAGCAGCAGGTCCCAGATCACGTTCCATTCCAGCACCGTCGCCATGAAACCATGCGCCAGCACCACCGTCGGCCCCTGCCCGGCAGACACCGCCCGCAGACGCGTCCCATCAGGCGTGGTGATGAACACCTCTTCGCCGCGCGGCTCTTTGCTCAGCACCTCCAGCGGGTAAATATTCGGCAGCGCCTTCAGCTTATCCGCCCGCGTGCGTGCCGCGAGGTGGATAATCACGCCCAGCACAATCACCAGCGCAATCAATGGCAGCATAAAACATCCTTTCAAAACATTTTGGGGCTGATTGTAGCGTGCTTGTCTGCTGCTGCCTTTTTTGTGAAATATTTCGTGAGCAGGGGCACACGTCTCCTGTCCTCTTACGCCGCCTTCCACAGCTTAACTTTTAAATCTGGTACACACCAAACCCGATCCTGTATTTCTCCGCTTGCCTCGAAATCAAGGGAACTGCCCATGTAACCCCCTACAACACCAAGCGTCGAAAATCTACTTACCTGCTCTGCTTTGCTTTGTGCCTTTGCGCCTTTGCGGTTCAATTCGCATTTAGCTCTTGGCTATTTTCAAGGGAACTGCCCATGCAAAGAAATTCCACCACAACGGGATGAAAATCCTTTCTGTGGTCGCTGAATTCCCTTGTATTCGACGAGGTGTCCCGGTGGTTCAAACTTTCTTTGTGATCCAGTTCTCCTGCATGATCTTGGCGCACTTGGCGTCTTGGCGGTGAGCCGTATTTTCAGAGGAGAAAGGTTGGATTATGAAGGGGATGACACACAGGAGCGCCTTGCCGCCAGCGTGCCACAAGCCAAGCTTGACCTGCTGCGTGCGCGCGGGTTATGGTAGCCGCCCCGCTTATTCCCACTGGATGCAAATGACCGTCTGGTCTGCGTTGTCGTTACCCAGCCGATGCTGAATATCCTCGTACCACACCTTGAATGGCGTGCCCTTGGGCAGCATCGTGTGCGCAAAGCCATACGCCAGCCCATAATTCAAATCGTCGGGGTAAATATGGCGGTGAATCGTTTTGTAGAACTTATCGTTCACTTTTTCAGTAATGATATGCCCGATTTCCCCACTGCGATGGTTGGCATGGAAGTGAACATCCCAGCCTTCAAGCATCTGCCCCAGCGTGACATTCGCCATTTCCGGCGGCGTCACCGCGTACTGTGCAATCTTCAACCCCACGGCGATCATGTCCTGCATAAAGTTGGGTTTGGTGGATAACTCATCAATCACATCCAGCCAGCGCTTCACCTTATACCATTGATCTGGCTGAATGTTCACCAGATTGTTTTTCTCCAGCAGCGGCAAAATCACATCCGCGCGCAAATTATCAATGTACGCATACATCACCTGCCCAATGACTTCCGCGTTAGGATCGTATGGGGGTCTCATGCTGCTCTATCCTCATCTACCATCTATAACTGTTGATTCATGTCCTACTCTAGCGTACACCTGCTTCGCGGCTTTGATTAGTGTTGTTTAGCCCTTGCCAGATTGCCAATTGTAATAACATTACAATTATTTGCATACTAACAGAGTGTACTCAAACCACTGTTACATTTCCTCAACAACTCCCCAATGCGCTGCGCCTGATGTTCACCCCGGACGTTCAGCGACGCGCACAGCGTCAGCCTCTCCGTGTTTTGATAAGGGCCTTGTTCGTAATCGACGTGCGCCCGCCGCACAAGGTAAATCATCACAGATAACAATCGCCGTCACGCACAATCTCTTCAATATGTCCCCATTCGAGATACTTGGGCATGTGCTCCCAATGTTTAAGCACATTGCCACTTTCGGCGCGCGGGTTCTCGTGCCAGTTGTCGCGCGTAATCCCGGACGGCTCATACGTATGCGCGTAATAACGAATCCCGCGTGGAAAATGCCGCTTCAGCGTCATCAGGGCACGCCGCGAATGCATCCACTTACACACGGCTAGCACCGTCCGCATCGAGTCCAGCGCCAAATGCTGCTCAATCAGCGGCAGCGCAAACGTCACATTCTCCAGCGTATTTTTGGAGCGATTTTCGACGATGATTTTTTCCGGCGGCACCCCGGCGCTGACCAGGATTTCGCAGTATAGATTGGCTTCGTTGTGTCCGGTGTAGCGGTTTTCGCCCCCCGTCACCACCACATACGGCGCGCGCTGCTGCCGGTACAACGCAGCGGCAAGTTCAGCGGCGGTAGTCTGACGCGAACCGAAAACAAACAGCAAATCGGCCTTGTCCGGTAGCGGCGTCGTAGCGTCTAAATAACGTGTAATCTCAGCGATTTGTTGCGGTGTTAAGCTGTCCAAATGTTAATCCCACAGCAGCAGCGCCATAAACACCACATCGATATATTCCCCGTACTTGAGGTAGCTTTTCACCTTGCGCCCTTCAGTCACAAAACCCAACTGCTCATACAGTTGAATCGCGCCTGCATTACGGGCGAACACATCCAGTTCAATGCGTTTGATGATGCCGGTTCCCCGCGCCCACGCCAGCATATGCCGCATCATCGCCGTGCCCACGCCCTGCCCGCGCCAACCCTCAAGCACCGAAATCCCCAGCGCCGCCACATGTCGGCTGCTGCCGCGTTTGCTGCCGCTCATGTTGCCAACGCTGATAATCTTGCCGTCTGCGTTTACCGCGACGAAAAAGCCGGAATTATCGGCGTCCAGATTACGTTGGATCACGTCGCGTTCCTGCTCTACCGTGAAGGTGATTTCACTGCTGGCGTCGAAGCCGATGTTGTTCTCTGGCTCGTCCGCCAGTACGCGCAGATACTCAATAATCGCCTCCGCATCCTCCGGCACTGCCTCCCGGATAGTAAAGTCAATCATGGCGGCCCTCTCATTGACCCCGCTTATGCCGGATAATCGCGCGCGCTTCCTCCAGCGTCGCCGCGTTCAGCATCTCCACGCCCATTGCGCCGCCGATCAAGCCCGAAAACAATTCCAGCACGGTCTGCATAATCATTGGCGCGCCGACCACCACGCGCACGCCGGGGTTCTCCGGGATGCTTTGCACGGTGCGCCGAATCTGCGCTGGTGGCAGCAGTCGCGGAAAGCGTGTGCCTTCCTGCACGCTGATAATCACATCGCTGCGCCGCACGCGATCCCCCAGCATCGCGCGCGTTTTTTGGCTCATCGCCTCCTGTTCTTGCAGCGTCCACTCCCCCGAAAAATCGATGCGCATAATGTCCGGCTCAACCTCATCCCAGAAGACGGCGATACCCATCGTTACACCTCATAGCCTACAACTTCCTCAAGCTGTTTCATGCGCATACTCGCGGGCATCAGCCGCAGCAGTGTATTGCGCAGCGCACACGCCAGCGGATTTTCCCACTGTCCCACCGCGCCAATCTGCCGCGAACGCGCGACGATCATGTTGGCGCGCGCCATGCGTTTGGCCTCATACTCCCGCAGCGCTGTAACGACGTTGGCCTCCGGCGTCAGGCAGCGTCCCAGCATCACCGCATCTTCCAGCGCCTGACACGCCCCCTGACCGAGATTCGGCGTCGTCGCGTGTGCGGCATCCCCCACCAGCGCCACACGGCCATCTGTCCAGCGTGGCAGCGGTGCCAGATCATAGATGTCGTTGCGCAAAATGGTCGCTTCATCGGCGGCCTCAATCAACGCCTCAATGGGTTCATGCCAGCCTGCGAAAATGCCCTTGAGCCGCTGCTTGACTTGCCCTGCTGGGTCTTTCTCACCCTCGGCGACGTTCTGGGTGGCGAACCAGTACACCTGCCCATTCTTCAGCGGCGCGATACCAAAGCGCGCGCCGCGTCCCCACGTCTCCCCCCATTTGTCGCCAACTTTTGTGTGGTCAAAATTCACCGCCGCCCGCCACGCCGTATAGCCAGCGTACTGTGGGCGCGTTTCGGGGAACATCTGCGCACGCACCGCCGAACGGATACCGTCAGCGCCAATCAGCACATCGGCGTCCATCTGCCGTCCGTCCGCAAAGTGCGCCGTGACGCAGCGCTCATCAGCTTCGTAGCCCACGCATTGTATATTCAGGTAAATCAGATCGCGGTCTATCGCGTTAAACAGCGTGTTCAGCAGGTCGGCGCGGTGCATCACCAGCGTCGGCGCGCCGAAACGCTGCTCCAGTTCGCTCGTACTCGCGCCGGAAATCAGCGTGCCGCTGGACGCCCGAATGCCGCCGTTCAGGTCGGGCAGGCTGATGCTGCGGATGCTTCTGCCAACGCCTAACTTATCCAGCGCTTTGATGGCGTTGGCCCACAGGGCAATCCCCGCGCCCACTTCCTTGACTTCAGGCGCGCGCTCAAACACATGAACTTCGTGCCCCGCGTTCAACAGCGCAATTGCTGTCGCCAGTCCGCCAATACCGCCGCCTATCACCAGTGCCCGCATGACGCGTCCCCTTACAAATACCATTTCGATAATGGCGGAATTCTACCATGCTCAGCGCGGCATACGCGAATATATTCAGCGCATCAGCAGGCCGAAGAAGATGTAACACACGAACGCCCCGATCACCGCCATCGACAGCCCGTACATCAGCAGATGACGAAACAGCAGGTTGCGGTCTTCGTGCGCGGCGGCGTTGGCAATGCACAGCGCGCCGAGCGTCGAAAGCGGGCTGACATCGACCAGGTGGCTGCCTACGTTAATCGAGGACACAAGCGCCACCGGGCTGCCGCCGCCCAGTTTTGCGATCAGGCTGGGCACAATCGGGATGAACGCGGGCATGACCACACCTGATGAACTGGAGTACGCGGAAATCAGGCCGGTGACGAAGGCAATGACGCCTGTGACGTTGCCGACGGTAGCCACACTGGCCAGCAGCGACGTGAACAAGTCCATGCCGCCTGTCGTTTGCAGGATAGAAATCAGCACGCTCACGCCGCAGACCATCATAATCGTGTTCCAGGGAACAGCTTTGATAGCGCTTTCCTGGTCGGCGGCTCCCAGCAGGCTCAGCACGCACGCCAGCGTAATCGACAGGTAGCCGGGGTCGATCTTAAACACCATCACGCCAGCGATCAGCGCGACGATGCTCGCCAGCGTCAGCCACTGGGCGCGGTTAAATGGCTCGCGTTTGCCGATCACTTCCTCAATGTCGGAGCTGTGCGCGCCGTCGGCCTTCCACAGCTTGACGCCCCCAAAAATTACATAGCTCACCAGCGCCACAAAACTCTGCGCCAGCAGGCTCGGCAAATAAATCTGCGACCAGGGGTCCATCGTCAAGCCAAGCTGCCGCGTCAGGCCGTTGGCGATGATGCCCGTCGGCGCTAACGGCGAAAAGGCTCCCGCGTTTGCCCCATTAGCCACCATCACCGTCATCAGGAAGGCGCTGATGCCTACTTTTCCGGCGGCAGCCATCGCCAGCGGGGCCAGCAGCGCCACCGCGCCGATATTCCCCGGCCCGATAGATGCCAGCACCACCGCCAGCAGGAAGAAAATCAGCGGAATCAGTCCGCGATTTCCGCGTGCCAGCAGGATGGCGATTTTGACAACTTTATCCAGCGTTCCGTTCAACTGTGCCTGGCTGAACAGAAACGTGATGCCGAACAGTATCGTCGCCAGTCCCAGCGGGAATGCATCCAGAATGGTCGCGGTGGTCATTCCTGCCAGGTAGTAACCGATAATCCAGGCGAAGCTGATAGAGAGGATGCCGACGTTTAACCGGGAAAAGCCGCTGATGAGGATCGCGACAATCAGCGCGAGGAGTGAAATCAGAGCGATGTTCATGCGTTTGCTTTCTGGAAGCGGCCAGAAGTTACGCAGTGAATGGAAATGAGATGCGAGTTCAGCGAACAGATGCGCGTGTCTGCCAACTGCGTAAATCATAGCTGCATCCATCCTCATTCTAGGACGATGCTGAAGCAGCGGCTAGTGATGAACTTCCCGTTACGCCTGAGCGGTTCAGTATAACAGGGCTGGCCGCCCGGCCTTTGTTCTGCATTGAACCAGCGAGTGGGGAGTTTCGCGGATATTTATCGTGTAGGGACGTTCAATTGAACGTCCACGTCACCTTGAATCTCACCACTCCCTTGAACCAATCAGACTAACGCTTCACCAAATTGATTTTCATAGACCACAAACACGAGCAAGGAGGGGTTGTGTTTCTCCCTTCTCCCCTGAATTCGGGTGTAAGCGAAGCGACGGGGTTGGGGTGAGGCCAAACGCGCCCATTCGCCCACCTGCCTTTTGTCTTTGTCTTGGACTAACAGCTAATGACTAAAGACTAAAGACTTACTAGGGGTGAGGTCTGCACGAACGTTCAACCGTCTGTCTTTTCACTCCCTTAATTACCTACCCTTGTAAAGGGGATGAGGGGGTGGTTATGGATACGCAGGGGCAGCACACCACCCCTGCCAACCTTATTCACCGCCCATCTCATGGACGATTTTGACGTAGCCGCGATAGCGCATTTCGGAATGTGCCCTGCTTCTTACCGCCTTCTTTGATGGCAGCCCGGCTCGTGAATGTGCTGGCAGCCCGCGCCAAACTTGCAGGTGCCGACAAACGGCGCCATCTCGCGGAACAGCAGCGCCAGTTCGTTGCCTTCGACATCCCACAGCGAAAACTCGCGCATACCGGGGGTGTCCGTAATCGCGCCGCCGCCTTCCAGCGAAAACCTCTCCAGATGCGTCGTCGTGTGCCGGCCTTCGCCTGTGCGCGCGTTAACTTCCTTCACACGTAAGCCCAGCCCCGGCTGTGCGGCGTTCAACAGGCTGGTCTTGCCTGCGCCCGATACGCCCACAAACGCCGACATCTGTCCCACGATCAGCTCGCGGAACTCATCGACGCCTGTGCCATCTACGGCGCTGGTCACCAGCACGCGGTAGCCAATCGTTCGGTAGTCGTCAATCGCCTGCCGCACATAATCCTTCATCTTCTGGTCGGCTTTGGTAATCACCACAACCGCCGGAATATCTGCCGCTTCGGCCATCGCTAAAAAGCTGTCCAGCATGACCAGGTCTGGCACAGGCTTGGCGGCGGCCAGCACGGCCACCACCTGATCGACGTTGGCCACCACGACCTGCTTCAGCTTGCGTTGGTCAGGCGACAGACGCATCAGCGCGTTGCGGCGCGGCAGCACTTCCACAATCATATTCGAGCGCACCGTTTCGTCACCGCCGTCGTTGATGCCTTCCACAAAGCGTACCTCGTCGCCAATCGCCACCGGGTCTACGGTTTTGATTTCGGCCACTTCGTAGACCTTGTAGTACGGCAGCGATTTCGGGTCGCGCGGCGGCAGCATCAGCACCTTGCGCAGCTTGCTCGAAATCGAACACACCACGCTGCGTCCGTTCACATTGACAAAGTAGGTTCCGAGGGATTTTTTATAGACGATTCCCTGAGTCGTCGTTTCAGTGTTCAAAGACAAGGTTGGTATCCCTGGTGTAGATAGACAAACGTACAGCACGCGGAATCAAAACATCCCGCGCGAACGCGTACCTACATGGGCTAACCTGTCTGCGAGAGCTGGGGTTTAGCGGAGGGCAGGCACGCAGGCAAAGACGGTGGATGTGTTATTACTGACAGTCATAGCGCGCCTCCTGGATATACTGCGGATAATCATCTTTACGATAGCATAGCCTTTGGAATTTGTCAATCCCGCCACCAGTTCCGTAGGGCAATTGCATATGGACTTCTTCGCCCGACAAAGGAAGTTGCCCAGCGAGCTTTGAAGCCCTGCTCCCTGAATTCGGGGGAGCAGGGTTTGGGATGAGGGGGTCGAGACTACACGGCAAACAGAATATGCGATTACCCTGCACGCTGGCGAGTGGGCAGTTTTGGCGAATATTTCATCGTGTAGGGACGTTCAATTGAACGTCCAACCTTGGATCTCACCACTCCTCACATGCCCCGCCCACCGCATATCACATCACTGTATCTCCTTTGCGCCCTTCGTTGTACTCAACGCAGCGCCTTTGCGGTTGAAATGTATTTTCATCGCTGCGTATGCTCCCCCTCATCGTCACGCGCTTGGCGGTCTTGCCTGTTAACCTGTCCCTTTGCCTTTAACGCGCCGTAATGCTCGCTAAAAGCCGTAAAAAGAACGGAACTCGAACATTTCCTTCACAACAATTTCATTTACAATGAGTGGACTAGGGTATGAGTTGAAAGGGAACCCCTTATGCGACGATTTTTACTACTGGTTCCGCTGCTGATCCTGCTGGCAGTGGCTTTAATGCCCATTCACGCACAGCAGGACACCACCGCCACCGCCTCGCCCGAATGCGTAGCGCTGGTGGAACAGGCCATGAGTTCGCTGGCCGAAAACTGCGCGGGCTTAGGCAGCAGCGCGGCCTGCGTCGGCTTTAGCAGCGTGTCGGCCACCTTCAGCGCCGACGAAGTGCCATTCAGCGCAGCCGGGGACAATGCCGGACTCGATGCCCTGCAATCTGTGAGCGCCGCCGCTTTGGACTTGGAAGCGGAATTGTGGGGGTTGGCGACGATCAACGCCTTCGCCAATGTGCCGCTGGCCCTCTCGCCAACGGGCATTCATTACGTGCTGCTGGGCGATACAACCGTCACCAACGCCGTTGATCCGGCCAGCGCCTTTGTCCCTGTCGAACCGATTAGCGTTGTCGTGTTGGTCGGCGCGAACCTGCGCGTCAGCCCCAGCACCGACAGCACGGTACTCGCAAGCGCCTCTGTCGGACAGGAACTGCTGGCCGACGCGTTGAGCAGCGATGGCTCTTTCGTACGCGTCGTCTTTGACGGACAGGTGGCTTGGATCAGCAGTCAGGTGGTCACGCCCAGCGAAGGCGACCTGAGCAGCCTGCCTACGCTCACCACCTCCAGCCGTTCGCTGATGCAGTCCATTACCGTCGAAACGCACGCGGGTTCGACCTGCGCCAACGCGCCTTCGGTACTGCTGATTCAGGGGCCGTCGAACTTCGCCTCGCTGATTAACATCAACGGCGCGGACATTCGCTTTGATGGCACGATTGGCGTCCACATCACCGACGACAACATCATGCACCTCTACGCGCTCAACGGCAACGCCTACACGGGCGGCGTTTCCATCCCGCCGGGCTTCACCGCTGACGTTCAGTTGAACAGCGATGGCACGGGGTTGGATGGCTTGTGGTCACACTTGCGCCCGACCAATGAAAATGAACGCGCGTCTCTGACAGCAACTAATGTCGTACCCGAAGCTGTACTGCTGAACCCGATTGTCTTCCCCTCGCAGGAAGAAGTCCTCAACACGCTCGCAGCCATCAACGGCGCGGCCAGCGTCGGCGCGGCAACGAGCAACGGCACGCTCAACTGCGCGCGCTTCCGCCCGACTTCTCCGCTGGGCGGTATGCCCAATGGTAACGCAGCCTTCTTCTGGGATGGCGTACAGGGCGCGACCAGCTACCGCATCAATCTGTATAATGATGCAGGAGCACGCGTCTCGTCATTGGAAACAAGTTCCACCAACACTACGCTGTCTGTCAACACGACAGCGGCAGCCATTGGCGGC
>JAXLWC010000077.1:0-25389 GCA_046328675.1 Anaerolineae bacterium
GAGGCTGATGGACTGAAAGTACTTCCGGTAGCGGAAGCCGTCAAACAGGCAGACATCGTCATGATTCTCATCCCGGACACCAAGCAAGCAGAGGTCTATGAACAGGATGTCGCTGCAAATCTGAAGCCCGGCAGCATGTTGATGTTCGCACATGGTTTCAACATCCACTTCGGCCAGATCAAGCCTCCGGCGAACGTCGATGTAACAATGATTGCCCCGAAGGCCCCCGGTCATCGCGTGCGTGAGGTCTTTAAGGAAGGCGCTGGCACGCCCGGTCTGCTGGCCGTTCAGCAGGATGCGACGGGTCATGCTAAGTCTCTCGCGCTGGCCTATGGCAAGGCGATTGGCTGCACCCGTGCAGGTGTTATCGAAACGACCTTCAAGGAAGAAACCGAAACCGACCTCTTTGGTGAACAGGTCATTCTTTGCGGCGGCGTCACGGCGCTCATCCGCGCAGCATTTGAGACACTGGTAAAGGCTGGCTATCAGCCGGAAGTCGCATACTTTGAGTGTATGCATGAACTCAAGCTGATCGTTGACCTGCTGTATGAAGGTGGCTTGAGCTACATGTGGTACAGCGTCAGCGACACTGCCGAATACGGCGGTTACAAGGTCGGTGATCATATCGAAGGTATGGTGAAAGAAGACCTGTCCGGCGTACTGCGCGAAATCCAGGATGGCACGTTTGCCAACGAATGGGTCGCCGAAAACAAGAACGGGCGTCCCAATTTCGCGCCGCGCCGCAAGCAGGAACACAGCCTGCTCATCGAAGAAGTGGGCGCGCAGCTTCGTGACATGATGCCGTTCCTGAAGGCCAAACGCATCAAGCAGCAGGATTAATGATGGTGAGCGTTCGTGTGCTGACAAAACAGGATGTGCTGGACTTTCGCTCCATGCGCCTTCGTGCTTTGCAGGAACATCCAGAAGCTTTCGGGGCAAGCTATGAAGAAGAGTTAGCCGTAACACCAGAGACGATGGAATCCTGGCTCGATGGCTCAATGTTTGGCGCGTTTGATGAGAACACTCTGATTGGTATTGTCAGCATACGAGGTTCGCGCTACCACAAAACACGACATCGCGCGAACATCGGAGCCATGTATGTTGCCCCGGAAGCACGCGGTAAAGGGGTAGGACAAGCGTTGATGGACGCGGCTGTAGAAAAGGCGCGTTCATTAGCGGGTGTCGAAGATGTGGTGTTAGCCGTCACCGTAGGCAATGATAGTGCCCGACGCTTATACCTGAGAGCAGGATTTACACCGTACAGCATTGATCCGCGTTATCTCAAAGTGAACGACCAATACTTTGATATTGAATGGATGATATTGAGGATAGCCGAACATGGACGATGAATCCGGCGTAGTTGTTAAAGGGGGTGATTCTTTTGGCAGATGACGGCCTTAGTGAGCTTAGTTTCCCTAATCGTTTGTTGAGCAAAGAGAGGATCACCCTAAAATGTCCGTCGTAGATAACAATCTGGTCAAGATTTTCGATACCACCCTGCGCGATGGCGAACAAAGTCCCGGCGCAACCATGAGCAGTGCCGAGAAGCTGGAAATTGCGCGACAGTTGGCGCGTTTGGGTGTAGACATTATTGAAGCAGGCTTTCCGGCAGCATCGCCGGATGATCTGGCAGCGGTGCAGCGCGTGGCGCGCGAAGTGGGAACACAGGACGGCCCGGTTATCGCTGGGCTGGCGCGCGCCGTTGACAAGGATATTCTCACCTGCTGGGAAGGCGTAAAACTCGCCGCCAAGCCGCGCATCCATACGTTCCTGGGCACCTCTGACATCCATCTGAAATATCAAACTGGAATCACGCGGCAGAAGGCCTTAGAAGTTATCCGTCAGGCAGTCACCTTAGCGCGCAGCCTGTGTGAAGACGTTGAATTCAGCCCAATGGATGCCGGACGTACAGACCCGCAGTTTCTGGTCGAAGTCTGCGCGCTGGCCATCGAATGCGGCGCGACCACCTTAAATATCCCTGATACGGTTGGCTATGTAACACCTCAGGAATGGGGAGAAGTTATTGCTAACCTGATCGCTGAAACACCCGGCGGCAGCCCCGGCAGCAATATTACATGGTCGGTACACTGCCATAACGACCTGGGCCTGGCAACCGCCAACACGCTGGCCGGTGTTGTTGCGGGCGCGCGGCAGGTGGAAGTCACAATCAACGGTATTGGTGAACGTGCAGGAAACACCAGTCTGGAAGAAGTAGTGATGGCGATTCAGACGCGCCCACAGTTCTACAAGCTGCACACGAACATCAACACACGCGAAATTATGAAGACCAGCCGTATGGTCAGCAACTATACGGGTATGCATGTCCAGCCGAATAAGGCAATTGTCGGCGCGAATGCCTTTGCTCACGAAGCAGGCATTCATCAGGACGGGATGCTGAAGAATTCAGCAACCTACGAAATCATGACGCCGGAAACAGTCGGCGTCACGCAGAGCAAGCTGGTGTTGGGTAAACACAGTGGCCGCCATGCGCTCAAAATACGTCTGCAAGAACTGGGCTATAACATCGAAGGCGATGCCCTCAATCAGGTGTTCGCGCGCTTCAAGGACCTCGCGGATAACAAGAAGACCGTCACCGACGCCGATTTGCAGGCGCTCATCGCTGATGAGTTTCATGGGCCTGAAGAAATCTTTACACTGGAAGATATTCAGGTCGTATGCGGCACAATGGGGATGCCCACCGCAACGGTGAAGATGCGCAACGCAGAAGGCGAAACAGTGGTTCACGCCGCAGTGGGCGTAGGCCCGGTGGATGCGTGTTATCGCGCCGTTGATGGTGTGGTAAAAGCACCGAATACGCTCATCGAATACAGTGTCCACAGCGTCACCGAAGGCATTAGCGCTCTGGGTGAAGTCACGGTACGCATTGAAGCACCAGGCGGCGCACGTTCGTTTGGTGGTTATGGCGCAGACAAGGACATCATTGTCTCCAGCGTCAAGGCATATCTGGCGGCCTTAAACCGCATGGTAGCCTCGATGGGTATTGGTCGCGCACCGGAAGGCGACTCCGCAACCGTCAACGTCAGCGGCGAAAAAGCGGCGGAATAAGCGATGTCTACCTATGACGTAAAAGCCGCCGTTCAGCAGCAGTTCGGTAGCGTGGCAGAGGAATATCGTAAAAGTGCGGTTCATGCCAGCGGCGAAGACCTGACACGCATGGTACAGATTGCAGCCTTAGCAGGCAGCGAAACCGTGCTGGATGCCGGCTGTGGCGCGGGACATACCGCGCTGGCCTTCGCACCTCACATCGCTCAGGTTGTGGCGTACGATTTGACGCCTTCGATGCTGGAGCAGGTGGAACGACTGGCAAGCGAACGCGGTATCACCAATGTAGTCACGCGGCGTGGCGATGTCGAACATCTGCCTTTTGAGGATCATTCGTTTGATGTGGTGGTGTCGCGTTACAGCGCCCACCACTGGCCTAATCCTCTATCTGCATTACAGGAATTTCGGCGCGTGCTGAAGGCCGACGGGAAATTTATCCTTAGCGATATTGTGGCTTTCCCAACGCCGATGCTCGACACGTTTCTTCAAACCATTGAACTGATACGTGATCCTTCGCATGTGCGCGATCACAGCGTAAAACAATGGCAGGAAATGCTAGATGAAGCAGGCTTCCAAGCGGAAGTGCCCTTTGAATGGATGCTTCCCCTAAACTTTGACGCGTGGGTGACGCGCATGGCCACCCCTGCGCTAAGTGTAGCTGTGCTCAAGACGCTGTTCGATGGCGCGCCGCAGGAAGTTCGCGGCAGCTTCAATATTCAGAGTGATTACACATTCAGCATACCGGGTGCTCTGTTTCACAGCACCTTAAAGTAAACCAATCAGAGAGATGGAGTTGGTTCTAAATATGTCCAGTAAACAAACGCTGTTTGAAAAAGTATGGAACAGCCACCTGGTACGCCCGCAGTCTGCGGATTTACCTGCGGTGCTCTACATTGATTTACACCTCGTACATGAGGTGACATCACCACAGGCATTCACGACACTGCGCGAACGCGGGCTGAAAGTCCGTCGGCCAACGCAGACAATTGCCACGATGGATCACAGCACGCCGACCACTCCGCGCGGAGCAGACGGCATTATCCCTGTTCTCGACGACATGGCGATCAAACAGCTTGCCACGTTCACAAAAAACTGCGACGACTTTGGTATTCGCATGTTTGCGCTTGGCACCGAAAATCAGGGCATTGTGCATGTCATTGGCCCGGAACAGGGGTTAACACAGCCCGGCATGACGATTGTTTGCGGCGACAGTCACACCAGCACGCACGGCGCATTTGGAGCGCTGGCGTTTGGCATCGGCACGAGCGAAGTCGGGCATGTGCTGGCGACGCAGTGTTTGCTGCAAAACAAGCCTAAGACGATGGCCGTTCGTGTCAATGGACGGTTGGATGCTGGCGTAACAGCGAAGGATATTATCCTCGCGCTCATCGCCAAGATCGGTATTGGCGGCGGCACAGGTTATGTGTTTGAGTACATGGGCGAGGCAATTCGCGGACTGGGCATGGAAGGACGCATGACCATCTGCAATATGTCGATTGAAGGCGGCGCGCGTGCTGGCATGATTGCCCCGGACGATACCACGTTCCAATACATTGCAGGACGCCCACATGCACCACAGGGCGCAGATTGGGACAAGGCTGTCGCCGGGTGGCGTAATCTTCCTACTGATGATGGCGCACAGTTCGATAGCGAAGTAATACTGGAACCCAAAGACCTTGTGCCCATGATTACCTACGGCACTAATCCCGGCATGGGAATGCCTATTGACGGGCGCGTGCCTGACCCGGACAAAGCGGGCGATGTAAGCGAGAAAATGGCGCTGGATAAGGCGCTCAAGTACATGGACTTGCAACCAGGACAGGCCTTGCTGGGCAAGAAGGTGGATGTCGTCTTCGTCGGAAGCTGCACCAACTCACGCATCTCGGATTTGCGCGAAGTGGCCAAGTACATTCAGGGGCGCAAGATTGCCGAGGGCATCCGTATGCTCGTCGTTCCCGGTTCGCAGCGTGTGAAGAAGCAGGCCGAAGCTGAAGGGCTGCACGAAATCTTCAAGGCGGCGGGCGCTGAATGGCGCGAAGCTGGCTGCTCGATGTGTATCGCGATGAATGGCGACGAACTACGCCCCGGCCAGTACGCCGTCAGCACCAGCAACCGCAACTTCGAGGGACGCCAGGGTGCTGGTGGACGTTCGTTCCTGGCCAGCCCGCTGACCGCTGCCGCAACAGCCTTGAATGGCTATATCACAGACCCGCGCGAATTGGTAATGGAGAGAGCATAGGATGGAACCTTTAAAACCATTTACAGGCAGCATTGTGGCGATCCCCATCAATGATACCGATACGGATCAAATCATCCCTGCCCGTTATCTGAAAGTGACCGATAAAGCGGGGCTGGGCAACGCCTGTTTTTCCAACTGGCGCTACAATGCTGATGGGTCGCCAAAGCCGGATTTCGTGCTGAACAAGCCGGAATATCAGGGGGCAGAAGTACTCATCGGTGGGCATAACTTTGGCTGTGGCAGTTCGCGCGAACATGCCCCCTGGGCGCTGCTAGGGGCAGGTTTTAAAGCCGTCGTCAGCACCTATTTTGCCGATATTTTTCGCAACAATTCGTTGAAGAATGGTCTGCTGCCCATCGTGGTCGATGAGGAAACACACCGCCAGCTCATCAGCCTCGCGGAAGAAGACCCACATACACAGGTGAGTGTTGACCTGGCAAGCCAGACGTTGACGCTCCCTGATGGTCGCAAAGTGCAGTTTCCGATTGACGGATTCTCAAAGGAATGCTTGCTGCAAGGTGTGGATCAGCTTGGTTATCTCATGAATCTTGACGACAGCATCGCGGCCTACGAAGGACAACATACGCCGCGTGTCAGCACATTTGTATAGGGGGCTTTTATGAACAGCGCGCGCAAACACATCGCCATATATGATACAACGCTCCGCGATGGAACTCAGCGCGAAGGTATTTCCTTATCCCTGGCAGATAAACTGCGCATCACTGGGCTGCTGGATGATCTGGGTGTCGCCTACATTGAAGGCGGGTGGCCTGGTTCAAATCCCAAAGATGCAGCGTATTTTGAGGCAGTGCATAGTCTGAAGCTGAAGAATGCGAAAATCGCAGCCTTTGGCTCGACTTGTCGCAAGAACAGCGAACCCGCCACTGATCCTAACATCATTGCGCTGATCGATGCTCAGACGCCAGTCGTAACGGTTGTAGGCAAAACGTCCATGCTGCATGTCACTGACGTACTGCAAACGACGCCCGAAGAAAACCTGCGCATGATTCGCGAAAGTTTGCGTTATCTCAAGAGTCTTGGCAAAGAAGTTATCTACGATGCTGAACACTTCTTCGATGGCACCAAACTGGACATGGAATACGCGCTCGATACGATTCGCGCCGCCGTCGAAGGTGGAGCCGATGTCGTCGTGTTATGCGATACCAACGGCGGCTCGCTGCCCTGGGAAGTAACCCGTTTTGTTGAGATGGTGCAGTCGGCCTTTCCAAATGTGCCGCTGGGCATCCATACGCATAACGATGGTGAGCTTGCTGTGGCCAATTCACTGGCGGCGGTGCAGGCTGGCGTGGTGCAAATACAGGGAACGATCAATGGTTATGGCGAACGCTGCGGTAATGCCAATTTGTGCAGCATCATCCCTGATCTTGAACTGAAGATGGGCTATGACTGCGTGCCGGACGGCGGACTCAAACATTTGACCTATCTCTCACGTACTGTCGCAGAGATTGCCAACCTTGCGCCGGATAACCATCTAGCGTATGTGGGCAAAAGCGCCTTCGCCCATAAGGGAGGCATCCATGTGGCAGCCATTCGGCGCAACGTGGACAGCTACCAGCACATCACCCCAACACTCGTAGGGAATGAGATGCGCGTTCTGGTGTCTGACTTGTCAGGACAAGGCAATCTGCTGAGCAAAGCCGAGGAATTTGGGCTGGATGTCTCCAAAGACGAAGCGCTGCGTGTTTTGAACGACATCAAGAAACTGGAAAACGAAGGCTACGTGTTTGAAGGGGCCGAAGCATCTGTGGCAGTACGCTTCCACCGTGCTAAACCCAATTACAGGCCGATTTTCACACTCATTGACTTTACCGTAATCGTTGAAGAACGGCGTGGTCGCGGGCATCTCGCGGAGGCAATGGTCAAAGTCGATATTGACGGTGATGTCGTGCATACTGCCGCCGAAGGTAACGGCCCAGTAAACGCGCTCGATTTGGCGCTGCGTAAGGCGCTGCTGCCACGTTATCCGCAAATGGCAGATTTCCAGCTTGCCGACTACAAGGTGCGTATCCTTGATGGGCAGAACGGCACAGCGGCTATCACCAGAGTCATGATCGAGACACAAAACGCACACAAACGCTGGAGCACGGTTGGCGCAGGTACAAACATTATCCAGGCAAGCTGGCACGCACTGGTGGACAGTGTGGAATACGGCTTGTGCGTCGCCTACGAGCAGCACGTACAAACAGTTGGATAGGTAAGCGCATGGAAAAAGTCAATCTGGCCGAGAAATTCGCCTCATTCAACGAGTACTGGAGTCCCAAAATCGCCGGCGAAGTGCAGGACATGCATGTCCGTCTGGTGAAATTGAAGGGGGAATTTATCTGGCACCAGCACGAGAACGAGGACGAAATGTTCTTTATCGTCAAAGGACGCCTCCTCCTCAAATTCCGTGACCGGGATGTCTGGCTCAACGAAGGCGAATTCCTGATTATTCCCAAAGGTGTCGAACACCTGCCCATTGCCGAAGAAGAGGTTCATGTGATGCTGTTTGAGGCAAAAGAAACGCTGAACACCGGCAATATTCAGGGTGAAAGAACTGTCGCTCATCCAGAGCGTATTTAGCGAACTCTGGTACACTCTATCATGTTTAGACCATACGGGCTGGGGAAACTCCCTGGCTCGTTTTATGCGTAAGAAGGAAAATTTCATGAAAGCTACAATTACAGTGCTGCCCGGTGACGGCATTGGTCCCGAAGTGATGGTGCAGTCGATTGCTGTCCTGTCCAAAATTGCCAGCAAATACAACCACGAATTCACATTTAACGAAGCGCTGATTGGCGGGATTGCCATCGACAAAACCGGTACCTCGCTGCCTAAAGAAACCATCAGCACCGCCGAACAATCGGATGCCATCATGCTGGCGGCGGTGGGCGGTCCTAAATGGGATAATCCCTCTGCGCCCGTCCGCCCGGAACAAGGACTGCTGGGCATCCGGCGCCACTTTGACCTGTTCGCGAATCTGCGCCCTGTGAAGGCTTACCCTGCGCTGGCCCAATTCACGCCGCTGCGCGAGGACTTGCTTGAAGGGGTGGATATGTTGTTCGTGCGTGAGTTGACAGGCGGGATTTACTTTGGCGCGCGTAAGGAACAAGGCGACAGCGACACCGCTTATGACACCGAGATTTATTCAGTGGGCGAAGTCAAGCGCGTGGCCGATGTGGCCTTCAAGGCAGCGCAGGGACGCCGCAAGAAGGTCTCCTCAATTGACAAAGCCAATGTGCTGGCGACTTACCGCCTCTGGCGCAAAACGGTCACCGAAGTACGTGACGAACTGTATGCTGATGTCGAATTGGAACATGTGCTGGTTGACTCCTGCACCATGTACCTGATGACACGTCCGCGCAGTTTTGATGTGATCGTCGCCAGCAACATGTTCGGCGACATCCTGAGCGATGAGGCGTCTGTTCTCGCGGGTTCGCTGGGTATGCTGCCGTCGGCATCGCTGAGTTCCGGCACATTTGGGCTGTATGAACCTGTGCATGGCTCTGCGCCAGACATCGCGGGGCAGGGAAAAGCGAACCCCATTGGCACGATTCTCAGCGCCGCGATGATGCTGCGCCACAGCTTCAATCTTGAACAGGAAGCCAAAGCGGTTGAAAATGCAGTCGAAGCCGTGCTGGCATCCGGCGCACGCACAGCGGATATTGCCGGACGTGGCGGCAGCTACGTCAGCACACAGGAATTCGCACAGGCGGTCATCGCACAGCTTTAGTTGCTGTTATCGCCAATTTCGGTTTCGTCGGGTGAGGGCGATGCTGCCTTTTGCAGCGGTTGAGAGCGTGGCACAGCAAGCGCCGAGAGCAGGAACATCAACCTGCGTGCGCCAACGCTCATGGTTTCCCACGACAAGGCGCGCAAACTGCACAACGCCAGCCCGGCGAAATACTCTGCCCAATCATCAGGGTCGGCCAAGCATTCGCGCGCAATCTCACGCACAGTCACGATGGCGCTGAAGGCATCGCTCAGCCTCTGGTCACCCTGTGGCAGCGGCGCATTATCGTTTAAGGCAATGAGATACTGCAGTACCTTGCGCGCGTCCGCCCAGCTATTGCCCGTGGTCGTCATCACAAGATCGCTGAGTAGGCTGATTTCCAGCGTCACCCAATCGAAAATCGTGTGGCCGTCGCGAGTTTGAGCGAAATCTACCAGCGAGGGGTTTTCGTTTGGCCCCAGAATAATGTTGCCGAGGTGCAGATCGCCGTGAATCTTGCTCAATGAGCCATTCATGTAGCGATCCAGCAGTTCCTCATAGGCAAAAAGCGGATTCGGCAGCTTGCTTGGCGCATCCAATCCGCTGGGGATGCTTTCAGCAGTGAGGTCAAATTCCGGTTCCAGCGCGCGTGCCGCATGAACGAGGTACTCACTGCGTGTTTTGTAGACTTTCCCGGCGATGCGTTCCACCACTTCGCCGCGATAGTAGGCATCCTTATTCAGATCAATGCCACGCACCTCAATCTTGTAGGCGGTAGCCGCATCGCTGCCGTGACCTGTCGCCAGTTGGATCGCGCCGCGTTCACGATAAACACGCGACACCGTAAAGTTCTCGATAACCACAATATCGCCGTATTCAAGCTGCTTCAGCCGCGAACGCTTGATGGGCATTTTTAATACATGCGCGTTGGCCGGAATCTGCTTCTCATCTACCAGTTCCAGCGTGAGCAGGGGAGGCAGAATGCCATCATACTCGCGCCACACCTGAAAACGATAGGGACGGCGCTGCTGCCACCAGGTTTTGCCAAACAAGGGATAAAACTCATGTTTGAGCCAGTCAGCCAGCTTCGGCGAACCCAGTGAGGCGGCCACGAAACGCAGGTCTTTCGACGCCGTATCGTTGGAACCCACAAAAGTATATTTGATGCCTGCAAAGTCAGAAGTTTCTGGCGCAGTGGGTCGCTCGACCAGTCGGGCAGAGAACGGCGGCAGCGAAGCCTTGACGTTGGAGTCGTAACGCTGGGCCTCGTCCAGAATGATGTCCGCCTGATCAATCTTAACCACGACAGCGGCGTCTTCACGCTCGTCCGTATTGATGGGCGTAACGACCAGGATGAGTGCGTTCGTGTAGCCTCCGGTTAAACGCCGTTCGACACGGATCGCCTGATAGCCGTAAAACATGCGCCGCAGTACAAACAACTGCTGCTCGGAAAGGCTGCCGCTGGCACCAAAATGTGGCCCAAAATCAATCTTTACAAAGGATTGCTGCGTATTGTTTGAGCTAGTCCGATGCCGCGCCTCATCAGCAATCTTGTTGATGTCCTGTTTCAGGGCGCGCAGCACGCGTACAGGGATATTGTCATTTTCTTCCAGAATAGCGACCAGTAAATCCTGTTCGGTGATTTCCTTACGTGACTGTTCAACCGCAATCTCATTAGCAAGCGTCAAAATCACTTCGGCGCGCGGCGTATTGGGAATGCCTGCCCACAGCCGATGACGGCTGCCTTTGCCTACCTTACGCCGCACCGCGTCAATCACGTATTCCGTAGCTAAGCCATTTTCTTCCATGATACTGCTGGCCAGCCCGCCTTTAATTTCCAGCAGCGCAATAAAGAGATGTTCGACGCCCAAATAGAAATGGCGCATCCGGTAGGCTTCCTGACGGGCACTGATGAGGATGTCGCGCAAAGGAATATTAGACATGGTTACTCCGCCGATTGAATTCGCAGCCAGGTGCGTCCGACACGAAATAATTGGCCCGACGTAAGCGGTATGGTGCCGTGAACCTTTGAATCTTCAAAAGAGTTATCCGGATTTTCGATAAAAGAACCGTTGGTGCTGTCGCAGTCTTCAAGCCACCATGCTTCTTTTTCCCAGTGGATTTTGGCGTGCTGGCGCGATACGTAGGTATCGTTGCGCAGGCAAACGTCGTTGTCGTCGCGTCGTCCAATCGTGAGAGTCCATTTTTGAGGGCTGATTTGACCATCCCCACCGCTTGAATTGTATTTGAGCAGCGAACCATCTTCAACGCCACTCATAATCATGACATCAAGTTTGATTTCCAAGCGAACTTCCTCCCACGAGATGCATTTGTGATTAGTATACTCTCAAATCGTAATTTCTACTGTGCAGCTGTCAGTCCGGGCGTTAGCAGACGGTGTCCACGTCACAGCACGAATTGCGCACCGCACTTGCTCGTGTCTCGACGGGTTATAGTCTGTTGAGTATAATGAGAATTAACTAGTTCAATTCAGCGATTACGCTCATGGAGTTTTAGGATGTCCGGGCATAGTAAATGGGCTACCATTAAACGGAAAAAAGGCGCGGAAGACGCGAAACGCGGGAAGATTTTTACTCGCCTGGCGCGAGACATTATGATTGCGGCACGCGAAGGCGGCGGTGACGAAAACGCAAATGCCAAGTTGAAACTGGCGATTGTCAAAGCTAAAGCCGAAAACATGCCGAAGGATAACATCGAACGCGCTATTGGGCGTGGCACAGGGGCGCTCGGCGGCGAGGATGTCGAGGAAATCACCTATGAAGGCTACGGCCTTGAAGGTGTCGCTTTCCTGATTGATGTGCTCACCGACAATAAGAACCGCACCTTGGCCGACATCAAACGCGTATTCAATCGCGCGGGGGGCAGTCTTGCCTCAGCAGGTTCAGTAGCCTGGCAGTTCGAGCGCAAGGGCTTCATTACTCTTGAGGGTGAAAACCTTGACTTCGATGATGTGTTCATGATCGCGGCGGAAGTCGGCGCTGACGACGTGCGCAATGAAGAAGGCACAATCATTGTGGTCACTCCCCGCGACAAGCTGGCGATTGTCGAGCAGGCGCTAACAGACGCACGTTACACGATTGATGAAGCGGAACTTCGTTGGGAAGCCAAGAACGAAACCGGAGTGTCAATTGAAAAGTCGATCCAGAATATGCGTCTAATGGAACAACTCGAAGAACTGGACGACATTCAGGCGGTTGCCTCTAACCTCGCCATCACTGATGAAGTACTTGCGGCGTTAGAGACTGCTTAATGCTTGCCCTGGGGATTGATCCCGGAACAGCGACGATAGGTTATGGCCTGGTTCGTGAACTCAGCGATGGGTCACTCCAGGCCGTACGTTATGGCGTCATCACAACCACGCCTGATCTTCCCATGTGGGAACGATTAAATTTGATTTACAGCGGTGTCAAAGCACTTGCCGAGGAATATTCCCCTGATCGCGCTGGCGTCGAAGAGTTGTTCTTTGCCAAAAATGTGACAACAGCCATCACAGTAGCGCAGGGGCGTGGGGTGATTCTGCTGGCCCTGGCACAGGCAGGCATCCCCATCAGTGAGCATAAACCCCATGTGGTTAAGCAGGCAATCGCCGGCTATGGCAATGCAAAAAAACCACAGATGCAGCAGATGGTTCGTATGCTTTTAGGGCTGGAAGAAATCCCCAAACCTGATGACGCTGCTGATGCGCTGGCGATTGCGATTACCGAGTTACACAGCTTTCGCTACAACATATTGGAATAAAGAAGGGGCAGGCATTGATCGCGAGTGTTCAGGGTAAAGTTGCCTCTATTCATGCAGATCATGTGGTGATTGTCGTAGGCGGCGTCGGCTTAAAAGTCTACGCGCCACATTCGACACTGGAACGCCTTCCTGATGGAGAAGCGTTTTTGTATACGCAGCTCATCGTCCGGGAAGACTCGCTTACCCTCTACGGCTTTGCGACCACTGCCGAACGTGATTTCTTTAACATCCTCATCAGTATCAACGGCGTTGGCCCAAAATCGGCCTGGCCATTCTTAGTACCCTCAGTCTGGACAATCTGCGCAACGCGATTTTGAGTGAACGTGCAGAGGTACTAACTCGTGTCCCCGGCATTGGCAAAAAGACCGCGCAAAAAATTGCACTGGAATTAAAAGACAAGCTGCCAACGGGCTTGGACGCGGTACCTGCGGGTGGCTTTGACGACATCAACAGTGATGTACTGGATGCACTTGTCGCGCTGGGTTATAGCATCGTCGAGGCTCAGACCGCAATCCAGTCGCTGCCCAAAGACGCGCCGAAGGATGTCGAAGAACGTATCCGCTTAGCCCTTCAGTTTTTCTAAAGCCAACTTACAAGGATTTTTAAGTGACAGATCAACTCATCGGCAAAAAAGTTGATGTACTGGATAAAGGCTGGATTGAACTCGTTGATATGCTGCCACATCCCATGACGGGCGTTTCCGGCGACCTGGCAATCGTCAACGCGGCGCGGGTGAGCTTTCTGGGGGAAAGCAAGGGAGCCGATAAAGACAAGAAACTGCTGTTTTATCTGCTGCGCCATAAGCACACTTCTCCCTTCGAGATGGTCGAATTCAAGTTCAGGTTGAGATGTCCGCTTGTAACCTGGTGGCAGCTAGTGCGGCATAGAACGCTGAACCTCAACCTCCAGAGTGGACGCTACACCCCATTTGAGGAAAATGACTTTTACGCCCCCCAGGTCTGGCGCAAACAGTCCAGCAGCAACAAACAAGCCAGCGAAGGCGAAGTGGAAGCAGAGGTTGGCGCACAGCTTTCCCAAAAGCTCCTTGAGCACTACGAGCACAGCTACAAACTGTACGAGGAAGCGCTTACGGCAGGAGTCTCCAAAGAACTCGCGCGCCTGTTCCTCCCCGGCTTTTCTGTGTACTACACAGGCGTGATTAAAAGCGATGCCCATAACCTGATGCATTTCATGAAGCTGCGTATGGCATCAGAAGCACAGTACGAAATTCGCGTCTACGCGCAGGCGATCTATGACAGCTTCTTTAAGCCCGCGCTGCCCTGGACAGCGGAGGCTTTTGAACAGTACACCCTCAACCCTGAAGAATGATTAAGGCGTAAACGGCGCAAGCTCGCCACCCAGCGACAGACACATCTGCTGCTGGAGGTTGTCTATCGGGTACACTTCCCAACCATACTGAGTCCCAACCTCGAACGTGTACAAATCACGCGTGAAGGTATAACTGGTCTGGTCCGTATAGCCATCGAACAATGCTTGCAGGTTACCGAAATTATCTGGAGCATATAAGGTCACACGATAAAGCTGCGCCCCCTGTACTGCCGTCCAGGCAACCACAGGTTCCGTATTGCTTGGAAAGCTCGTGACGCTGCGCTGTATATCAATCGCGAATGTGCTGCAAGCATTTAGCGGTGTAAACTCCTGTGCCGTTGCCGCCTGTGTCGCGGTTGGGGGTACCGGAGTGTTACTGGGAACAGGGGTGAATGTCCACGTGGGGGGCAGTGAAAACGCGGTTGAGGTGGGGACGGTGGGCTGAGGAGAAGGGACATCCGTGTCCGTAGGTGCGGGCGCATCCGTTGAGGTTGGGATAAGCGTTGGCAGCACAGGGGTAGGTTGTGCGTTACATGCCGCCAATGCGCCAACAAGAATGAGGACGTAAATGAACCAACGCTTCTGCATAGCGATTCCTTATCCCAATTTATCCCAATTTATCCCAAATTACGGCTAAAGCGCCGTGCCGGATGCCATTCCCTGAAGAACCCACAGGATCACCAGAAAAACGGCAAACACACCAATTCCAAAATACCACAAAACGACGGGCCTCGCAGGAGGTGTTTCGCCTCTGGTGCCAATCACAAAAATCCAACCGAGGAGATACATCCCTAAGCCTAAACCAACCTCGATCATCGCAGGCGCACGCGAATGAAAAGCGCGCGCCAACTCGGTATCATCACGATAAATGAAACCGAGATACAGGTAATCAATGATTGGCGTCAGCCCCAGCGTTACGGCAAAAGCAAAAATAGCACACATCACAATGCGCACCATTCGCGGCAGCCTCACGAGCCAGCGCGCAAGTTTTGACAGATCATTAGGCGGTGCTGGGGGGGGCGTATCGGGCAACTTTAACTGACTGGGAGACGGTGTAGGCATTACTTATTCCTCACCCGAATAAAGATTAACCATAAAGGCAGAGCCGCGTTCAAAATAATCGCGCATGACGGTACGGGCAGGTTCTTCTATCCCCACCTCGTCGATGGCCGTCACCATATGCTTCAACCATGCATCCCGCGCTTCCTGGGTTATGGGAAACGGATTATGGCGCATCCGTAAGCGTGGGTGTCCCCGTTCTTCACCATACCTTTGCGGGCCGCCGAAGAACTGCGTCAGGAACAGGAACTGCCAGCGTTTCCCCGGCTCAAGGTCTTCTGGAAACATCGAACGCAGTTTTTCATCAGCTTCCACATGGGCATAAAAACGGTCTACCAATTTGTGAAAGGTAGGATCTCCACCAACGACTTCATAGATTGTATATTCAGACATCCGTACCCACAATTAAACTATCACTGGACAATTAGGCGCATGACGGTACAATTGCCCCGACAATTTCATATTATACACCGTGCTAAGGAGCATCCCTATGAGAATATTTCAGCGCAGAGTCGGGATTTTGATCCTGCTTGCGCTTTTATTAGGCGTGACGCTAACCGCCGCGCAGGACGTGACGCCAACCCCCGTTATTTCGGGACCCATTAGCGTAGCAGGCTCATCGCTTATGGCCCCAATGTTTGAGGCATTGGTGAGCGCCAGCGGCACTACCGCTGAAGTCACCACGCAAGCGACGGGCACCAGCAGCGGTTTAACGAGTCTATGCAACGGCCAGGTTGATGTCGCCCTTGCCAGTAGATCAATTCAGTTGGATGAAGATACTGCTTGCCAAACCAACGGTGTGAGTTATATAGAATTACTGGCAGCGTACAACGTTCTTGCACTGGTCTCCAGCCCACAGGCCGACTTTGCCCAGTGCTTGACCGCAAGCAATCTTGGCTCTGTCTTTGCCCCCAGTTCCACAGGCCAAATCCTGAACTGGAATCAGGTCAGCACCGCCAATCCCGATCACGCGATTACAGCCGTTGTGCCGAACGCCGGTACAACTTTGTATGACTTGCTGGATCGTGTGGTCACTGGTGATGGCGTTCGTTCCGACGCGACCAGTCTCGCGACAGAAGCTGAAATCCTCGCCGCCGTCCAGGCCAATACCGGAGCCGTTGGGGTTGTTTCGCTGCCCGCTGCATTGGCTGCCGGAAGCGCGGTGCGCATTCTACAGCTTGATACTACAGGGACAGGCTGTGTAGCGCCGTCGGCAGATACCGTCGTCGCGCTAAGCTATACCGCTAGCGAACGTCTTCTGGTTTACGTCAATCGCGCAAGCCTCGCAAAGCCCGGTCTGGTGGAACTCCTGACCTTTGCAACCAGCGATGCAGGCGCGGCTACAGTGACCAGCGCCGGTTTTACACCGCCTACCGCAGCCGTCTACGAAACCAATCACAGCGCACTCACAGGCGAAGCTGGCGGACGTGAGTTCACGACTGACCTCTCCACGTTCCAAATTCCAGCGAACCTGTCGGGTATCGTCAATATCGCAGGCTCCGCCAACCTCTTCAGCTTTGTCAATGCGATGAAAACCTCATTCGCCACGCTGTATCCCGGCGTCACCATTAACCTTACGGCTCAGGGTGAAGCAGATGGCATTCGTCGTCTGTGCAATGGGGAAATCGACATCGCGCTGACCACGCAGGATTTGCCGCAGGATGTTGCCACCACCTGCACCGCCAACAATGTCAATCTGTACAACATCAGTCTGGGACATCAGGCGGTGGTGCTGGTCGCTAACGCCAACAGCCCCTATCTCGCCTGCCTGACCAACGCCCAGATCACCACCACCTGGGGCGTCGCCTCAGCCAACACGGTAACAACCTGGAATCAGGTCGATCCTTCATTCCCGGCAACCAATATCACACTGGTCAGTGCTGAGGATGGCAGCAGCCTGAGCGACCTGCTCATCCAGCGTGCCGCCAACGCCAACACACCGCTGCGTGTTGATGTCGCGGAGAGCAATCGTTCTGCGACCTATCGTGCGGCGGCGGTTGCTAATGTGGACGGTGGCTTGACCTACATGAGTTGGGAAGACTATCAGACTGTCGTCACCAACGGACAGGCCAACATCCAGTTGGTAGCGGTAAATGCTGGCACGGGCTGTATCACGCCCAGCAACGCCACCATCGCCGATGGCACCTATCTGCTCGCCCGCGATGGTCGCCTGTCGGTAAACTATCGTTCGCTGACCAACATCGCAGTACAGTCCTTCCTGTGGTACACCCTCCAGGACAGCAATTTTGCCCAACTGGGAACCAGTGGTGGTTTTGTCGGCGTGGCTGTCGAAAACCTGCCGGAACTGCGTAACGCGCTCCAGCAGGCCTTCTCGCAGGCAGCAGTGGCGGCGGCTGAAGCAACACCCGAAGTGACCGCGAATCCCGAGGCAACTGCCGAAAGCACTGCTGAGGTTACAGCAACGCCAGCACCCTAACGAAGTTCGCTGACGCCGCTTATTGATCCACAACGACACCCCTATCACACACGGTAGGGGTGTTGTATTATTGGGTACGTTTAACCGATTGTCACTAGCTCACGGAGATATTCATGCGCGGAGAATTGGTCGCCATTGACCTCGAAACCACCGGGCTTGATGCAACGCAAGACGCGATTATCGAGGTTGGTGCGGTCCGCCTCCAGGATGGCAAACTCACGGACGAGTTTTCAACGCTGATCAATCCGGGAATACCCATCCCAGAATTTATCACTCAACTGACAGGTATCCGCACGGAGGATGTCAGAGACGCCCCCACCATCGACAAAGTCCTGCCACAACTTATTGAATTTGTCGGGGACAGCCCTCTCATTGCGCATAATATCACCCTCGATGCGAGTTTTCTGTATCGTCACGGTATCCTGAAACGCAACGTGCGCATCGACACCTTTGACCTTGCTTCTGTCTTACTGCCGCGTGCGGCGCGTTACACGCTGTCGGCGCTGGCCGAGGAATTTGGTATCGAAATTGGGCAAGCCCATCGCGCCCTGGATGATGCCAAAGCTTCAGCGCTGTTATTTAATCTGCTGTGGGAAAAAGCACGAAATCTGCCGTATGCCACGCTGCGCGAAATCTGCGATATTGCCCGCGACTTCGACATGTGGGATTCCAAAGCAGTCTTTGTTGCGGCTTTGCGTGAGCACGGTGCCTCACAGGAGGAAGTTGTTCCGGCAACCATCTTCACGCCATTACCTACCAGTGAAGCCCGTTTAGAGCCACACGAAACACCTACTCCAATCAATGCTGAGGAAATTGACGCGCTGTTAGGCGAGAACGGGGCCTTGTCTGCGGTCATTCCGAACTACGAACACCGGCCTCAGCAAGTTGACATGGCCCATGCCATCAGCGAGTCCTTTAACAATTCTCAGCATCTGATGATTGAAGCGGGAACAGGGGTCGGCAAGTCGCTTGCTTACCTTGTGCCAGCAGCGCTCTGGGCAGCACACAACAATGAACAGGTTGTCATTTCAACCAACACCATCAATTTACAGGATCAACTCATTCAGAAGGATTTTCCGATTCTGAAGGAAGCGATCAAAATTCCTGTTCGGGCGAGTGTCATGAAAGGGCGTGGCAACTATCTCTGTCCGCGTCGTTTAGCGGCTGTTCGCCGTCGTCGGCCTACCAACGTCGATGAATTACGTACACTGGCCAAGATTCTGGTCTGGTCGCTGGAAAGCAATACAGGCGACAAGGGCGAAATCAGCATTCGCGGCCCTATCGAACACAGCACATGGCAGCGTTTAAGCGCGGAAGATGAGGACTGCACCACCCATCACTGCGAATCATTGATGGGCGGCATCTGTCCCTTCTACAAGGCGCGCAAAGCGGCTGACGCGGCTCATTTGCTGGTGGTCAACCATGCGCTGCTGATTTCCGATGCGCTGACGGAAAATCGCGTCCTGCCAGACTACCGCTATGTGGTCATTGACGAAGGGCATCAGCTTGAAGATGCCGTAACCTATGGTCAAAACACGCGCCTCGACGAAGCCCAGCTTATCCGCCGTATGGCCGACCTGGGAACCACCAACACAGGACTCCTCGGCGATCTGATCAACAGCATACAGGGTTATGTTTCTGAGAAGGAATTCGCCCGCGTAGAGATGTTTGTGAAGGGCATTGAAGAGGCAGCGGCGCTCATGCGTGTCCATATTGAGAACTTCTTCAAGGCGCTGGCAGACTTCAGTACGGTGCTAGGCGATGGGCGCGATATCAACGGGCCAGTGCGGCTGACAGAGCAATCGCGAACGAAAGCCGAGTTTAGCCGTGTGCAGGCAATCGCCGCTACCCTTGACGAATTCTTCGCGGTCATTTCGGATGCAATGGCGCGGCTGGCAGCGGCGCTTGGACGCATGAAGCAGTACAACATCCCCGGCTACGAGGATTTGGTCAACAGCACGGCAAGCGCGGCACGCCATCTGGAAAACATGCGGCGGCAGGTGAAAGAATTTGCCATAGCGCCAGAGCCAAAGACTATTTACTGGCTGACAGGTGGGCAAAATGGCAACGAACTGGTGATGCAGTCGGCGCCGTTACATGTTGGCAGCCTGATTGATCAGTTTCTGTGGCAGCGCATGGAATCGGTGATCGTGACCAGCGCGACACTGCGTACCAATGACAGTTTCAGCTTTTTGCAGGATCGGCTTAACGCTCAGGATGTGAGAACTCTGGAACTAGGGTCACCTTTCAACTACCGTGAGTCAACTCTGGTCTACGTGCCGGATAACATCCCGGAACCCACCGACAAACACAACTACCAGCACGCGGTTGAAAATGGCATTATTCAATTGGCTGCGGCGCTCAATGGGCGGGTGATGGTCCTGTTCACTAGTCACGCGCAGTTACGCCAGACAGCGCAGGCCATTTCAGCGCGTCTTGCACTGGGAAATATCGCGATTTACGGGCAGAACGAAGGCAGCAGTCGCCAGGCTCTTCTGGAAGGCTTTAAATCGGCAGAGAGAGCCGTTTTGCTGGGCACCAGGAGCTTTTGGGAGGGCGTCGATATTCCCGGCGAGTCTCTCAGCGCGTTGATTATCGTGCGCTTACCCTTTGCAGTTCCAACCGACCCTATCTTTGCCTCGCGCTCAGAGTCATATCCTGATGCTTTCAATCAATATGCTGTGCCGGACGCCATACTGCGCTTCCGCCAGGGTTTTGGCCGCTTGATACGTTCCAAAACTGATCGTGGCGTTATAACCGTTTTTGACAGCCGCGTGCTCACTAAACGCTACGGCGCACAGTTCATTGAAGCGCTGCCTGAGTGTACAGTGCAGTACGGCCCACTTGACAGACTGGGTGAAGCCGCAAGAAACTGGTTAAGTCGCTGAGTTTTTAGGATACCAATATGCGAACACCTGCGGGTAAGGAATGCCCCCACTACTACGCTGATTACTATCGTGGACGGGAAGTACAAGAGTGTCGTCTGGCTAAAGGTAATCCCGAATCCGAACGCTGGACACCCTCTGATTGCGGACGCTGCCCTGTTCCTGAGATCGTTGCCGCCAATGCCAGCAGAGACATGGAACTTAAGCTCACGATTGTGAAAGCGCTGCTGGGGATTGTGCGCCGCGTAGAGGTCAGCGCCTACTGCCTGAAGCACAATATTCCGATTGATAATCCCTACACGGGCTGCCCAAAGTGTGCTGATGAACGGCCGGGCATGGACATTTTCCGTAAAGCATTGGGGCAGGACGATCAATGATCAAAGCCGTGCTGCTTGATTTGGATAATACCCTGCTTGACAATCCTCAGGATGTATTCGTCCGAGAGTACTTGCAGGCGGTGGATACCTTTTTCCAAAAACATGGGCAGCAGACACTTTCCGCATCGCTGCTGCAATCAATGGGGGCGATGACCCGTCCGCGCGATTTGCGCCTGACCAATGCCGATGTGATTATCGGGATAATCCACAAAAACCTGGCACGCGCGCAAGAAGAAATTCTCCCGCTGTTCACCGAATTTTATCAGACCGTGTACCCGGCACTTCAGCGGTTCACCCGCCCTATACCCTTCGCGGCAGAAGTCGTGAACCACCTTCAGCAGCAGGGGCTGATCGTCGTTGTGGCCACGAATCCGCTGTATCCTGCTGACGCCATCTATCAACGATTAACATGGGCCAACCTTTCCCTAAACTCAAATGCTTTTGCGCTGGTAACGCATGGCGAGAACATGCACTACGCCAAACCAGACTCTGCTTACTTTGGCGAAATTCTCGCGCGTGTTGGGGTGGAACCAGATGAAACTCTCATGGTGGGCGACAGTTCCGAGAGCGATATTATCCCTGCTGCTGAGGCTGGCTTACATACTTATCAGATCAAATCTGCTTCTGAGGATACTTTCTCCGGCACAATGGAGGATTTGTATACCCTGATCTGTAACGAGGATTGGGTAAACTCGTTCCCTGTCCGGCTGCTGCAAACCAGCATGATAGCACCGGAGATGCGCGGCAGCTTAGGCGCACTGTATGGACTACTTTCCGAGGTGCAACCACACCATTGGCATCAACATCCTGACCCCAATGAATGGTCAGTCATGCAAATTGTGTGCCACCTGTTGGAAAGTGAGCAAGCCTTACAGCGTCCACGTTTGCAGCGTATTCTGAACGAAGTCAATCCCTTCCTCACAACCTCCTACAAACCCGCAGGCGCTGATACGGCCCCTTGCGCTGACGACGGTTATCGGATTGCCGATGCCTTTGTCCATGAGCGCACCCTCACAATGGACTTGCTGCGCAGCCTGCGGCCTGAGGATTGGCTGCGCCGGGCGCATCACAGTATCTTTGGCCCCACGACGCTCCTCGAAATGGCACACTTCACAGCCCAGCATGATCGGCTGCATCTCAAACAATTTCGGCATACGCTCGATCAATGTCAATAGGCGCTATGTAAGCACCATTTCTTGATGGTACTAATCGTCTAACCTTTGTGACTGATAACCCTAAATGCAGTAGTATAGTGTACAGTTTCGTTATGTTGAGTATGGTGTTTTATGTCGCAGAGTAATGAACATTCGCCCAGGTTGGTGCTGTTATTGACCGATGATAGTACGGCCTGGTTTCAGGAGATTCATGTCCATTTAACCCATTACGATCTTCGCGTGGTTCATACCCCGGACGAAGCGTGGCAAACCATCCACACGGAGAACCCCGACGCCATCATCGCTACACCAACCTCAACCAGCCTGACGTTTTTTGATTCGCTTCAGAAAATGCCCTACGACTTTACCCGACCAGTGCTGGTACTCATCGCCAGTGATAGGAACCTCGCGAAAAACGCCGACCTGCTGCTGCCACCTGCGCCCACTTATTTTGATCAGTTATTATCGGCATTTATGGCTTTGCAGTCCGAAAATCAAAGTCTGCATCGGCAGAATCAGGTGTTGGCGCGCGAAAACGAACAGATTAAAGCTGAATTGCAGTCCAACAAGCGCAGCACTGATGAAGTCAACCTTCTCAAAAATGCCATTGTCCGAAATGTCTCTCATGAACTGAAAACACCGCTGCTTCAGGTCAAATCAGCCGTAGCACTGCTGGCTGAAGATGCACGCGACAATCGCCTCTCAGACTACGCCACGAGTGCAACCTCCCGTCTGGAAGGGGTGGTGAAGAACATCTCGCAGCTTGCGGACAGCCTTGACTTGAGCATGGACCCGGTATTGATACGCGAAACCATCGACTTTGCAGTACGTAATTTGCGTCGCAGTTGGGAACGCAAAGATGATATTCCTCGTATCAAAACTGAAGTCGATTCTGGGCTGCCGCCTGTGCTCGGAAATAAACAGGGTCTAGGCACTGTGGTTCAGCTTCTGCTGGACAACGCGCTCAAATTCAGCACTGGCGATGTCGAAATCCAGGCACATCGCGAAAGCAGTCATGTGCGTCTCGCGATTCTGGATCATGGGATTGGCATCGCTAAGGATCAATTTGAGCAGATTTTTGAGTCGTTCTATCAAATTGATAGCTCCGAAACCCGGCGTTACGGGGGCGCTGGTGTTGGATTGGCTATTGTACGCTTGATACTGGAACGACATAATGTCAAGATTATTGTCGATAGTCAGGAAGGTGTTGGCAGTACTTTTTCCTTCCGTTTGCCCATTGTAGACATCCGCAACAGCGGCTGGAAACCGCGTTGAACAGGCCGCAAATTAAAGGATTCTATGTTCGTTGACATCATGGCTAATTCATGTAAAATAAATTTAGATAGTTCTGAACGTCACAAACACCCGTTGTTATGACCTTAAGGTAAGTTGTATGCCCCCTTCAAATGGAACACAGGTCGCAGTCACCACTACATATGAGCAAGCGGTTCAGGCCGTTGAACGCTTGATGGTTGACGTGGTCGATAGTCAGGTGCAGGTTCTGCGCAATGCCAGTCGCCACATTCTTGAAGCAGGTGGTAAACGCATTCGGCCTCGTATGCTGCTCCTCAGTTATCTGGCCTGTGGGGGTAAGAATCTCAACTATGCAATACCTGTGGCAGCGGCTATCGAATTGGTACATACGGCGAGTGTGGTTCACGATGACATCAACGATCATGGTGTTGTCCGTCGTGGGCGTCCTTCCGTAAATGCCATTTGGGGACGTACCTTCGCCCTGCTGACGGGAGACTATCTGTTCACCAAAGTCTATGAACTCATGGCTCCCTACAAAGACCTCAACATCGTGTTTGCAGATGCGGCTGTCGCGCTGGTAGAAGGCGAAACATTACAGGCCGCCGCCGTGAAAGATGGCAATTTTTCACGCCAGGTCTATTATGACATCATCGCTCGTAAGACTGCGGCACTGTTCAAAGCCGCGACAAAACTAGGCGCAATGCTGGCCAATGCTGATGAACATAGCGTTGAGGCGCTCGGACAGTATGGATTCAACATTGGGCTTGCCTTCCAGATTGTGGATGACATTCTCGACCTGGTTGGCGATGAAGCCAAGCTGGGCAAGACCGCAGGAATTGACCTGTCGCAAGGAAAAGGGTTTGCTTCAGCCTATGGCACTGGTAACCTCGTTGTAACCGAACCTGTAGCCGAAAGAGCAAAAAACCCAGTTGATATCTTCAAACAGAAGATGATGGAAGGGGATACCCTTTCCAAAGCCCAGGAACAGGCAGCACAGTTAATGTTGCTGGCAAACAGCAGTCTGGACACACTTCCAAACTCGCCTCAGCGTGAGGAATTGCGCCAGCTTGCCCGCCTGGTGGTTGACCGCGAATATTAAGCCGTAAAATAGCCCGCTGGATGGCTGAAGTTATCCAGTGGGCTAATGTTAAACTATCGTCCAATTGCAACACATGTATTGCGCCACCCACTTTAACGTTTTTCAGCCCACGTAAATCTGTTATCGCTTGTTTGACTTGTCCCTCATCCTCCCTTAACCTCATCCTGCTAAATCCCTTGAGGATTACTTCATTTGCCTTAGGGTTACCCTGTATTGATCTTGAAGCATCAAGCATCTTGGGATAGGGTTGAAAGTACCCACCCAAATGCGTAGACAGCGTAATCATTGGCAATTTGGACAATTTTTGCCTGTGGAAGTATGTGGGATTTATGTCCTTACTCACGAGTTCAAAGCCGTTACAATCAACGTCGATCTACGGGGACACGCCGCTTTAATACTCATCCATGAAGCAGCACCGAACCACTTGGACTGCATTCGGGATTATAGCTGGATAGTTTGCCCCTTACGATAAGGGCCATCCGTCATGTCAAGTAGATACAGCCCTTAATTAAGTCTTGTCAATATCCATCTAGTGTTAATGTACATTATTTTTGACAAGGCTATCATTTAACGTTAAATTTTGTTTCCTGCGTGTAAGCTTTAGTTTGCTTGGGCGCACAGTATACAAACCTAACTTTAGAGGAGTGACCATGTCTAGAAAGTATGCAATTCTTTCAGTGTTGGTTGTTGCCATAGTGCTGCTCTCAAGCGTGAGCGCATTCGGGCAAGATCAGGTACAACTTGGGCCAATCACGCAGCGTATTCTTGATCGCGGCTCATTGATTTGCGGTGTTAATCCCGGTCTCGCAGGCTTTGCGGCAGTCAATGATGCGGGTCAGTACGAGGGCTTTGACGTTGATTTCTGCCGTGCCGTAGCTGCCGCTGTTTTGGGTGACGCCAATGCTGTGGAATATCGCCCACTTCAGGCAGATGAGCGCCAAGCTGCTATCCAGAGCGGTGAAATTGACATGATGGCCCGCAACACCACCTACACGCTGAGCCGTGATGTTGTCTGGGGAGCC
>JAXLWC010000078.1:0-25239 GCA_046328675.1 Anaerolineae bacterium
TTTAGCCTCAGGCGGCTCAAAACAGCGTAATCTTGATGATCACAACCACTCTCTTAGCCTCAAGCTAAGGGTTAAGGCCAACAGAAAGGGCGGATAACTACCCAATCCCCCGGCGTAACCTGACAGCACGTTCAATTCATGCGACGAGACACCGATGAGCATGATTTTCAATTATGAGAAACAGATGAGAAACAAACCGTCGGAAAATCCACAGAGGGCAAATCTGCCGAAATTGGAGGTGTAACACAATGCGTTGGGTGCAGGAGCGCCGCGTTCGATGGGTGTCGCACGGCGTCCCTCACCACGCAAGATCAATAATCTATTTCAAGTATAACATGAAAGGATTCACTATGCTTTCCAGACGTAATCTGCTGAAGGGTTCAGGACTTGCGGCGGGCGCGCTGGCCTTTGCGGGCATGACCAACATGTTCGGCATTCGCAAGGCGTTTGCCCAGGACATGGCACCGGATGATGACCTGCAAACGATCCTCAACCTTGCCGCCACCGCTGAACTGTTCGCCACAACCCATTATCTCGCCGCCATCAACGGCGACCTGGGTCTGGCAGAGGGTCAGGTGAAGTATCTGAAGACTGGCTTCCTTGCCGAACAGGCACACCTTGAGCTATTGGTCTCGCTGGGCGCAGAACCAGTAGTGACTGAATTCTACGTGCCGGAAACCTTGTTCAGCGATGTGGCTCTGTTCTCGACCATCTCCGAAGTCGCAGAAACCACGTTCGTCGGCGCTTACCTCGCAGCGACCCGCATCTTCGCCGCCGCTGGGGAGACTGCCTTCGCCGTGACCTGTGCCCAGATCGCCGCTGTCGAAGCTGAACACCGCGCGCTGGTACGCCAGATCGGTGGACGCCTTGCCAACAATATCCCCTACGCCCAGTACACACTGCATAATGTCTCTGATGCAGTGCCCGTCTTGCAGCCCTTCCTCGATGGCTCCGGTGAAGGTTTTGTCGGGCCAGTCGCCCCACCCAGCGAAGATGATATTGCCGCCGTCCGTGCCGAAATGGAAATGCTGGAATACGACAGCACGGTGCAGCCCTTCGCCGCGATGTAATCGCTCCCCACTTTTTGGTTTCCCTTCTCGCTTGAGGAGGGCAACCTTTTTCAATACCCCCCAAACTACTTTAGCCCGGTATTGCGAAGTCTATAAAACCAGCAGCGTATCGTCTTACAATCCGCAGCATCGTTTGAATTTTGAAACCAATTCTAACCAACTGCTGGGGTTACCCCGCTTTCTGTCCAGCATGACGCGCTGTATCATCTCAATCAGCCTCGCCGTCAATTTCCGCAGCATCCCCGATCAATTCGATCAACGACTCTGTCATTTCGCGCAGCCTCAAAATAACAGGTTTGTCTTTTCCAACCAATTCCAACCCTCATCATGAAGGGGGCCTTTGCAATCGTCCTGCCTCTAGCCATCCCTCACTGCTCACTGGCTGATGCTTGTGCTATAATCGCGGCAACGTAGAGTCCCTGATGGACGGATCGCTTATGCCGATATACGACCCGACACGCATTGAATATCCCATCACCACCGGGCACATCAGCATCGTTATGGACAATGGCGCACAGCTTCCGGCGTACTGGTCACACCCGGCACGCGGCAGCAAGTTCCCCGGCATTGCACTGATCCATGACTGGTGGGGGGTAAATGAAAGCGTGCGGCGCATTGCCCACCTGTTCGCGCAGATTGGCTATTATGTAATTGTGCCCGACCTGTACAACGGGCAGGTTGCCACCTCGCCACAGGACGCAATGCGCATGGTGCAAACGCTGGGAGCGCACGGTTATCCCCGTATTCACGCAGCGCTCACGGTGCTCGAAAATCATCACCAGTGCAACGCCGACGTAGCTGCGGTAGGTCTGGGTATGGGGGGCAGCCTCGCTTTTGAAGCGGCGCTAACCCGCCACGACCTCGAAGCGGCTGTCGCCTTCGGTGGCTTCCCACAGAAGTATTTTGGACGCTTTGCGCAGTCGCGCGCGCCAATTTTAGCGGTATACGGCAGCAAAGAACCGTATATGACCTCCCCGGTTGTGGCCACGCTTAAGGCGGAATTAGCCGGAAGTGGGCGTTTCAAGCACGAGGTCGTAATCGTCGAAGGGGCAGGACACGAATTCTTCAATGATACTTCCCCGGAACAACTGGAGTACGGTAGAAAGGCATGGCAGGCCACAATGGACTTCCTCGAAAAGTATCTCAAGGGACCAGCCCGTTCTGTACATGTGAAAAAGTAACCTGATGCGCTGCGAAGTCCTTTCTCTGGGAACCCTCCCCTATCAGGAGGCGTGGGATTTACAAAATCAGTTTGCCGCTGAACGTCACCGCGAATCCATTCCTGATCGCCTACTGCTGCTGCAGCATCCACATACCTATACACTGGGTTCCTCCGGTCACGAAGAAAACCTGCTGATGTCTGCTGAAGAACGCCAGCGGCGCGGTGTGGACGTGCTGCATGTGGATCGCGGCGGCGACATTACCTATCATGGCCCCGGTCAGTTGGTGGGCTACCCCATAATCCGTCTGCCGCGTGCTGAACAAGGCGCCATTCGTACCGATTTCGTCGGCTACGTGCGTAAGCTGGAACAGGTGTTAATCGGCGTGCTGGCTGACTTTGACATCCACGCCAAACCTATCGCGGGATTAACCGGTGTCTGGGTGGACACAGCACGAGGCGAGGAAAAAATCGCGGCGATTGGCGTCAAGATTGATGTTCACGCCATCACCAAACATGGCTTCGCGCTGAACGTTAACACCGACCTCGATTACTTCAAAGGCATCATCCCCTGCGGCATCGCTGACAAAGGCGTGACATCCATGTCAGCGCTGCTTGAGCGCGAAGTCGCTGTGCAGCAGGTGATAGACAGCGTTGCACGACACTTTGGCGCTGTGTTTGGGTTAGAATTAATCACCTCAGTTCAACAGGTGTCCAAGTAACGAAGTAAGCCTCGATTACATTCCAGTTTAATTGAAGGTAAAATCAGGTTTGTGAATTTTTGACACCCTTTTGAGCTTGTGATATATTTAACAGACGAACTCACGTAAATTGTTCAAGTCCCCTTTGTTTGGGTTTGAATTATTTGTTACTATTGGTGCGTTTCTGTTCCTGCTAGCGAATCCCATGTTTCGGGGGGTTGTAGATCAATGGCAACTGCAAGTCCTGCAAAAACGACGACTGCCGCGCCCGCTAAAGCTGCTGCTCCAGCCGTCGATGTCAGCTTACCGAGCCGGCGCGAGTTCCTGTACTACATTTGGGGAGCATCCATCGTGCTCTTGCTGGGTGAATCGGTGGCGGGTTTAGTATGGTTCATGCTGCCCCGCTTCAAAGAGGGTACCTTTGGCGGTATCTTCAAATTCGACCCGGCACGTTTGCCTGCTGTAGCAGATACCGTCCCGGTATCAGAGCCAGCCGGGCGTTTCCACGTTTCCTACCTGTCGCGCGGTATCGTCACGTTGTACGGCGTTTGTACCCACCTCGGCTGTCTGCCGAAATGGGTCGATACCAACAACCGCTTTGAATGCCCGTGTCACGGTTCAAAGTACCAGCTTGATGGCACTTATATCGAGGGTCCGGCACCGCGCGGGCTTGACCGTTTTGTCACCACCGTCCGCTTTAAGGATGGTTCCGAAACCGTCATGGACGGTGCGGGCAACCCGGTTCCACTGGGAGGCCACGCCGTCGAAGATATTCTGGAAATCGCCATCGATACCGGTACCCGTATCCTACTGCCGCCGCACCCCTAAGGCGCAGCATTTGTAAATCGTAGACAATGGGCACAGGCCCATTGTTTTGTGAATAAATTTTGTTGTTCGAGGAGAGAGCGTAATGTCGATACTCCCGTTCCCGTCGTTTTTAGACGACATCAAAGAAAAGGGCTTGAAAAAAGCCGTTTTCGAGGGCATCGACGAAGTGGTAGAGCGCGTGACCGCAGGCATGAACATCCAGGATGTTCGTGAAGCATTGCGCGGCGAAGCCCCCACTCGTAAGCCCAACCCGCGCCTGACCCCCCATGCAGATGGCTTCTGGCTGCACATGCGCCCCAGCTACTTCCACAAGGACATGACGGGGCTGTATCCGACCTTCCGCCTCGGCTGGCTCTCGACGTACTTCGTGTTCTTCGAGACCATCACCGGTATGCTGCTGATGATCTGGTACACGCCTTCGCCGGATGCGGCTTATGGCAACATGCTCGCTATTCTGAGCAATGTGCCGCTAGGTCAGCTTATGCGTGACTTGCACCGTCTCGGTGCGGAAGGCATGGTGTTGATCGTCTGGCTTCACATGCTGCGCACGTTCTTAACGGGCAGCTACAAAAAGCCGCGGCAGTTCACCTGGTTCACAGGCGTCGTCCTGCTCATCGCCACCATGTTCCTCTCGTTCAGCGGCTACCTGCTGCCCTGGGATCAGTTGGCACTGTGGGCGGTCACCATCGGCGCGTCTATGGTTGAAGCGGCACCGCCGCCAATCGTCGGTCAAACCCTCAACCTGCTCTTGCGAGGTGGGCCGGACATCGGCGCGAATGGTCTCTTGCGTTTCTACCTGCTGCACGTCTTAGCGGTGCCTGCGGTACTGTTCGTCTTTACAGGCGTCCACTACTACAAGGTCATCGTTCACGGTCACAGCCTGCCACCGCAGAAAGAGAACATCGGCGAAGATACCGCCAAGCGTGTCCCGCTGGACAAGCGCGTATACTTCATCCCGGATATTCTCACCAGCGAAATGATGTGGATTGCTGTCACGACCTTTGTACTCGTGGTGCTGTGCATCTGGTTCTTCCATGCGCCGCTGGAAAATCACGCAGACTCTCAGGTGACACCCCTCGGGACGACTGCCCCCTGGTACTTCCTCTGGATTCAGGGTGCGCTGAAGCTGGGTGATAAGGTCTTCTGGGGCATTATCTTCCCCACGCTGGTCATCGTCCTGTTGATGGCTTACCCCTACGTTGATACCCAGGTCAGCCGTCGCTACGCGCACCGCCGCTTCGCGATTACGATCTGCTGTTTGTTCGTCTCGTCTATGACGGTTCTCAGTTATATGGGGTTGTCAGAGTACGGCGTGTCTACATCCGCAGACGTGGAAGTGATGCACGAACTGGTGATGGAACCCGCGCATAGCCATCTTGGTATCATCCGTCCTGTGCCCTTTGACCAGCTTGTTCCCGGTATCTACACCACTGAACAAATCCGCCTTGAGCGTGAAGTCAACCCGTCAGATTTTGACACGGACTTTGCATCCTTCGGCGCAGAGGTACAGGCCAACGGTCAGGCTCAGTCCATGATTAACCAGTTGAATTTGCAGCACTTGACACTCAGCGGCATCAGCTTCCGCACAGTGCCTGACGATGCGCCAGAACTGCACGCCGTCCTCGCGGAATTCTACGAAATGATGGAAACCGAGCATTTGGAACTGCGCAATGGCTGGGGCGCGATTGTTATCACCCCCACACAACCCGATGTCGTCCGCGTGGATGTGCTCGTGCTGTGGGACGAAGTGGTCATTAATCGTGGTCACGTCGCCCTGAACGAAGACGGCGACTCCATCCCGCGCTTCTATGAACTGGATGAAACCGGCGCGCATGTCCTTGACGAAAGTGGCAAGCCCGTCATCGTGGATGCTCCCATCCCGCTGCTGGACGCCAATGGCAATCCTGTGCTTGACGAAAACGGTGAACCGCGCACACTGACTGAGCCTGTTGCCCGTGTCAACAGCCAGTACATTTACTTACACCGTAACGCTGAATACTTCCACAGACCGGGAGGAAACTAATTCATGGGCTTCTTTTCCCGTTTCCTAAACGGACAACTACTTTTCGAGCGGATTGAAACCCGCATTCTGGTCGGCATCACCATGTTTGTCACCACCATGCTGCTGGTCGGCTGGGTGGCGATCAACGAAGGCGCACGTATGGCGGCGTTTGACCGCCAGTTCAATGCGCGCTCGATTGAACGCGGCGCGGCGATGTTCTCGACCTACTGCTCAACCTGTCACGGCAACGACGGACTAGGCATCACCGGACGCGCACCCGCGCTCAACAACCCTGAACTGTTCGGCTATGATTTCATGCCGGAAATCAACAACGAACGTGATACGCTGCTGGCTGAAAAGGGACAGCTTACCAACGAACTCAATGGTCAGCCTGCCCCGACTGCTGAACGCACCGCAGAAATCAATACGCGAATCGGCGAAATTGATGCGCGCGTTGCCGAACTGGAACAGGCAGCGCAGCCCGTTCTGCTGCAAACTCAGGCCGCGCAGCTTCGTGGTTATGATCCGTACAAACCGGATCGCCTCATCATCGTGGGTAAACTGGACAAACAGCCGCTTCAATTTCATCTACTCGACACTGGTACATGGTCGTCCGGTCAGCAGTGCCTACTGGCCGCAAGCCATGCCTAACTGGGCGCAAATTTCCGGTGGGCCGCTGCGTGATGACCAACTGCGCGACCTGACCAACTTCATCATGAACTGGAACCGCGATTTCACTGTCGAAGACCTGCTCGCCGTGCACCAATTTGCCGTCGAACCCCGCAATCCTGCAACCTGCGAAGGTGGTGGCGGCTGGTGGCGAAGCGGTTGGCACCGATGTTGCAGCGATTATGGAAGGAACTGCCAACGGTTACAGGCGACCCGAGCCACGGCCAACTCCTATACACGGGCGCGGCGCAACCGGACGTGGATGCAGCTTGGCTGCTCGACCTGCCATGCGGTGGGGCGCCAACGCCCCTGGGACTGAAGGCACATGGACACGCGTCCTCAACGAACGTCTCCCTGCCCTGCCGGATTACGCCAGCGGCGAGGAATATCTGGTTCACAGCATCGTCCGCCCGAATGACTATGTGGTGCCGACCTACAGCTCCGGCATCATGCCCAACGTCTTCGGTGATCAACTGACGCTGCAAGACCTTGCCGACATCGTGTCCTACCTGATGTCGCAGGATCAGTAAACCACTGAACTTCAGAATCAAAAACCCCCGACATCTGCCGGGGGTTTTTTGTTGCCACGAACAGGAAAGATTACACCGGGCAGATTTTCCAGCCGTCCTCATTGCGCATCGGGTAGGTGGTCTCCGGCAAATCGACAGTGCTGGACGTGGCGGTACCGGCAACCTCTACTGAGAACGTAATCGGGCCGGACACGCGCACCTGCGCCTGATCGCCATCCTCGCTGACGACTTCATAGGTCAACCCGCTCAGGTCATAGGTTGCGCCTTCAGTCAGCGTCGTACCCGCCGGGATACTGCTGGTATCAACGGCTGAACAGTATAGACTGGCAACGGTTTCGTTATCCCCTGCGTAAGTTGCTTCCATAAAGGCCCTCACGGCATCGGCAGGTCCGCTCGCTGCTGCATCGCCTCCGCCTGTGGTCGTTCCCCCGTCACTGGGGGCCGCAGTTGGGCTTGCTGTACCGCCGCAGGCAGCCAGCATCAGCATTGTCAGAACCCAGAACACCATGATTAACTTGCGCATCGACAGTCTCCTTGTGTGATAAGTTTGGCATGTTCAGTATACGGGATTTTTTACGATTTGTGTTACAGCATTTCAAAAAATATTATAAAAATTCGCCTGCATTTATTTACAGGTTCCGGCGATGATTGGTGCCAAACTTGCGCTTGTCTTATAGGATTAAACAGCGCCTTGCGGTACAATTTATGCATATTTCGATTTCGTTGTTGGCACGCTTGCAGACTAAGGAGAATCTCAGACAATGAAAAGATCGTCTGTATTGATGCGAATCCTGTTGACCGCGCTCTTCTGTGTCCTGTTACTGGCGGGAACTTTGGTTCACGCGCAGGAAGCAACCAGCGAACCCGCCGCCGTCTCCACAGAAGTTCCGACGGGCGGGGTGACGACACTTGTGCTGCTGCTCGGGCTTGGTGCCGTCTTTCTGGTTGGCGCTGGCATGATTGCACGCAGTAATTTCAAACAGGACGCCAAATAAGGTTTCACCCTCACGGAGGCCTGAGTGTCTCCGTGAATCTTTTTTGTTGTGGACACAAACAAACTGCGGTTGTGTCACGTCCAGATGCAGCAGTAGGGCTTCTGATGACGACGACTTTAACCCGGTCTGTTGAACGTCTATAGTGATGTAAATAAAGGGGCTGTATCAAGATGGCTGATGAAGATATCATCCGAGACCTGAACCGGCGGGTGGCAAGCCTGACTGACGAAAACGCTGATCTAAAGGTTACACTGCTGGACTCTTTTGTGGCACTGGCGCGCAGTGTGCCGCGAGAGGGCAACGAGCAGCTTTTTGACCAGGTGCTCAATCGCATGGTGAGTTTGCTCGGTCTGACCGACGATGACATCAACAGCTTGCTAAATAGTTAGGCACGTCAGCAGAAATTGATGGATAGAATAAATGTAGGCAATAGATTTCATTCTGCTCCCATCAGTAAAAACTATTTTAGGCTGGAAAACGGGGATGGTACGCCGTTACTCCAGGTTCTATCGAAGAACAGCACGACCAGGCAGTTAACGAAATGCGTTTCACGGCGTTAATTTGCTTTTGCAGCAGCGTGAGTGCAACTATAATTGTGGCAGTCTACGTCGAAAATTGACTATTATACATTTTCGCGTATGCAGGTATCCTTAAAGTACGCAAACTAGTAGTTATCGAGGACAGTATGGCACAAACAGCATGGGAAAAACCACTGGTTATCGATACCGCTCCCCGCAGCAAAATAAATCTTGAACGGTTTAAGTACCTGATTGGTGGTGTGCTGATACTCAGCGCAGTCATTTATCTGATGATCTCCGGCACGATCTCCGGGGCACGCTACTACATTACTGTCGATCAACTACTGACGAGTCCAGATTATTTAGGTCAGACTGTACGTGTTTCCGGCGCGGTCATCGGCAGCAGCATCAGCAATACCACCGAAATCATCAACGGTGTCGAAACGCAAGTGATTGAGTTTGATGTTGCCAACGTGCCCGAAAACTATACAGACCTGGGGCAGGCCCTGCATGACGCCGTTAACAACCCCAACGCAGAACTCATGCGGGTGCGCGTTGAAGGGCAGCCGATGCCTGACCTGCTTCAGCATGAAGCGCAGGCCATTCTCAGCGGTACGATGGGAAGCGACGGTGTCTTCCGTGCCAGCGAACTCTTACTCAAGTGCCCATCACGCATGATGGAAGACCAACCAGACTTATCTCCGGCTGACTCAGGGGCGTGATTCATGCTCGCCGAAATTGGAATTGCGACGGTATTTCTGGCGTTCATCGCCGCCGTCTACGCAGCGGCAGCAGGGATTTATGGCGCGCGTGTTCGATCTGAACGGATCGTCATCAGCGCGCGCAACGCAGCAATCGCTACGTTCCCCCTGCTGTTATCCGCCTGCGCGGCTTTGGTTGTCGCGCTGCTGCAAGGCCACTACGAAATCGCTTATGTCTGGTCAGTCAGCAACCCGCAGACACCCCCGTTTTACCGCTTCACCGCGCTGTGGGGGTCACAGTCGGGGTCGCTGCTGTTCTGGTCGCTACTGTTAAGCGGTTACTCGTGCAGCGCGATTCTCTTCAACTGGAAAAGTGATCGCCGTTTAATGCCTTATGTCATCGCCTACACGATGACAACGCTGGCCTTTTTCCTCGGCTTAAAGGTGTTCGTCGAAAATCCCTTTGATCGCTATTGGGCGCTCAACGGGCAGGTTGTGGCCACCACCTTTATTCCGCAGGGCGGGCAGCCTATCCCGCCGCAAAATCTTTCAGACACCGCGCAGGGCTTAAATCCCCTGCTGCGGCACTTCGGCATGATCATTCACCCGCCGATGCTCTACATGGGCTTCACCGGATTCATGATTCCCTTTGCTTTCGCGATGGCTGCGCTGGCTTCTGGCGACCTCTCGACCAATTGGATACACGCCACGCGCCGCTGGACGCTGGTTGCCTGGCTGTTCCTCAGCCTGGGACTGATTCTCGGTGGACGCTGGGCTTACGATGTGCTGGGCTGGGGCGGCTATTGGGGCTGGGACCCGGTGGAAAACGCCGCGTTTCTGCCCTGGCTGGTGGGTACGGCCTTCCTGCACAGTGTCGTTATTCAGGAAAAGCGAGGGATGCTGAAAGTCTGGAACATGTTCCTCGTCATCGGGGCATTTTCCGCGATGGTTTTCGGCACCTTTGCCACGCGCAGCGGACTGGTGGACAGCGTACACAGCTTCGCGCGCAGTCCTATCGGCGTTCCTATGTTCGTGTTCTGGGCAGCCGTTACGCTGGTATCGGTCACGCTGATTCTGTGGCGGCGCAACCGGGGTGAACTCGATGACGAGCACCCGTTCGTCAATATCCTCAGCCGCGAATCGCTGTTCGTCCTCAATAACATCGTCTTTGTCATTTTAGTCGTCGCGATTTTCTGGGGCAGTTTCGGCGCGCCCGTCATCTCTGAACTGTTCGGCAGCACAAAAATCACGCTGGGCACCGAATACTTCATGATGGTCACGCCGCCGCTGTTCGCTGCACTTTACATTCTGATGGGGGTTGCCCCGCTTACAGCCTGGGGCGCGACTTCTCTGCCGCGTATCGGACGTGGGCTGGCCATTCCGTTCCTGCTCACGCTGATAACCCTGATTTTCTTCGTCATTGGTGGTATGGGCAGCCTCGGCGCGCTGTTCGGTTATGGTGTTGTCGTGCTGGCGGGTTACGTCGCGCTTTATGAGATGTATCGCGGCGTAGTCGCGCGTGTCAAACGTGACAGCAGCCGTACCCCCCTAACCTATTTGCGCGCGACACTGGACTTGTTCGGGCGCAACCGCCGCCGCTATGGAGGGTATGTCGTCCATCTTGGCATCACTATCATCGGCATCGGCGTCATTGGCAGCACCGTGTTCCAGCAGCAAACGCAGCGCACGCTTAACATCGGCGAAACGCTGTCAATCGGCGGTTATGAACTGCGCTACGACGGCATCACGCACGCGATTGCCGATGATGGCCGACAGATGGACATTGCCGATGTCACCGTGTTCCGCAGCGGACAGACACAGGCCACGCTGCGCCCACGCACCGACCACTATCTGCAAGCTGACGGCACCACGATGCCTATGACGATTGCTGGCGCGTACAGCACCTTAGAGAACGATTTTTACGTACTGCTGATCGGATGGGAACAGCAGACAGCCAACACCGCTACCTTCAAGGTTTACATCAATCCGCTGATTAACCTCGTCTGGTGGGGCGGACTGATACTCATCTTTGGCACCGTCATTGCTGCATGGCCCGCCCACGAGGAATCACGGGTTCACGTCAGCTACCCCGTCAAAAACAAGGCTGGAGCGCGCGCATGAATCGGCTGAGGTTCGTCCAGCATCATGCGCGTATCCTGCTGTTTGGCATTCTTTGCATGGTGGCAGTTCAAGCCTTGATTGGACTGCCGCTTCACGCCCAGCAGGCAACGCCTGTTTCCGTCAGCGACGATCAGGTGAATGCAGTTGCCGCCCGGATGTACTGCCCGTCATGCCAGGGGGTGCCGCTGGATGACTGTGGCACACAGGTCTGCGCCGAATGGCGTCAGGAAATCCGCCAGCAGTTAGAAGCCGGGCGTACAGAAGATGAAATCATCGCTGCATTTGTTGAGCGCTACGGCGAACGTATTGTAGGCACACCCCAGAACCCCACACTGCGCGCATTCTCGTTGGTTACACCTTACCTGATTGGAGGGGGTGTTCTTCTCATCGGCGCGTGGACACTGATACGCTGGTGGACGAGACGCCATCCAGTCTCGGATGCGGAACTTCCGAAATCGGAGAAAGCCCAAGCTGACGAAGACAAATACCGGGCACGCATAGAAAAGGACTTGCACCTGTGATTGTCCGTATCTGGCGCACCGAAGTCAATCCTTCACGCATGGCTGAATTTGAAGAATTCGAGCGCCAGCATTCCATGCCCATGTTTCGCCATCAATCAGGTTGTCTTGGGGTTTTCTTTGTGCGCACTCCCCACGATTGCGCCGTTATCAGTCTGTGGCGCGACATGGCATCCGTCGAACATCTGAATCACTCCCTCTTACACCCAGACTGTACAGCGACTGCTGGGAACGGGAATGCTGCACGGCAAGCAGGTCGTGGAAGTATTCGATGTCCAGAATGGTTTCGTAGATACTCAGCATTTGACCATGCTGCTGGAAAATACGATATGAGCGATATTCCACGCGGCCAGACGACGACTCAACCAGCGCGCAGCGGCTTTGGCATCGGCTCGATTGTGCTGATGATTGGCGTGCTGATGGTGATTATCGTCTTTGGTTTGCAGCTTGCCAGCCAGGGCTTAAGCCAGCCCACAACCGGCCCGGCCCCGTTGTTCGAGATGACAACCTACAACAGCGGGTCGTTTCGGCTGGCTGATATGCGTGGCAAAGTGGTGGTGCTCAACTTCTGGGCAAGCTGGTGCGGCCCCTGCCGTGATGAAGCCCCTGATCTGCAAAACATTTCCATCACCTATCGGGAACGCGGCGTAGAAGTCGTGGGCGTGACCTATCTGGATACCGAAGACGATGCCCGCGCTTTTATGGCGGAATTCGGCATGACCTATATCAATGGACTGGATGGCGGTTCACGTATTTCCGACCAGTATCACATTGAAGGCGTGCCCGAAACTTTGTCATCGACCAGCAGGGCAACATTGTTTATTTCTTCGCCGGCCCTATCGACCCGCAGCAGCTCATCGAACAACTTGATCTTCTGACCGGAGGTGCTTCATGAGCGCCCAGGGATTGTTGTTCGCACTGATTCTCATTGGCACCGTTGCCCTCTGGGTCTTTTCCCCATTGGTGACGGAACCGCCTAAACGACGTGATTCGTTTCATGGGCAAGGCGCTATTCCCCGGCAGCGCGAACAACTCAGTGAACTGTATGAACAGGCGCTGCGCAACATCCTCGACCTGGACGACGATTACGCTACCGGGAAAACCAGCGGCATAGACTATCAGCGTGAGCGTGAGCGATGGACACAGCGCGCCATCAGTTTGTTGAAGGCGCTGGACAGCCTCGATGCACAGAGTATAATGGCACCCGAAACGCCAGAAGACGCTGAGGTTGACGACGCTATCGAAGCAGCCATCGCCGCCTATCGTTCAAAGCAATCGTAGTTCAACAACATTTCATCATAGAGAACGCTTGTGAGATTATCTGTACGTCACCTTCTATATTTATGCGCCACGCTGCTGCTGATGTTAACGGCGTGCAGCGGGCTTGCCGGGGAACCCCGCATCGTCGCAACTATCCCTCCGGCCACCGCTTTTCCCGATAACATCAACTACACACCAGACATCGCTAACGGGGCACGCCTATTTGCCGCCAACTGCACTCGCTGTCACGGCGTCGGCGGCGCGGGCGACGGCGAACTTGTGCAGTTAGGGCAAGTTCAGAACGCCGCGAACTTTACCGATCCCGCCCACACGCAGACGGTACCGCCAGCCAATTGGTTCGACACCATCACCAACGGGCGCATCGACAAGCTGATGCCCCCCTGGGCACAATCGCTCTCAGAACAGGAACGCTGGGATGTGGCGCTGTACGTGTATACCCTGCCCTACACGCAGGCGATGATTGTCGAAGGTCAGCAGCTTGCGCAGGCTTATGACTCTGCGCTGTTAAGCAGGCTCAGCGCGATTCACGGCTTATTTCGCATGAACGACGCAGACATCATCACGCAGCTTGCCACAAGCATCCCTGAAGTCTCATCCCTAAGCACCGAGCAGAAAAACGCCCTTGCCGCCTATATCCGCAGCACAGCCGTAAATGGCGGCGCTGCGATTGGCCAGGTTGTACAGGTTCCAACACCTATCGCCACCGAAGAAGTGGCTGCCGCCACCGCCGCACCGACCAATGCAGGCGTGCCAGGAACGATCACCGGACACGTCACCAACGGCACGGCGTTAGGCACTGTCCCGCCGGATACCATCGTGACGCTGCACATTATCAGCCCGGATTTCACGACAGAAACCACTGCCAACGCCCCTATCGCCGCCGATGGCAGCTTCGCGTTTACAGGGGTGGCCATCGTCGAGGGTGCAAACTTTTTTGTCAGCGTGCCCTATCGTGACCGCCTCTTTGCCAGCCAGACAATGCAGGCGCAGGCGGGAGTCACTTCGCTTGACCTGCCTGTTTCCATCTATGAACTTACCGAGGATACGTCAGTCATCAGCATTGCGGGCATGGTCACGCAAATTGACCAAAGTTCTTCCGGCGATGGGCTGGAGTTCTTGCAGGTGATCCGCTTCCGCAACAATTCGGATCGTTTATTTACCACGACGCTAAGCGCCGGAGACAGCTTCGCATCGCTGGTCGTGCCGCTGCCGCCGGGTTCGGTTGTCCTCGGCTTTCAGGGTGAAGAACGCTACGTCGTGTTACAAGAGCAGTCCACTGTCGTTGATACGCTGCCTGTGCTGCCCAATGAAGACCACCTCATCCAGCTTTTATACTTCGTGCCCTACAGCAGCAGTGCCATCATTGAGCAGCAGGTCAACTACACACTCAATGGCCCTGTGCGCATCCTGCTCGGCCCCAGCGCGCTAAGTCTGACCAGCACACAGCTTGCGCCTTTGGGTCCCGAAACCATTGGGCAGCGCCAGTTCAACAGCTTTGGTGGTACGCTTGGCTTGCAGCCCGGAGATGTCGTCAGCTATACGCTTAATGGGCAGATTAACGTCAGCAGCGGCGGCGCTCTCAATTCCAGCAACCTTCTGCCGGTGCTGATGCTGGCGGCAGGGAGTGTTTTGCTGCTGTTTGTCATTTTCATCGCGCTGCGCCAGCGTTACGCGCCGCGCACAGCTCAACCAGCCGCATCCAGCCCAGCCGACAAAAACAAGCTGATTGATGCGCTGGTGCGCCAGATTGCCGAACTTGATGAACAGCATGATCGGGGGCAAATCAATCACGATGTTTACCAGCAGCGCCGCATCAAGCTCAAGGCGCGCCTTGCAGAGCTGATGGACGAACAGTAAACGGGATTGGCAAGTTTTGATAGCACAAACAATGGGGACAGCGTGAACAAACGCAGCATAACGTACACAAGGCATAATCCATGAATACCATCATCGAAGCGCGCGGCCTGACCAAAGCCTACGGACTAACGTTTGCCCTGCGTAAGCTGGACTTATCCATCGCGCGCGGCGAATGCATCGCCCTGTTAGGCCCCAACGGCAGTGGCAAATCCACACTCATGCGTATCCTTACCGGACTCAGCCGCCCGACTGCCGGAACATTGACGATTGGCGGCTGGGAAATCCCGCGTGAAGCGGAGGCCATGCGTGCGCAGTTGGGCGTCGTCAGCCACAAACCACTGCTGTATGACACGCTCACTGCCCACGAAAATCTGCGTTTCTTCGCCAGAATGTACAATCTGCCGACGCATGAGGCCGACGCCCGTATTACCGCCCTGCTTCAGCGTGTCGGACTGGCGCGGCGTGCCCATGACCTAATTCGCACTTACTCGCGCGGGATGCAGCAGCGTTTAAGTATTGCCCGTGCCCTGCTGCACAATCCCGACATTCTGCTGCTGGACGAGCCGCATACGGGGCTGGATCGCGATGGTTCAACACTGCTGGACACCATCATTCAGGAATCACACGCTGAAGAGCGCACGATTCTGGTGGCAACGCACGAACTGGATCGCGCGGCAGCACTCGCCTCACGCATCGTCATTCTGGCGCGGGGTTCGCTGGTTTACGATGCCCCAGCCGCAGGCTTCGACGGCGAACGCCTCGCACTGCAATATGCTGCCGTTACCGCACAAGCCACTGCACCCCACAGCGATGCGAAGGTGGCAAGCCGTGACTAACGCCCTTCTCCTCATCCATCACCGCCTTTTAATCAGCGACTAGGGACTCATGAAAACGCCACTCTTCAAAGCCGCCATTGCCATTGTCCGCAAAGACCTGCAAGCTGAACTGCGCAGCCGCGAACTTCTTAGTTCGATGTCGATGTTCGCTCTGTTGAGCATCCTCATCTTCAGTTTTGCCTTGCAGCTTGACCTGAACGCCCGCCAGGAAGTCGTTGGCGGTGTGCTGTGGGTCACGGTGGTCTTCGCCAGTATTCTTGGCCTGAACCGCAGCATGGCAACCGAACGTGAAGGCGGCAGCTTCGACGCGATGCTGCTGGCCCCCGTAGACCGCGTTGCTGTGTTCTTTGGCAAACTGGTGGGCAACTTCATCTTCGCGCTGACTGTCGGCGTTATGCTGCTGCCGCTGATGAGCATCCTTTACACCATGACGCTGTTTAACGGCTGGCTGCTGCTGACGCTGCTGCTGGGTACGATGGGATTTTCCATCACGGGCACGCTGCTGGCAACCATGACCGTGCAGACCCGCGCGAGAGAGTCACTACTGCCGATTCTGATGCTGCCTGTCGCGCTGCCGGTGCTGCTGCCTGCGGTTAACGCTACGGGCGGCATTCTGCGCGATGCTCCGTTTGCTGATTGGAGCGGCTGGCTGCAAATCCTGGTCGCCGTCGCCCTGATTTATCTGGTGCTCTGTTACATGATGTTCGGTTATGTGCTGGAGGAATGAGCGGTCACCCTACACCTAACCTTAATCCTTAAACAGGTCTCAACTGGCGCAGAAGTATCACAATAGATTTTGTAGATTTTTGCAGTTTTTGATAGAATTCTGAGCGCATCGCCAGCTATTAGTCCATTAAGGAGTCCCCATTGGCAGCGCAAAACATTCAATCTGCTCCTTCTGCAATGGAGCCAGCCCGCACCTCACCTGTACCGCGTGCTCTGCAAGGCTTAACGGTCATCACAGTGCTGACGGTTATCGTCGGCGTCTTTATGGCTCTAGGTTATGCCGGGCAGGAGACGACACAGGGTGATGTACAGCGTATTTTTTACATCCACATGCCAGCCTTCTTCGGGGCATTCATCGCCTTTAGTGCAACCGTTGTCGGCGGCATTATGTATCTGCGCACACGCCAGCTAAAATGGGATGTGCTGGCAGTAGCGGGCGTGGAGGTCGGACTTGTATTAGGGCTGATCAATCTGACGACGGGCAGCATCTGGGCGCGTCCCATCTGGAATACATGGTGGACATGGGACCCGCGCCTGACTTCAGCCGCCGTCATGTCGCTGACGTATATGGCGTATCTGATGCTGCGCGCAGGCATCGAAAACCCCGACCAGCGCCGCCGCTTTGCGTCGGTCTACGGCATCATCGCCATTTCCACAGTGATTATGACGCTGATTATCATCCGCATTCGCCCGGACACCATTCACCCCGCTGCTATCGGCAGCAGCCCACAAAACGCGCAGGGTGAAGTCAGCCTCACCTCGTCCATGATTACCACACTGCTGACAAATCTGCCTGTCTGGGGATTACTGGTACCCGTCACGCTGATGTGGTGGCGTATCCGCCTCGAAAATCTGCGTGAACGCATCGACGGTCTAAAAGTTCGCCTGGTGGAGAAATAACCATGCCTGAAACCACGCCGGATACCACCGCATATTTATTTTTGGCCTTAACTGTCGTTTTTGGGTTCGTTGGGGTGTTAGTCGTCAGCATGTATCTGCGTTACCGTAACCTGCTCAACGACGAACGTACCGTCACCCAATTGCTTGAGGACGAAAAAGCCTAATCCCACCGCAAGACTCTGTAGGGGCATAGCACACTATGCCCTTCTCCCTTCCCTAATCCTTCCGCATCGACACCACTCTAATCCCGAACACGCGAAACATCATGGGAAACAACAGCTTGAGTCGCAGCGTCAGCGGTGTGTCCCAATAGCGGATGACTTTATAGCCAAATCGTTCATAGTAGGGAATCATTCTGTCACGGCAGTCCAGATACAGCGGGCGTCCGGCGCGCGCCTCTAGCTGTTCAATTAACTGCGCGGCAATGCCCTGCCCCCGATACGCCTTCAATACAATCAGGCTGCCCAGTTCTTCACAGTCGCGATGTTTGCGCACCTGCCCGATGCCCGCGATTTGGCCATCGACCTCTGCAATAAGGAAGCGCTGCCACTTAATCGCTGTCGGGTCAAGCTGTTCATCGCTGACCATTTTTTTGATCAGCGGAGCATCGTGTGCCTGTGCCGCGCGGATATAAACCATTGCCTTGATTATCTCCCTCAGACGACTATACTTTTGCCCATGTTAAAACGATTGTATCTGCTGCTGATGTTAATTCTAGTGTGCGCTGCTTGCCAGCCCAACACTGCGCAGAACGCCAACCCGACAGACATCGCCTTCCCAACGGTGACGCCGGGGCGTGAGGTGACGGGCTTGCTGCCTGTCAACGGCGTGCGTATCGACAGCAGCGGCATCGCTAACCCGGCGACGGTGGTCGCGCTTGCCAGCCAGCCTACCGCCACACCCAACTACGCTGCTTGCCCTGTTCCCGGCACGCCAGCCACCGCTATACCAACGCCGACCACAGAACGGGAAATTGCCTCTGCGATCAGCGCTTATCTCGCGGCGGGCAGTGATCCGGCAGCGCTTGGCGGTGTCCTGAACGGCTGGGGCATCATGGGGGACACGGGTTTCGCGCGCGTCGATGTTGACATGACAGGCGAAGGCACGCCCGAAATCATCGCAGGTTTCAGCGCGCCGGATACAGGCGGCACCCTGCTGATTTATACCTGCGCCAACGGCAGCTACACCCTGCGCTATCAGGACTTAGTCGGCGGCACGGTTGCCCCGCAGATGCTGTTCGTCGGGGATATGAACGCCAACAATCTGCCGGAAATCGCCTACACCGCCAACGTCTGCGATGTCGAAGACACCTGCCTTTACAACACACAGATTATCACCTGGAACGCACCGCTGGGACGTTTTATCAGTCTGCTCGAAGGCACGCTCAGCAGCGACGATGTGCCGACACTGACCGACGTGGATAGTGATCGCGTAGCAGAAATCGTCGTGCAGTTGAACAACGATGGCACCGCCGCCACTGGCCCTCTGCGTACAGGTACCCATATCTACGATTGGAACGGTACATTCTATGTACTGTCGATTGTCCAGCTTGACCCGCCGGGCTATCGCATTCAGGTCGTGCAGGAGGCAGATCGAGCCTTCGCCCGTCTCGACATGAGCAGCGCCCTGCCGCTGTACCAACTGGCGCTTGATGACTCGCAGGGGCTGCGCTACTGGTACAACGATGAATCGACGGTGCTGCGTGCTTATATCATGTACCGCGAACTGCTGGCCTATGCCTACACCGAAGACCAGCAGCGCCTCATCGTCTTGCAGGACATCAGCACTTTATATCCCGACGCCAACACCGCGCCCGTTTACGTGACGCTGGCGCAAACTTTCTGGAACACGCTGCAAGTCACCAACAACCTGCACAACGCCTGTGTCGAAGTCCTGAACATCGTCGCCAATCGCTCTGACGCGCTCGACTTGCTCAATCGCTACGGCAGCCGCAGCCCGATCTATGCGGCACAAACCTTATGTCCGTTTTGAGAGTCTTCAGTTCAAAGTTTTCAGCCAACGCTTCTGTACTTACTGAGAACTGACAACTGATAACTGACAACGAAAGTTTATCCCTATTCATTATCTATTGAGGAACCCATGTCCCAACTGCTCTCCTATTTCAAAGATCGCCAACAGGAAATGGTCGATCTGCTCACCGAACTGGTCAACTTCGAGTCCGGCACAAAGGAAAAGCCTTACGTCGATAAGCTCGGCAATTTCATGGAAAGCCAGTTCCGCACCTTGAAAGCCTCCTCTGTTACCCGCTACCCGCAGACAGAGGTCGGCGACTTTCTGCTTGCCAAGTGGAATGAAAACGCCCCCGGCAAGCCCATCATGTTCCTGACGCACATCGACACCGTCTGGCCCATCGGCACGTTGGCGCAGCGTCCTGTGCGCATCGATGACGAGGGCCGTCTCTTTGGCCCCGGCGCGATTGACATGAAGGGCGGCATCACCATTACCCTCAGCGCTATCAAAGGGCTGCTGGATCGCGGCGAAATGCCCAACCGCCCCATCTGGGTGCTGATGACCGCCGATGAAGAAGTCGGCAGCATCTATTCCGAGCCAATCATCCGTGAAGTTGCCGCGCAGTCCGGTCTGGTGCTGGTGATGGAACCCGCCACGCAGGATGAAGCGCTGAAGACCTCGCGCAAAGGCGTCTCCAACTTCACCATCAAGCGTCGAAGGACGCGCCAGCCACGCAGGCAACGCGCGGAAAAGGGCATCAACGCCGTCGTCGAACTGGCCTACCAGACACTCAAGCTGCAAGAGATGAACGACTTACGCAACGGCACATCCGTCTCGGTGACGGTGGTACACGGCGGCATCGCCACCAACGTCATCCCCGACAAGGCGACGGCGCAGGTTGATGTGCGCACACTCAAGGATGCTGCCTACGATGAACTCAGCCAGCGCATTCAGGCGTTGCAGCCTTATCTCCCCGGTGCCAAGCTCACAGTAGTTCCCGGCAGCGCGCGCGGCCCGATGGAACGCAATGCGCTGATGAACAAACCCTTACGAGCAGTGCAAAATCATCGGCGAACGCGAAGGGCTGGCATCAGCGAAGACAGCAGCGGCGGCGGCAGCGACGGCAACTTCACCGCGCATATGGGTATCCCACGCTTGACGGCCTGGGACCCGCAGGCGACGGCGTTTGCACGCCGTACACGAACAGGTCATCATCGCCAGCCTGCCGCGTCGTTCGGCACTCGTCGCCGCCATGCTCAAGGACTGGAAATTCGACTAACCTTGGCAGGAGGCGAATCTGTGTGTTCGCCCCCGTCTGAAACCATGGTTACAGCTCGGGTTCTTTCCGGGCTTTCAAATGAACTTTGGTATCGGTCAGCGGTGATCTCTTCATGGGCAGCGTGCGGGGATGCTCTTTGCGCGGGCGGACGTGTTTCCACCACTATCTTGTGCTCATCCGCCGCTGGCCTCATGGCCCATCGGCGGGGAACTCTGTGTGCCACCATTCGGCGCACGCCTCGCAGCAAAAATCGCGCTGGGTCGAGCCGTCCCGATCTTTCTGGACGACTTTTTGATCGCGGTTGTCAAGTTTGATGTGGTAATCTGCATCAATGACAGTGCCGCAGCCGTCACACACTACCGTTGGAACTTTGCGGATACTCATTGCCTACATCCTCTCACTCAGATACTCTCATTATCAAATGGAACCTGCGCGTGAGGATGTGACATTCTTTACGATTTTCAGCCGCAATGTGTAAGCATTGAGGAACTACCATGACTACGCCCGACATCACCCAACTGACAGCCTTCATCGTGCGCGCCAAAGCCACAACTTATGTCGGCGGCGGCAAGAAATCCCTTTCCTATCGCCCTGGCTCACACGATCCGTACTTACCGGCTTCGCCTTCGCCTACGCGGACAGCTACTTCGGCGGTACCGACTTCATTGGACAGGAAGTTGTCTACTTTATGCAAAACAGCTTCGGCATGAATGATACGCTTACTTCCCTGCGTCCCGACCTCATCAGCGCCGTGGACAGGCAGGAGGTGTTATTCAAGCCAGCCTCAGCGCGCTTTACACACAGGGGCGATTTCTCGGCGGCTTCGAGCACACCGTTGACGAGTACCTCTACACCGACACCAGTGAAGGTGATACGACACACTTCACTGGCAAGGAGTGGATTACGCATACGGCGGCATCAGAGGCATGAGCTGTTCATCACGGCATCTCTATCAAGCCCTGAGACGACGCACGCTTAGCGCATCTCATCTAGTTCCCGCTGCGCGATAATGCCGTAGACCCCATAGCGGTCATAAACCTGCGCCTTTTCCAGCGAACGGCGTGCCGCTTCCTGTTTGCCTTCGGCACTCAACACATGGCTGCCAATCAGGTATAACTCGGCAAGGTCGGTCACATGCGCTGTCGGCGTCTCCTTAATCGCCCGTGTCATCAGCTTTTCCGCCTGCGCGAACTCACGCTTCAGCGCCAGTGCCCACGCCCGCAGCGCCACGTTGTACATGGTCACGGGCTTCCTTCCTCACGGTGAGTTTTTTCGGCAGTTTCTGATGTGCGTCAGCGCGGTGTCCGGCGAACGTCGATACAGATTGAGCTTCGCGGCAGTGTTGTTGATGGCGTAACCGTTGTCGCCATACCCAGCGCGCGCCGCAGCGACCGCCTGCTTGTCAAGGCGTCCTTCTGCCAACTGAATTTCGCCACAGTCCTGAACAGACAGCCCCATCATCATCTTGCATTTCCCGCTGCACATCAGTTCGTGCATCCATCACCTCCTGCATGATGCTGCGCGTAAGCTGTTCGCCTTCATTCAACCGCCCCGCCTGCACATACGCCGCCGCGCCGGGAATTTGCGTCTCCCAGTTCGGCATTTTACGCATCGCCTCATCTACCATTGGAATCAGCTTCTCTGATAATCACCGCCGCGCAGTGCCGCCTCATAGCCTTCCATCAGCGCTTCACCCTTGGAGGTCTTGGGCATGAAACGCTGTGCCACAAAACCACCGACAACGAGCATGATGACGACACCTGCCAACATGGTAAATGCCGCCGCATTTTTGCCCGTTTCAACATCCCCTCCCCGACGCACGGACGGCATAACTGACGCCAATACCTGCGGCTAGCACGATGCCAATCATGACCATGCCATCATAAAACCAGGTTCATCGCGCGTGTTTCGACTGAATTTTCACTCGCGCGGCGTCGGCTTTTGTACGCTTCAAATTCCTCACGCATCTTAGCGGCTTCTTCGCGGTCTGTTTCGGCATCAATCGCTTTTGCGCTTCAGCCTCTATCTTTCATCAAGGCCACGAAAACATCAGTTTGGCAATGGAGGAACACAATCACACCCAGATACCCCAGTATTCCTGACGAGGTGCCGACGATGATGCGTATCGCTTCAGAATCGCAGTGATGTTCATAAACAGCACCAGCAGCAGCAGCGGCCCTATGCCAACCAGCATACTTCGCCAAAAATTCTTGCTGATTCACAGAGTGACCGCCCAATCCCATCGCTTTTCTGCCCTCATTCAGCGCCTCAAGCATCTGCCGTTTCTGGCGCGATTCTTCGCTCTCTGGCAGATTGATTTTGATGTGCAGAATGCGCTGATCGACAAAGCGCGTGACTGGCCCCCATACATAACCCACTGCGATAAACCAGCCGAACAGGGGTATCGGGATCAGCAGCCTAATCATCGCACTTGCGCCAGTTCGATTTTCGGCAACCTCTCGCGTCAGCAGTAAAATGCCAGTCATCAGGCCAAAGGCCATGCCCGTGATGACCGCGACCAGCGGCGCGTAAAACAGCGCGACCAGGGCATTTCGTTTGAGCAGTGTGGCGAATGGCGTGATCGCTACCGTCGCGGCTTCGCGGTCACCCGCCTCTATCTCGCCACCTGCGGCTTCCTGCATTCGGACTTTTTCGAGGGCTTTCTTCTGCGCGTCCTGTGCGGACTGCCATGCCACATAGGTTCCGCTGACAACGGTGAAAATCAGCAGCGGGATTTCGATTATCACCCCTGACAAGGGACTGATAAAGAGCAGGACGCTGAACATGGCGGCGAAAGCGAACGCTGCCATAAATGCCAAGGCGAGGATACCATTCAAAAAGCTAATGAGTGATTTTAGGAGAGGATTAGTGTGGGTCATGATGCCTGTCTGGTGTATAAGATAAGCGAATGGTTAGATCGAACACATTCTATGACCATCTTATAACCAAACTTTCCCCAGAAATTGGGGGATTTTCTGAGAGGGACCTGGAAATCTAAGCGGCGGATACTCCCACCACAGACTCACGCTCGGCATATACAGTATACCTCTCCATTTGTTGCGGATTGCAGCAGTGATTTTGAGGGTCAATTCCCGTTTAAAGCGGCTGAAGTTTGCAGCAGTTGATCGCGTGTCGTCACCTCGCGCATTGTCTCGATGAACCCCAGCAGTGACGAACTGCCGTCATAGATCGCCCGCACGGCTGGGCCAATCGGATCGCCGCCGCTGGCTCCACCCGTCGTTGCCGTCTGATACCCGCCGTAGAAGGCGAAGTACGCCTGGTTCAGCCGACGCATCCCGTAGCCATTCGCCACGAACAACGCGCGCCGCTGTTCCATATAGGCTTCGGCCTCATCCACCTGTCCGGCTTCCAGCATCCGGTCAACGTAGAAGCGTGTTTTTCCCAGTTCGGTGATGAAGTCAAAGCGGGGCTGTAGCGGAGGCAAGAGCGCAAGGTTGATAGTATCGTTAGTCGTCGGCGCGCTGGCGCTTACCGGGGCAGGCTCGACGTATAGTTCAGGGTAGTAACGCTGTACCACCATCTGTCCAACTTCCTCCCCAAACAACCTCGCAGTGGTTTCGTTGATAATGCGTGCCTCTCCCGCGAAATCATAACTCAGCCCCAGCGGAAAGAAGAACAGGTAATGATGAAGCCACTCATGCGCAATCGTGTTCAGTGCCCAGGGAATGTCCGAGGTTTCCAGCACCATCGACGGGTACAACGCCAGCCCGCCCAAGGGTACGATGAGCGCCGACACATTCTGATCTTGCTCAACCCGCCGTTCGACGCCATCCATCTGGTCAACGGTCATCGGCTGTAGGTTGATCGACACATCAAAACGTATCTGGTCACGCGGGGAAACGATCAGCAGGTTTGGAACCTGTGTGAAATGCGCGGAGATAGGGGGTAAAAGCTGTCCGGCAAGGCCAAAGCCGTGCTCGGTCAGCACCGCCGCCACCTGCCCTTCCATGATGCTCTCGACTAACGGCTGGCGTGAGCGTAAATCAGCACGCAGCGTATCACGCTCCCGCCGAAGGGTCTCGGACTCAGCCTGCGGGTCGCTCACATTGGGGTCGGCGTAGATACGGTCAATCTGCGCCTCGATGTTTTGAGCCTGGCGCAAGTCCGCCATGTAATCCCGCACATATTGGGAGCGTTCCGCCTCGCCCATGAACGGATGCAGTCCATACAGTGTCGCGTAGGCTTTGACAGCCAGCGCGTTTACCTCCCACCCGACATAATCGTACTGGAAGTCGCGCACGAGCATGGCGATGGCGCTCCATTGTAAGCCCAGCGGCACCGTTGAATACTGTAGAACCACCAGCATGAAGGCGAGCAGGCACAGCCGAATACTGATGGTGAGCAGGAATAAAAAAAGGCGTCGTATGAATGTCATAGACGCCCATGATACTTAGCCTAAACGAAAAAAGAAAGGAGGGGAGAGGGAAGAAGAAGGAGGTTGGCAATGGCTTACGCTCCCACGCCGCTTCCAGCGTAGTACCCTCAGCGCTCGTGAGCTTAACGACCGGGTTCGGGATGGGACCGGGTGTACCCTCACGGCTCTAACCACCAACACA
>JAXLWC010000079.1:0-25187 GCA_046328675.1 Anaerolineae bacterium
ACCACCCAGGCGCCGGGGCCAGATGTGCGCGGCACGCAGTCGGTAAATACCACTCCCGGACCGGTGGCTTACAGCAACCCTGACATGCTGAACCTTGAATTGACCAACGCGCGTACAGGTGAAACCTTCACGCTGGCCAGCTTCTCCGGCAAGGTGGTGTACGTGGAACCGATGGCGACGTGGTGTACAAACTGCCGCCAGCAGCTTGGGCGCGTGCGTGAGGTGTTCCAGCAGATGGACGCTTCGCAGTATGTGTTCGTTTCCATCAGCGTGGAAACCAATATTTCAGCCGCAGACCTTGCTACTTACGCCGATAATCAGGACTTTCCCTGGATTTTCGCGGTGGGCACGCGTGACATGCTGGTCGAACTGGATTCACAGTTCGGCAGTTCGGCGCTGGTTCCGCCTTCAACGCCGCACTTCATCATCAACCCCGACGGCACCTTCTCGCAACTGTACACAGGCTTCCACGAAGTTCCCGATATGTTGAGCCTGCTCCAGCAAAGCGCAGGAGTATAAACCCGTGTTCGCAGAATTTTTCTCTGGGCTGAGCCTCGGCGCGGCGTCGATCCTGACAAATGTGTGCCTGCTGCCGCTGTATCCGGGGATGATTGCGTTTCTGGCGGGCAACGCCGACAACCAGCGTGCGCGTGGGGCGATGGCCTGGCTGGGGCTGTTGGTGCTGGCGGGTGTCCTGACGCTGATGCTGGCGCTGGGGGTGTTTTTCTACCTCATTCAGCGTGAGATGTCGTCGATTTTTCCTGTGCTGCTGCCCTTGATTTACGTGACAGTCATCGTGCTGGGCGGCTTTATGCTGGCCGGACGCAGCCCGTTTGAACGGTTAACGACGATGCAGGCACCGGTGCTGCGTAATCCTTATGCGATGGCCTATGTCTATGGGCTGCTGCTGGCTCCGATGACGCTGCCCTGCGCCGGGCCAGTGCTGACCACCGGGCTGGTGCTGGCGGCCAACAACACGGCGGCGCTGGCGGAACAACTGCTGTATTTCCTCGGCTTTGGCCTGGGCTTTGGCTGGCCGCTGGTACTTGCTGCCCCTGCTGGCTCTACCCTTACAGCGCCGTTTTCTCGGCGTGCTGACGCAGCATCATACGCTGATTACGCGCGTCGCCGGAGTTCTGCTGCTGGCGATTGGGCTGTTCGGACTGTACGAAATCCTGCCCAATTACTTCCCCGCTGCCTAGAATCAACAAGGGCGAACCTTTGCGGCTCGCCCTTGTATCCTCTTCAATCGTTTGCTGTTTAGCGCATAATCTCATCATACGTGTCTTGCAGCGTGGTGGATGGCTGAAGCCCCTGTTTGCGCAGGAGGTCAACGCTACGTTGATAATGCGCTGCGGCTTCACTGCGGCGTCCTAGCTGCACAAAAAGCTGCATGATGCTGCGGTGCAGGTCGTCGCGCGTAATGTCTTCGTTGAGCGCCTTCTGGTAGAGGCTGAGCGCATGTTCGCGTTTGCCCTTGCTCAGCCAGTAAGCAGCCATGTGCGTCAGCGCTTCCAGATAACCCGCGCTGAAGTCCTTACGACGGCTGACAATCCACTTGTCGAAGTGACCTTGCAGGAAAGGCCCACGATACAGATTGATGGCACGCTGCCATGCCGCGATGCGATCAGGGTGATTTTCGTCGCGTCCGTCCATCAGCGAGGTCACGAATTCCATCACGTCGTAATACACGGCGATTTCCGGGTTAACGCGGTAATAGCCCTCGTCATGTACCAGCACGTCCATATCCAGCGCTTTGTGCAGGCGGCGCTTGGTGACATGGAAAACGTTCACAGCTTGGTCGATATCGAGTTCAGGCCAGAACGCCTGGCAGATTTCCGAGCGTGTGACCACCGACTTGTCGAGTGCGAAGAAGAATAACAAGCGCGGCAGATGTCCTTCCCACGTATCAATGGGCACGCCATCCAGCAGCACAAAACCGGGACCCAGCGCGTAGACTTCCAGCTTGAGCCTGCTGTTTTCGCGTTCGACACCGTAGAAATCAGTACGCAGCAGCGTCGAGTCTTCCAGCAGGACGGCATAACCACGCGCCGTCAGGGAAACCCAGGGCAAGCGCGGCAGTGTGCGGCTGTTGAGCACGATACAGCAGTTGCCGGGCAGGCGCATGACTAAGCCTTCGACAAACTGTTGAATGTCGTCCGCTGTATCGCTGCGATCATATTCGTCAAGAATCAGATAGAAACGCTGGTCGCTCAATTCGCTCACATCACGGGCGAAGGTGTCCAGCAGCAGATCGAAATGTTTATCCGTTTCTTCCCACGCTTCCTGGGGCAGCATGTTCACATGTCTGCCAAAAGTCGGATGCTGGTTGGCGAGGTCATGAGTCATGCCAGACAGAAAGGATTGAACGTTGAGATCATCTGGCCCTAAAGCATAGTAAAATGCATGTAGGTCTGGCGCATGAACGATTTTTGCGACAAGCACCGAACGGTAGCGACTGTTGGGATGCAGGAGTGCGATGCGAGCGTTTTTCGAATGGTAGAGAAACGATTCGAAAACAGTGTTGATCGAGTCGGACAGTCCGATTTGTGGCATAGACCCTCGAGGATAGTGTTTATAAGCAGCGTACTATACAAACTAGTTTACACATTATAGCAAAAAGAGGTGCTGTTTGCTAATGAAATGTTATATATATTATACAATTTCAGTATGATTTTAGGTATGCATTATCGTTTGCTTAATTTGCAGTTCTGAATTGGAGTTTACCCCTTGGCTAACCCCCAAAAACCTGGAAGACCTTTTGGCTTAAGTCTGGCAATTTTGCTCAGTGTGATTTATTTCTCGGTGCTGCCGCTGATGGCTAATGGCCTGATCTGGAAAGTACGCCAGCAGTTTATGGCGATGCAGAATGAGGCCATCGCCGAAAATCTGGAAGCGGCAACGGGCATCCCAAGCAACCTGCTGGTGGGTGTAGAGGGGCTGCCGGAAGTGAACTTCTGGCAGGTGCTGCTGAGTCTGATCTTTATCCCGGTTGCGGTGCTGGCCTGGCGCGGGCGTCCGGCATCCATGCGTTATGTGATGATGTTCGCGATTATCGGGATTACAGTATTTAATCTCGTGCTGACCTTCTCCGTTCCACCGCCCGATCCCCTGACGCAGGGCATGGATTCCTCAGCGGAAGTGACCACCGTGTTTTCCGGGTTTCAGTTGATCAGCAATTTCCTGGTGGTATTGTACGTGGTGTGGTACATCAACCGCGCGCCGGCACGCGCTTTCTATCGCGGCTACTATCTGCCGGAACCCAGCGAACAACAAAAATAGGGACAAGGTGTCTTGTCCCTACACGAATATCCTCGGTTGCGTTCTAGCGCTTGGTGTAGGTCGGGGCCTTGCGTGCGCGCTTGAGACCCGGCTTCTTACGTTCCTTGACGCGTGCATCACGGGTCAGGAACTTCTGGCGCTTGAGCGCAGGCTTCGATTCAGGATCGACCTTCAGCAGCGCGCGGGCAACGCCGAGACGGATAGCATCACGCTGTCCAGACACGCCGCCACCGAAAACGTGAACGCTGATGTCGTAACCCTTTTCCTGCCCCAAAGTGCGCAGCGGTTCAAAAATAATTTCCACATCACCGGAGCGCGGCATATAGACATCGCCTTCGCGGTCATTGATGGTCAGGCTGCCCGTTCCACCAGGGTACAGGCGAACACGCGCTGACGCAGCCTTACGCCGTCCGATTCCTTCATAATACTGCTGAGATGCCATGACGTTCCTCTCTTAGTTTCCAAACAGTTCGCTGAGCGGGCGCGGCTGCTGCGCAGCATGGGGGTGCTCGCCGCCCTTGTAAATCTTGAGCTTCTTGATCATCTGATGACCGAGCGCGTTCTTGGGCAGCATACCCTTGACGGCTTCTTTGATCGGACGATCCGGGAAGCGGGTCAGTTGATCACTCAGGTTAATGGCCTTCAAGCCGCTGATATAGCCTGAGTGGCGATAATACATCTTGTCATTGAGGCGATTGCCTGTCACCGCGATTTTCTCGCAGTTGATGACGATGACGAAATCACCCGTGTCCAGATGCGTCGCAAAGTAGGGCTTGTGCTTGCCACGTAGAACGTGGGCGATCTGTGTCGCGAGGCGGCCCAGTGTCAACCCTTCGGCGTCCACAATCCACCATTCGCGCTTAATGTCTGAAGGGGTTGTTGCGTAAGTTTTCTGTAAACTCATGACTTTTTTGCTCCTGGCGGTCTCTCTTTATCCGCCTCAACTTTCTGACTTAGGCGGAGACCGCCCTGACGTACAAAACTGGCGCTATTTTACCAGTTTATCTTCTGGATAGAAGACTGCTTCTAAGACTAATCCCTGCGGCGGGGCCAGCGTTTTGAGCGCTGTCGTGTCTACACCCCGAAATGCTTCTTCAAACTGTGCGGGGGTTAAGCGACCCCGCCCAACATCCACCAGTGCTCCAACGATGCGGCGGACCATGTGCTGCAAAAAGGCGTTGGCGACAACTTCATATTCGCACCTGTAGGCCTCGTACAGTTGGGTGACATGCCAGCGTGTTGTGATGATTTCGCGTATTGTATGTCCACCATCAGGCGATTTGCCGAAAGCGCCAAAATCATGTGAACCCAACAGGATTCCAGCGCTTTTATGCAGCAAATCGACTGTCAGCGGCTCTCGCAAGTGCCATACTCGCTGTCTGAGAAGTGGCTGGCGCTGGCCGCCAACCATCACCGTGTAACGGTACTGGCGGGCGTGGGCGCTGAATCGCGGGTGAAAATCAGGTGCTGCTTCCGCGATAGCTTGCAGAGCGATATCTTCGGGTAAAACGCTGTTCAGAGCACGCAGCAAGGCTGGAGTGCCGTGTTTCCACTCAACATCGAAGGCGATTACCTGTCCGGTAGCGTGGACGCCCGTATCCGTTCGTCCGGCCCCAATGACAGTGGCTCGCTGTTGGGTGATGCGGGTGATGGCTGTTTCCAGCGCGAGCTGGATAGTCGGCGTCTCACCCGCTTGTCTTTGAAAACCCTGATACGCCGTCCCATCATAGGACAGCGTAGCTCGATAGCGCATGATTACTCAGACGCGGCTGGACGATCCACGAGTTCCACGATGACCATATCGGCGGCATCGCCCGCACGCTGACCCAGACGCAGCATACGGGTATAACCCCCCGGACGTTCCGCGTAACGTGGCGCAAGCGTATCGAAGACCTTCTTGGTGAGGTCTTTGTCGTTGTACAGCTTGGCGGCGACAACGCGGCGTGCGTGAACGCCTCTGGCCTCATCGCCCGTCGCGTTAGCGCGCTTGGCGATGGTAATCAGCTTTTCGACGTGCCCTTCGATAAATTGGGCTTTGGCGCGCGTGGTCGTGATGCGTTCGTGCATGAGCAGCGATTTCATCAGGTTAACGCGCAGCGACTTCCTGTGGTTAGTGTCGCGGTCAAGTTTCTTTCCGGCTACACGATGTCTCATGATGACTTACCTCTATTCTGCTCCACTGAGCGCGCCAGTGGAGATTTCCTTGTCGTCGGGCAGGTAGCCCTTTTCTTTTAGTTTACTGACGAGTTCGTCCAGCGATTTTTCACCGAAGTTACGAATCGCCAGCATGGCATCCGGCCCACGATCCAGCATGTCCAGCACATCGCCGACGGTGGTGATCCCGGTACGCTTAAGCGAGTTGAAGACGCGGACGCTCAGGTCCAGTTCTTCAATAGGCTTGTCGTACAGCGGACGGCGTTCCGCCAGCGGGCCATCCCCAAAATCGTCGCCCTTGTCGTCAAATTCAGGTGCTTCGTAGGAGAAGCCGCCGATGACGGTCAGATGCTTGGTGAGGATTTGGGCCGCCTGGCCGAGCGCTTCTTCAGGACGGACGGTGCCGTCTGTCCAGATTTCAAGAATCAGCTTGTCGTAGTTGGTGCGCTGGTTCACACGGGCGCGATCCACCTCGAAGTTCACGCGGCGAATGGGGCTGAAGATGGCATCGACGGGCAGTTCACCAATGGGCAAACGGCCACGTTCTTCGGCGGGGCTGTAGCCACGACCAGAGCGTACTTCAAATTCCATTTCGACATGGGCGTCGGGGGAATCAACGGTGAACAGATACAGATCGGCATTGATGATTTCCACTTCTGCGGGGCAGATGATATCCGCTGCCGTCACAGTGCCTTCGCCGCGATGTTCCAGGCGCAGGCGTGCCGATTCAACGTCGTACAGCTTCAGGCGAAGCTGCTTAATTTGCAGGATGAGCTGCGTCATGTCTTCGCGGACGTGGGGAATAGCTGAAAATTCGTGATGCACGTCCGACACGCGCACGCTGGTTACGGCAGCGCCCGGCAGCGATGACAGGAGCACACGCCGCAGCGCGTTACCTAATGTTAGACCGAAGCCGCTTTCCAACGGGCTGATGACGAAACGCCCGTAGTTACGAGTGGATGCATCGCTCTCGATTTTATGCGGCAGAACCATATTGTTTGTTACCAAAATCGCACTCTCCCGGCTAGTTGTCGCCACTCAGATGGTATACGCTAAAGCTCAAAATAAGACCATCAAATGTGCGCGGCGTGTAGATTACACGCGACGCTTCTTCGGGGGGCGAACGCCGTTATGCGGGACGGGCGTTACGTCGGTGATGGATCGCACCTTTAAACCGCTGGCTTGGATCGCGCGGATCGCGTTTTCGCGTCCGGGACCAGGCCCCTTAACGTAGACATCTACTTCCTTCATGCCATGACCCTGCGCATTTTCAGCGGCAGCCAGTGCGGCCACGCGGGCGGCATACGGGGTGCTCTTGCGGCTGCCTTTAAAGCCGGAAGTCCCTGCGCTGGCCCACGCGACGACATTGCCTGATTGGTCAGTCATCGAGACGATGGTGTTATTGAAGGTTGCAAAGATGTGCGCCTGACCATAAGGTATGTTCTTCATTACCTTTTTGGCTACGCGGCGACCACCTGCTGCCTTTTTAGGTGTTTTTGCCATGAAATCACTCCAACTGTTACGGTAAGATGCGCCCCGCTGATGGTAGCCGGGGCGCACCTGAGGTATTCAAGAATATAAATCAACTTGCAAGCGCCCAACGCCCTGCCAGTTGAACGAACTTGGCAAACGCTACCCTTATTTCTTGGTAGCGCCGCGACGACGACCACGCCCTGGGACGGTCTTCTTCGGACCGCGCTTGGTGCGGGCATTGGTGCGGGTCCGTTGACCACGCACGGGCAGGTTACGGCGGTGCCGCAGCCCACGATAGCAACCAATCTCGGACAAACGCTTGATGTTTAGCTGCACTTGACGACGTAGATCGCCTTCCACCGTCAGCTTGCCGATTTCGTCACGCAGTGTCTGCACCTGTTCTTCAGTCAGGTTGCGAACACGGATATCCGGGCTAATGCCGGTGACGCTCAGCAGTTGCTTACTGGTCGGGCGACCAATACCGTAAATATAAGTCAGAGCAACTTCAACGCGCTTCTCACGAGGCAGGTCTACACCTTCAATACGAGCCATGCTTGTACTCCTCGCCTACCCCTGGCGCTGCTTGTGCTTCGGGTTTACGCAGATGACCATTACCCGTCCGTGACGCTTGATGATGCGGCACTTGGGGCAACGCGGTTTGATCGATGATGTGACTTTCATACGATGTTCTTTTCTCAGTCAAAAGTAAACAGGAACAAAGGATAGAACGTGGAGTTTTTAAGAACTCAACAGTGAAAAAATCACTCTTTGTTATGCACTTTTGACCACTGTTATTATCCGTCGGAACGAATTTGGCATTTTACCAGCGTCACCGCAGTGTGTCTACGGTCAGTTTATGACGAGTGTGGCCGTGCGCGACTGTAGGGACGTTCAGTTGAACGTCCATTTCTGCGAACATCCCTGTCTCACAAAACAGCCCTGCTCGTTACGGCAGAGTCAGGATCAGCGGTTCGCCATGGGTGATAGCAATCGTGTGCTCAAAATGCGCACACAGCGAGCCATCTTTGGTGACTACTGTCCACTTGTCTGCCAACTCGCGCGTTTCTTCGCGCCCTGCAATTACCATTGGCTCAATAGCGTAGGTCATGCCTGCCTGCAACTTGTGGTTTGTCCAGCCGCGTTCTGCCGCGCGCCGTGTCCACCAGTTGGGCACTTCCAGCCCTTTTTCGTGCATCTGCCGTCCTACACCGTGTCCGGTATAGTCACGGGCCACGCTGTAGCCGTGCTTCTCTACATAATTGTAGACCGCCAGTGCCACATCGCGGATGTCGTGCGGCATGACCGACGCGCGAATGCCTTCAAACAACGCCTGCTCGGTGACATCCAGCAAACGCTGTACCTGCGGCGAGACTTCTCCCACCGCATACGTCCACGCCGAGTCCCCGACAAAGCCCTGATACACCGTGCCGATGTCGATGCTGATGATGTCGCCTTCCTTCAGCACGCGTGGGCCGGGGATACCATGCACCAGTTCCTCATTGACCGAGGCACAGATCGACGCCGGGTAGTTCGGTGAATTGAACTTGGGATACCCCAGAAACGCCGGGGTTGCCCCATGATCGCGAATAATCGTCTCTACGGTGCTGTCCAGTTCCTTAGTGGTGACGCCTGGACGCACCATTTTACGCATTTCCTGATGTGCGACGGCCACAATACGGCCTGCTTCGCGCATGATGGCGATTTCTTCCGCCGTTTTAAGGTGTAGCTTCTCGCTCACTGCTTACTTTCCGCGATCTCCATCATACTTTGTGTCACCTCGTCGATGCCCTTGCGCGCATCGAGACGATGCACCAGCCCTGATGCTTCATATTCCCGAATCACCGGGAAGGTTTGCTCCAGATATTCCGAAACGCGCTTGCGAATGGCCTCTGGTTTGTCATCGTCCCGCTGTTTGAGCGGCGCGCCATCCACATCACACATTCCTTCCTGCTTGGGCGGGTTGTGAATCAGATGATAGATGTGTTTATCGTTGGCAGTGCAGACGCGGCGCGGCTCCAAACGGGCTACCGCTTCGTCCGTAGGCAGATCGAAGAAAAAGACAGCCTTAATGGATTCGCCACGTTCCTTCAGCATTGCTGCCAGATGCTCCACCTGGGTTTTGGTACGTGGATACCCATCAAGAATAAAACCATTTTGGGCGTCATCCTGCGCGATGCGTTCCTTGACCATGCGCGAAGTGAGTTCGTCAGAAACCAGTTGCCCGGAATCCAGAATCGCTTTGACTTCTTTGCCGACAGGAGTTTGACGTTTGATGTTATCGCGGAAGATGTCGCCAGTGCTGATTTGCGGGATGTTCAGTTTTTGAGCGAGGCGGATGGCCTGTGTGCCCTTGCCTGCCCCTTGAATTCCCATGAACAGAAAGATGTGACCCATAATGAGTTCTCTTGGTGTATCAGGGTGACAACAAGGCTGCTGTCACCCATAACCGACTGCATTAGTTCATGAAGCCTTCGTAGTTGCGCATCATTAACTGTGCTTCAAGCTGACGCATGGTGTCAATGACCACGCCAACGACGATGATGAGTGCCGAGCCACCGAGTACCAGCGCGGCATTGCCTGAGGTGCTGGTGGTTTCGGCGGGGAAGATCAGACGATTCAGCAAATCGACCAGCCCCGGCAGCACAGCGATGATGCCGAGGAACAGCGCGCCGACCAGCGTGATACGCCGTGTGACGGAGCGAATGTAGTCATCGGTACGCTTGCCAGGACGGATGCCGGGGATGAAGCCCCCCTGCCGCTGTAGGTTATCGGCCAGGTTCTGGTTGCCCACCATCACATCCGTATAGACGAAGGTGAAGGCCACCACCAGCACAAAGAACGACAGCCAGTACACGCCGCCATGCTGTGAGCCGAACGTGCTTGTCAGCCAGTCGCCCACAGGACCCTGCGGGAAGATGTTAGCGACAATCGCGGGCAGCGTAATAATCGACTGCGCGAAAATCAGCGGGATCATGCCGACGGCGTTGACCTTCAGCGGGATGTGGGTCTGCGCGCCACCATATTGACGGCGGCCACGCACGCGCTTGCCATACTGCACCGGGATACGGCGTACAGCTTCCTGCACGATCACAATTGCTACCAGGCTGACCAGCACCAGCAGGACAAACACGATAATGCTGAACAGCGGCTGCGGTGAGTTGGTGAGCAGGCTGGCGACGTTACCGGGCGCGCGCGCCACGATACCGGAGAAAATGATGATCGACACGCCGTTGCCAATGCCCTGTTCGGTGATCAACTCGCCGAGCCAGATGGCAAACATCGTACCGGCTGTCATGGTAGACATGACGGCAAAGGTGAGCAGCCAATTGCTGCCCCAGCCAGGGATGATCTGCGAACCAGCCAATGCGCCGAAGATGTTGACCTGGGCGATGGATTGCAGCAGAGCCATCGGGATGGCAAGGTAATAAGTGTAGCGCTGGATTTTCTCACGTCCACCGGGTTCACGCTGCATCGCTTCCAGTGCGGGCCAGATGGGGCCGAGGAGCTGGAGGATAATGGATGCCGTGATATAAGGATACACGCCGTTCGCCAACACACTGAAGTTGGAGACCGCGCCGCCCGACAGCAGGTTCAGGGTTTGCAGAATGCCGCCCCCCTGCTGACTGTCAAAGAGCTGGCGCAGCACAGTCGCATCGACACCAACCACCGGAATGTGCGTCGCGAACTGATAGATCACCAGAATAAGAAACGTGATCATTAGTTTCGAGCGCAAATCCGGTAACCGCCAGGCGTTGCGCAGCGCTTCTAACATCTCTCTCATAACTTAAAATCCTCAACTCTGCTGAGAACAGGAAGAGACCGAGTACGTCAGTATACCCGGTCTACCTTCCTAACGCTCTAATCTTCATCTACTGACCCTGCTGAAGCTTGGCAATTTCTGATTTGCGCAGCTTCTTAACGGTTGCGCGTGCGCCCTTCAGCAGTAATGGTTTCACTTCCACGCTGCCACCCGCCGCCGTAATCTTTTCGTTGGCGCTCTTGGAGAAGCGGTTGGCCTGTACGGTGAGTTTCTTGTTCAGTTCGCCACCACCCAGAATGACAACCGGGCGATCTGCGTCACGGATGATACCCTTTTCCTTCAGCAGAGCAGGGGTCACTACGGTACCATCGGCCAGTTCTGCCAACACAGACAGATTGACTTCCTGATATTCAATACGGAAGATATTGTTAAAACCGCGCTTGAAAGGCAGACGACGGACCAGGGGAAGCTGACCGCCCTCAAAGTATGCGCCCTTGGGCTTGCCACCGCGTGCGCCCTGCCCTTTTTGGCCACGACCAGCGGTCTTGCCCTTGCCAGCCGCAATACCACGACCAACGCGGGTACGCTTTTTTCTGGCCCCTTGATCGGGTTTAAGATCTTGTAGTTTCATCGTTACTTTCCCTTACGTTATGTAAGGACACGATAACCGTGTCCTTACATTATGCCTTTACTTCTTCGACCTGCAGCAGGTGACCGATTTTATTAATCATCCCGCGAATAACAGGGGTGTCGTGAATCGTGACGCTGGATTGCAGCTTCCGCAGTCCCAACGATTGGGCAATCACGCGCTGCTTGCTGTCATAACCAATCGGGCTTTTGACCAGCGTGATTTTAATCAGCTTGGCGTCCTTATTCATTGCCCTTTACCTTCCGCTCCCAGAATGGACGCATTTCGTCCACTGGCTTGCCGCGCATCGCCGCCAATTGCTCAGGGCTGCGCAGTTTTTCCAAAGCTGCGACGGTTGCCATCGCCACATTGAGCAGATTTGAACTGCCCTGGCTCTTGGTCAACACATCACGGACGCCCACTGCTTCCAGCACCGCACGCACACCACCGCCGGCGATGACGCCAGTACCGGGAGATGCGGGGCGCAGCAGCACCTTCGCGCCGCCGTATTCGCCTGTGATCGCATGAGGAATGGTGGCTCCGGCCAGCGAGACCTTGGTCATCTGCTTGCGCGCACGGTCTGCACCCTTGCGAATGCTGTCCGGTACGCCGCGTGACTTGCCAATGCCCACACCCACGCGTCCCTTGTTGTCGCCCACAATCACGACAGTACGGAAGGCGAAACGACGACCTCCCTTGATGACTTTGGCCACGCGGGTAATGTCTACCACGCGTTCATCAAGTTCTTTGCCTTCTTCACGCTCCGCGGCATGAGGCTGGCGATCTCCGCGTGGGGGACGATCTCCGCGTTCGCCGCGATCACCACGATTGCCGCCCTCGCGTCCACCGCCCTCGCGTCCAGCGCCTTCGCGTGGCTCACGATTGTCTTTTTCTCTTTAGGCATGTTCTACTCCTAGAATTGCAACCCGGCTTCGCGCGCGCCATCAGCCAGCGCCGCCACCCGACCATGATACCTGTAGCCACCTGATCAAAATGACGCTGGTGATGCCTGCATTCTTCGCGCGTTCTGCGACCACGCGCCCGACGATGCGGGCAGCTTCGACCTTGTTCTTGCCTTCGAGCTGCGCCACGATGTCGTTGTCAATCGTCGAGGCCGAAACCAGGTAAACCCTTTTCGTCGTCAATCAACTGCGCATAGATATTGGCTGAACTACGAAAAACGTTCAAACGCGGGCGGGCAGTTGTACCACTTACACGCGCGCGGATACGGTTGTGCCGCGCCACGCGCATTTCTGCTTTTCTTTTGCTCTTGATATCTGCCATTGCTTAATACCCTTACTTGGTCTTTCCAGCTTTACCCGCCTTGCGACGAATAGTCTCTTCTGCATAACGCACGCCCTTGCCCAGGTAGGGTTCCGGCGGGCGCATTTCGCGAATGTTGGCCGCAATCTGCCCGATGACCTGACGGTCAATCCCGTCAATGTGGATCGTCGTGCCCTTGTTTTCAGCGGCAAAGCTGACGTTCTGCGGCGGTTCCACCACGATCTTGTGCGAGTAGCCCAGGCTCATCACCAGGTTCTTCCCCTGCACTTCACCGTTGTAACCGACGCCCTCGATCAGCAGGGTGCGGCGGAAACCCGTCGAAACACCCGTCACCATATTGTTCAGCAGCGCACGGGTTAAGCCATGCAGCGCCTTATGGTTGCGGTCTTGCGTGGGTTTGCCATCTTCACCAAGCGGGCGCGACACCACCAGATGTCCATCTTCCTGCTTGACGCTAATATCTGCCGGAATCGCCTGCTTCAGTTCCCCTTTGGGGCCTTTCACCGTCACGACACCTTCATCAACGGTGATCGAGACTTTTGCCGGCAGCGTAATCGGTTTATTCCCAATACGTGACATGATTTAGTTCCTCATTACCACACGTAGCACAGTATTTCGCCGCCAACACGTTCGCGACGAGCTTGCTGCGCGGTCATTACACCTTTGGGCGTGGTGACAATGGCGATGCCAGTGCCACTCAGCACGCGCGGCAGGTCACGGCAGGCGCGGTAGACACGGCGTCCCGGTTTGCTTACACGCTCAATGTGCGTAATCACCGGCACCCGGTCACGGCGCAGCCCATGATATTTCAGGGTGATGTTAATCATCGCCACAGGCGTTTCTTCGCCAATGGCAAAATCTTCGATATAGCCCTCTTCCTTGAGGATGCGGGCGATATCCAGCTTAATCTTGGAGGTCGGCACGCTGACACTTGTCTTGCCGACCATCAGCGCGTTACGCACGCGTGTCAGCATATCTGCAATTGGATCACTTACGGACATTTGTGCCTTCTCCTACCAGCTTGACTTCACGACGCCAGGGATTTGCCCCTTGAGCGCCAATTCACGGAAGCAAATGCGGCACAGCGCAAAACGACGAATGTAACCGCGTGGACGCCCGCACTTCTGACAGCGGTTGCGCACCCGCACGGCGTACTTCCGTTTTCCTTCACGGGCAACTATCGATTTCTTTGCCATGATTCCCTCTTAATTATCACGGAAGGGCATACCGAGCAGCTTGAGCAGGCGGCGTCCCTCTTCGTCGCTCTGAGCCGTCGTGACGATGGAAATTTCCATGCCACGCACTTTGTCAATCTTGTCGTACTGAATCTCCGGGAAGACCAGTTGTTCGCGCAAGCCGACGGTGTAGTTACCACGACCATCGAACGTGTACGGTGACACACCCCGGAAGTCACGAATACGCGGCAGGGCCAGATTGATCAGGCGATCCAGGATCGACCACATGCGTTCACCACGCAGAGTCACCTTGACGCCGATGGGTTTATCCTCGCGCAGCTTGAAGGTTGCGATGCTCTTCTTGGCGCGCGTAATAATCGGCTGCTGCCCGGTAATCTGGCGCAGGTCTTCCACCGCACCATCCAATGACTTCGGATTGTCAATCGCCTCGCCCACGCCGATATTCAGCACAATTTTCGTGATGCGTGGTACTTGCATGATGCTCTTATAATTAAATTCCTGCATCAGTGCTGGCACAACTTGTTCCCGGTAGCGGGCTTGCATAATTGGTGTAGCCATTTTTCCCTTGCTCCGGTTTATTCAATCTCGGCGTTGCATTTTTTGCAAACGCGCACTTTATAGCCATCTTCACGGACACGGAAACCCACGCGCACCGGCTTATCGCACGACGGGCAAACCAGCATCACGTTGGAAATATCCAGCGGATTCTCGGCTTCCACGATCTGCGCGGGGATCTGACGGGTACCCGCCTGACGGGCTTTCTCATGCTTCTTGACGATATTCGCACCGGAAACCACTATGCGCCCAGCCTTTGGCAAGACCTCGACTACCTGTCCACGCACGGTCTTGTCTTTTCCGGTGATAATTTCTACGGTGTCGCCTTTTTTGATCTTTTGCATTGCTTCTATCTCCTAGAGCGTTTCCGGTGCGAGCGACACAATCTTGGTGTAGCCCTTGTCGCGCAGTTCACGCGCCACCGGACCGAAGACGCGCGTCCCTTTCGGGTTTTGCGGGTTCGAGGCATCGCCACCCAGAATGACGGCAGCATTGTCGTCAAAACGGATGTACGAACCATCCTTGCGGCGATACTCTTTCGAGACACGCACGATCACCGCACGCACCACTTCGCCCTTCTTTACACCGCCCGTGCTGGATGCGGACTTCACCGAAGCGACCACCACATCCCCAATCGAGCCGTACTTACGCCGAGAGCCACCCATCACGCGAATGACGAGCAGTTCCTGGGCGCCGCTGTTGTCAGCAACCTTGAGACGAGACTCAGTTTGAATCATGGCTATTCGCCTCCTGCATCCCCGCTCAGTTCACGCAGTTCTTCCTGCGCGCTCTGATGCACTCCCAGGTCACCTGTCGATTCCCGAATCACTTCTTCGACAGCCCAGCGCTTGTTCTTGCTCAGCGGTTGGCTTTCGACGATGCGCACCAGGGCACCGACCTCGATCTCGTTACTTTCGTCGTGGGCCATCACCTTCTTGGTCGAGCCGACGACTTTCTTGTATACCGGATGCAGCTTGCGCCGTTCGATAGCGACCACGACGGTCTTCTGCATCTTATTGCTTACTACGCGGCCCACCAGCCGCCGACGATTGTTAGGCATGACTCTTATTCCTTATTGCCTTGTGTGTGGGCGGCAGCAAGCTGACGTTCACGCTGCACTGTCTTCAACCGCGCCACGATGCGCCGCGCATTTCCGATGGAGTTCAGGTTTTCCAGTTGCCCGGAAGCCTTCTGCAAACGGAAACGATACAGCTCTTCTTTCTTATCTTCCAGCGCGTCGAGGATTGCCTCATCGCTCATCTGACGAATTTCGCGGATGTCCATCTTATTCCTCCACCGTCAGTGCGATTTCTTGTCCCGAAATCGGGTCAATACGGCGCACGATCTTGGTCTTGATCGGCAGCTTGAACCCTGCCAGACGCAGCGCTTCGTGGGCTTCCGCTTCCGTAATACCACCCATCTCAAACAGGATGCGTCCCGGCTGGACAACCGCGACCCAGTACTCCACCGCGCCTTTACCGCTGCCCATACGGGTTTCTGCGGGCTTCTTGGTCACGGGTTTGTCCGGGAAGATGCGGATCCACACCTTACCACGACGCTTGGTGTAACGCACCATCGCCTTACGAGCAGCTTCGATCTGGCGGCTGGTAATCCACACCGGCTCCAGCGCCATCAGCCCGAATTCGCCGAAAGACACTTCAGCGCCGCGTGAGGCTTTCCCCGTGCGACGCCCGCGCATTTGCTTACGATACTTGACACGTTTTGGCATTAACATCGTTATGTGCTCCTGTCACCGCGTCAGCCTACGGGCTAACGTACACGTCTTTCGACTCGGTGATCTTCTTTTCTTCCACTTTCAGCACGTCGCCCTTATAGATCCACACCTTGATGCCGATGCGACCAAACGTCGTCAGTGCTTCGGCAGTCGCGTAGTCAATGTTTGCGCGCAGGGTGCTGCGTGGAATACGACCTTCGCTGGCGCCTTCACGCCGCGCCATGTCCGCGCCTGCCAGACGACCAGACACCATAATCTTGATGCCCTGTGCGCCCTGACGCATTGCCTGGCTGATGGCGCGCTTGATTGCGCGGCTGTGACCAATACGGCGTTCCAACTGTCCCGCGATGCTTTCTGCCACCAGATAGGCATCCAGGTCAGGCTTGTCGATCTCGTTGACTTCGACCTTGACCTTCTTGCCCGTGTAGGCTTCCAGGTCCTGGCGCAGCTTCTTGACCGCCTCGCCCTTGCGCCCGATGACGATACCGGGACGCGCCGTGTGAACAGTGACAATCAGCTGGTTGGAATTGCGCTCAATCTCAATACGAGAAATCGCGGCACGTTCCGATTCCTGGCCGATAAAACGCCGAATACGCAGGTCTTCATGCAGGAGTTCCGCATACTTGCTGCCTTCAGCAAACCAGCGGGCATCCCAATCACGATTAACCTTTAAACGAAACCCTACCGGGTGTACCTTACGACCCATGTTATCCCTCTCGCTCTGCCAGTATAACCGTCAGATGTGATGTGCGCTTGACACGCGGCTTATAGCGACCACGCGCTCCTGCCTTGAAGCGCTTCAGACGAGGACCTTCCCCTGCGAAAATCTCCGAGATGAACAGTCGGTCACCGTCCATATCACGGTTATTTTCCGCGTTTGCAATCGCCGACGTGACCAACTTGTGGACGAACTTTGCACCCTTCTGCGGCATAAAGTTCAACACTGTCAGCGCCTGTCTCGCGTTCAGCCCGCGCACCTTGTCACACACCAGACGCAGTTTCTGGGGACCGATGTACAGGTAACGGCTTTCGGCACGTACTTCTGCCATGTTTTTACATCCCCCTCGTTACTTCTTCTTCACTTTTTTCTCGACCATGTGACCACGATAAGTACGCGTTGGCGCGAACTCACCCAGCTTATGCCCCACCATATTTTCGGTGACATAAATCGGGACGTGGCGGCGGCCATCATGGACTGCAATTGTGTGACCGACCATCTGCGGGAAGATGGTGCTTGCCCGGCTCCAGGTGCGGATCACGACTTTCTTGTTCTCAGTATTCAGCTTCTCAACTTTCTTGAGCAGCTTGGGGCTGATAAAAGGACCCTTTTTGAGTGAACGTGACATCTCTTTTTCCTCTAGCTATTAGCTTTTAGCCATCAGCTTTTAGCTAAATGCTAACCGCTAACAGCTAACTGCTCTTTAACGCCGCTTGCCGCGCCGACGAACGATGAAGCGATCCGTGCGCTTGTTCTTGCGCGTGCGATAGCCCAGCGCAGGCTTGCCCCAGGGTGTCTTGGGTCCAGCCATACCGATACCCGTGCGACCTTCACCACCACCATGCGGATGGCTGTTGGGGTCCATCGCCGTACCACGCACCGTCGGACGCCAACCCTGCCAGCGACGACGACCCGCCTTGCCCAGGTTGATATTGCCGTGATCGGTATTGCCAACCTGCCCGATAGTCGCCATACACAGTTCATGAACCATGCGCATCTCACCGCTGGGCATACGCAGCGTCGCGTAGATGCCTTCCTTCGCCAGAAGCTGCGCCGAAACGCCAGCCGCACGAGCGACCTTGCCACCAGCACCCGGTTGCAGTTCGATGTTGTGAACCATCGTACCTACGGGAATATCGCGCAGGAATTGCGCATCACCAACACGCAGTTCTGCCTTTTCGCCGTTGCCAATCTTATCGCCAACCTTCAAACCGAGCGGCGCAATAATGTAGCGGCGTTCGCCGTCTTCATACTGCACCAGCGCAATACGCGCAGAACGGTTCGGATCGTACTCAATCGTCAGCACCTCAGCGCGCCCATCAAACTTGTTGCGCTTGAAGTCGATGATACGATAACGGCGTCTGTGACCGCCGCCGCGATGACGCACCGTTATACGTCCCTGATTGTTGCGTCCGCCTCTTTTGCGGATCGCTTCGGTCAGCGAACGCTGCGGGCGCGACGCGGTGATTTCTTCAAATGAGTGCCCTGTCATCCCACGGCGACCCGCCGAGGTGGGCTTATAAACTTTAACCGCCATACACTTACCCTTTAGACGTTGAACAGCTCGATCTTGCCCTCTGACAGGGTGACAATCGCCTTCTTCCACTGACGCGAACGCACATATTCATTACGTCCACGCACACCGCGCTTCGCGGGCATAATCATCGTGTTGACTTTCGCCACCTTCACCTCGAACAACAGTTCAATCGCTTCGCGAATTTGAATCTTGTTGGCCTTAGGGGCTACTTCAAACACGTACTGACCGGCTTCCGCCTGAAGGTTCGATTTTTCCGTAACGACGGGACGAAGGATGATGTCGTAAATGTGTAATTCAGCCATGACTATTGCTCCTTATTCCGTCCCCAGATCTGTTTGATCACATCCAGCGCTGCCAGCGGGACAATTACCTTGTCATATTGCAGCAGGTCACGGATGTTCAAATAGTTGGCGTGCAGATAATGGGCATTCGCCAGATTGCTGACACTGCGCTCAACATTTTCGTTGCGGCTGGCTACCAGCACCAGTGCTGAGCCTTCGCCAGCGACGGCCTTTATAGTCTGGGCCATCGCCTTGGTCTTCGGTGCTTCCATCGTCAGTTCACTGACAAACACCAGTTGACCATCGCGGGCCAGCGCACTGAGCGCGCTGCGAATCGCGGCGTGACGCATCTTCTGCGGCATCTTCACCGTATACTTGTGGGGTTGGGGACCCTTCGGGCGTCCACCACCCACAAAGTGGGTTGCATCGCGCGAACCATGACGTGCGCGACCCGTACCCTTCTGGCGGAACCACTTGGCAGACGTGCGGCTGACTTCGCCACGACGCTGTGTCTTGTGGGTGCCCAGACGGGCGTTGTTCATCTGAAGCACAAAAAGCTGGTGCATCAGACCCGTGTTAATATTCGCTTCAAAAATATCGGCGGGCAGGTCGATGGTCTGCACCTGCTTACCGGTCATATCCACTACTGGAACTTGCATGGCCTGTCTCCTACTTACGCTGTTTCTTGGCGGGCGCCACAATGACAATGCTGTCGCGCGCGCCGGGGACAGACCCCTTCACGGCAAGCAGGTTGCGACCCGCGTCTACAACCACAACTTCCAGATTCTGAGCGGTCACCCGATCACTGCCCATGTGACCAGCCATGCGCTTGCCCTTGTAGGTGCGTCCGGGGGTGGTTGTGGAACCTACTGAACCGGGTGCGCGTTCACGGTCAGATTGACCATGCGTCGCCTTCTGACGGTTAAAGTTGTGCCGCTTGATACCGCCAGCAAACCCGCGCCCCTTGCTCGTGCCAATCACATCGACGATGTCACCCTTGGTGAACACGTCGGCCTTGATTTCCTGGCCTTCGCTCACATCCAAATCCTTCACGCGGAATTCGCGCAGGTGGCGCAGCGCCGGCAGGTTGTTACGCTTCAGGTGTCCCAGCTCACCCTTGCTGATGCGCTGAGGCTTGCCTTCGCCGTAACCCAGTTGTACTGCTGTGTAGCCGTCACGTTCAGCAGTACGCACTTGCGTGACATAGCATGGCCCCGCCTGAATGACGGTCACGGGAATGACGTTCCCCTGCTCATCAAACACCTGAGTCATGCCCACTTTCTTACCGATGATACCCTTCATACTGTTCGTTGCTCCTAGGGGGTGAGACACTGCTGAAGTCCACAGCGCTGGGGTTAACCCCCTCCCCAATCCTATTTGCGCATTGGCAGGTTGACCTGCTTACGCCCCTTAAATCTTGATTTCGATATCCACGCCTGCGGGAAGGTTCAAACGCATCAGCGTATCTATCGTCTTGCTATCCGGGTCCAGCACATCGATCAGCCGCTTATGGGTGCGGATCTCGAAATGCTCCTGCGAATCTTTATCGATGAACGGTGAGCGTCTCACAGTGTAGCGCTCAATGCGCGTGGGCAGCGGCACAGGCCCCACTACACGCGCTCCGGTTCTCTCCGCCGTTTCGACAATACGCTGCGCCGATTGATCCAGCACGCGATGATCGTAGGCTTTGAGACGGATGCGAATTTTGTTCTTAACCACCATTTTTTGTTTCCCTTATAACGAGGGTTATAAATGCCGGGGAGGAGTGCCCCCCGGCATTCGTTTATCAGTCGTGTCCAGCGCCTTATTCGAGGATCTCGGTGATCGAACCCGCACCGACGGTCAGACCGCCTTCACGGATAGCGAACTTCGAGCCTTTTTCAAGAGCGACAGGCGTAATCAGTTCCACTTCAAGGTTGATGTTGTCACCGGGCATGACCATTTCCACGCCTTCGGGCAGCTTGACGACGCCGGTCACATCCATCGTGCGGATGTAGAACTGCGGGCGATAGCCATTGAAGAATGCCTTGTGACGGCCTCCTTCTTCCTTCTTCAGGACGTAGACCTGGCTCATGAACTTGCGGTGCGGCGTAATGCTGCCGGGCTTGGCCAGCACCATACCACGTTCCACTTCTTCACGCTGTGTACCGCGCAGCAGAATACCGGCGTTGTCACCAGCCTGCGCGCTGTCCAGTTCCTTGTGGAACATTTCGATACCCGTGACGGTGGTCTTGACGACTTCATCACGCAGACCGATGATGGCGATTTCCTCGCCCTTCTTCGGTGAACTGCGTTCAAGCTTACGGCCGTCACCACTGTGCCACGACCCTTGATCGAGAACACATCTTCGACGGCCATCATGAACGGCTTGTCCACGTCACGTACCGGGGTCGGGATCCAGCTATCAACGGTGTCCATCAGTTGCAGGATCGGTTGATATTCAGGAGCCTTCACATCGCTGCTGGCGCTTTCGTTGGCCTGGAGAGCCGAGCCACGAACAACCGGGGTGTCATTGAAACCGTAGCTGCTGAGCAGCTCGGACAGTTCCAGTTCCACCAGTTCCAGCAGTTCCGGGTCATCCATCTGGTCAACCTTGTTCAGGAAGACCACCATCGCCGGCACTTCCACCTGACGGGCAAGCAGAACGTGTTCGCGAGTCTGGGGCATCGGGCCATCGGGCGCGCTGACAACCAGGATTGCGCCGTCCATCTGCGCCGCACCAGTGATCATGTTCTTGATATAGTCACGGTGACCGGGGCAGTCGACGTGCGCATAGTGACGCTTGTCGGTTTCGTATTCGACGTGACGGATGTTGATCGTGATACCGCGCGCCTTTTCTTCCGGCGCGTTGTCGATTTCGTCATACGCCATCTTCTTGGCCTTGCCTGCCAGCGCCAGCGTCTTGGTGATCGCGGCGGTCAGTGTGGTCTTCCCATGATCAACGTGACCGATAGTGCCAATGTTGACATGGGGTTTATTACGCTCGAATTTTTCCTTAGCCATGTTTTCCCTCTTACTATGACTTCAGTTTCTTAACTTGGGGCTGTGCCCTGCGTGCCTTCGATTAGGTGAGCAGGGGACGAACCCTGCCCGCCTCTACTAGCGCCCGCCCTTGATCACTTCTTCAGCGATATTGGTAGGCGCGATAGTATACTTCTCAAATTCCATGGTGAAGCTGCCGCGTCCCTGCGACATATTACGCAGGTTCGTGGCGTAGCCAAACATTTCACTCAACGGGACTGACACACGGATCGAGGTCGCCCCAATGCGAGGTTCCATGCCCGTAATCGTGCCACGACGCGCCGAGAGGTCACCGACGATGCTGCCCGTATATTCATCGGGCGCTACCACTTCGACCTTCATGGTCGGTTCGAGGATGACGGGGGCACCCTTCTGGACGCCTTCCTTCAAGCACATCGACCCTGCGATCTTGAACGCCATTTCACTGGAGTCCACTTCATGGAACGCACCATCGACCAGCGTTGCCTTGAGGTTGACCACAGGATACCCTGCGATCACGCCGCCCTGAGTCGCTTCACGAACGCCGTTGCGCGTCGGGTTGATAAACTCTTTCGGGACTGAGCCGCCCTTGGTGCCGTCAACCCACAGCAGTTCCTCACCTGGTCCCAGCTTGGCACGTTCTTCGTCGGTCAGCGGTTCAAATTCAATGACGACGCGCGCATATTGACCGGAACCACCTGACTGCCGCTTGAACGTCGTGTCGATGCGCACCGCACGGGTGATAGCTTCGCGATACGCCACGCGCGGACGACCCACATTGGCCTTCACGCCGTATTCGCGCATCATACGATCAACCAGCACTTCAAGGTGCAGCTCACCCATCCCCTTGATCTTGGTCTGGCCGAGCTTGTCGTCCACCTCAATCTTGAAGGTCGGGTCTTCTTCCGCCAGACGGCGCAGCGCCAGACCCATCTTGTCCTGATCGACCTTGCTGTTTGGCTCAATCGACAGTTCGATGACAGGTTCGGGGAAGCTGATCTTCTCCAGCACAACAGGCTTGTCGTTGTCGCACAGCGTATCGCCAGTGAAGGTTTCCTTCAGCCCGATGATCGCGGCGATGTCGCCTGCGTGGACTTCTTCAACGTCTTCACGGCGGTCAGCGAACATACGAACAATACGTCCGATACGTTCCTTCTGTCCCTTGGTGCTGTTCAGCACGCCAGTGCCCGTACGCAGCACGCCGGAGTACACACGGACAAACGCCAGACGGCCATACTGGTCGGTGATAATCTTGAACACCAGACCGGTCAGCGGTTCATCATCGCTGGCCTGACGTTCAACCGTTTCGTCAGTCTTCGGGTGGTGACCCTTCACGGCGGGAATATCCAGCGGTGAAGGCAGCAGATCAATAATCGCATCCAGCATCAACTGAACGCCCTTGTTCTTCAATGCCGAACCGCAGATTACCGGGTGAATTTTGCCAGCAATCGTGCCTGCACGCAGCGCACCCATCAGTTCGTCGTTGTTGATTTCTTCTTCCATCAGGAACTTTTCCGTCAGGAAGTCGTCATTTTCCACGATCTTATCGACCATCTCCGCGCGGCGCGTTTCCGCTTCTTCGCGCAGACTTTCTGGAATGGGGTGACGTTCAATCGCCGTGCCCATGTCATCGCCGTAGGTGATGAGTTCCATCGAGAACAGATCGACAATACCCTTGAAATCCGCACCTTCGCCAAACGGCATGTGCAGAGCAACAGGGTTGGCTCCCAGACGATCCACCATCATGTCGATGCAGCGCTGGAAGTTTGCGCCCGTGCGATCCATCTTGTTGACGAAGCAGATGCGCGGGACGCTGTAGTTGTTCGCCTGACGCCAGACCGTTTCGGACTGGGGTTCAACACCTGCCACACCGTCGAACACGACCACACCACCGTCCAGCACGCGCAGGCTGCGCTGCACTTCAGCGGTGAAATCGACGTGGCCGGGGGTGTCGATCAGGTTGACCTGATGATCACGCCAGAAGCAGGTGACGGCGGCAGCGGTAATCGTGATACCACGTTCACGTTCCTGTTCCATGTAGTCGGTGGTTGCTGCGCCTTCATGGACTTCACCAATACGGTGAACCATGCCAGTGTAATACAGGATACGTTCAGTGGTCGTCGTCTTGCCGGCGTCAATGTGCGCGATGACACCAATATTGCGCACTTTGGTAAGATCGAGTTGTTTCTTGTCTTTAGCCATTGGTTTAGTACAGTACTTTCGCCTTAGATCACTTTGTCTTTCCGGCATTCACTGCCGGGTGCTGCCTAACGGAAGTGCGCGAAGGCGCGGTTCGCTTCCGCCATACGATGCGTGTCGTCCTTCTTCTTCACCGAGGAGCCTTGACCATTCGCGGCATCCATCAGTTCCCCTGCCAGCCGTTCGGTCATATTGCGACCCCCACGGCTGCGCGAGTTTTGCAGAATCCAGCGCATCGCCAATGACACACCGCGTTCTCCCGGCACTTCAACGGGCACCTGATAGGTGGAACCGCCGACACGGCGCGGCTTAACTTCAACGGTGGGCTGCACGTTACGCAGCGCCATTTCAAAAATTTCCATCGGGTCACGCTTAGCGCGTTCCTCGACCAGATCCAGCGCGCCGTACATAATGTGCTGGGCCACGCTGCGCTTGCCACCATACATCATGCGGTTAATAAACATGGTGATATGGATGCTGTTGAACTTCTTATCAGCCGGAACCGGACGTTTTGGGGGGCTTTTTCTTCTTGGCATTGTGCGCCTCCGTTACTTCTTCTTACCTGCGGGTGCGCCCTTGCCTGCCGCAGCACCAGCCTTCGGACGTTTCGCGCCGTACAGGCTGCGTCCCTGCTTGCGGTTCTGCACACCATCGGTGTCCAGCGTTCCGCGTACAATGTGATAGCGAACACCCGGCAGATCCTTCACACGGCCGCCGCGCACCAGCACGACGCTGTGTTCCTGCAAACGATGTCCTTCACCCGGAATATAAGCGGTCACTTCGATACCGTTGGTCAGACGCACACGGGCTACCTTACGCAGCGCCGAATTCGGCTTCTTGGGCGTCATCGTTCTGACCACCGTGCAAACACCGCGCTTCTGCGGCGCGCCTTTACGGCGACGGGTACGCTTCTGCGTATACGCATTCAGCGTGTACTGGAGCGCCGGGGCCTTGCTCTTCCAATTTTTCGGTTTGCGCCCCTTGCGCACCAACTGATTGATAGTGGGCATAAATCTCTCCGAAATCAATAACCTGTAGTCAGGCTCTAATGCTTGCGTACAAGTTCTGTACTCAAGCACGCAAACGGGCGTACACAAAGGACGCCCGTAAAGACCTTGCCTGATGGCGAGCTACACCGCTACTTGATTTCGCAGGCGCTTTCGCCACATTTGCTCGGTTCAGTACGTCCATTGCCTCTAAGCGAGGTTGGGTACTGTGCTTGCAGCGCGACATAGTATCAGAAAATGGTGAATGATGTCAAGGCGGATTGTTCCCTGACTTCGGCGCTTTGGGCAGAATCAACAGGGGTGTTATCCTTGACACAAGTCTTTGGGGAATAAACGGATGAAAGTTCACATGGCATTTGCCATTTCTACTACCTGAAC